>PAVW01000011.1 GCA_002713205.1 Nitrososphaerota archaeon
TAGTATCTTTAATGCTTTCTAGATCTTCAGATTTTTTTGATTTGGTCATAATCTCAACTTGATATAAACATATAATAATTTTAAGGTTATTAAAATTTAAGGTGAATTAAACTTACATAATATACAAAAAAATAGATTTTTAACTTATCCAAATTTAAAATTAACGCCTTTTCCCCCTTTAGGATAATTCCATTTTATGGCGCCCTTACCGAGTTTATCACAAACTATTGTACACATACCCATTTCTATGCAACCTTCTATATTGTAAACAAGATTATCGTCAGAAAGATCATAAACTTTAGAAGGACATACATACAAACATGGCTTTTTTTCACAAGATTTACATAAATCGGTATCAACTGTGATAAAATCATCGTCCAAATCAAATGAGAGCAACCCAAGTCGTGATTCAAGAGTCATATCCAAATTTGATTTTTTATCAGTTTTCATATATTCAAGGTAATAAAAGTAGAATATAATTATTGTTAATATTAAAACATACCATTATAAAATCTAAAAAAAATTAAAAAAGGTAATTTACCAGATTACAATCAATATAATTAATGGGAATAAAATTACGTGACTTAAGTTCACCGAAAAAAATAAAAATAAATGATTTAGCTGGAAATGTAGTTGCGATAGACGGATTCAATACAATATATCAATTTCTTACAACAATTAGAGGTCAATCGGGAGAACCATTAATGGATAGCAAAGGAAGAGTGACTAGTCACCTAACAGGCTTATTTTATAGAAACATTAATCTTTTAATGGCAAATATAAAACCAATATATGTATTAGATGGAAAACCTTCAACGTTAAAAAAAATCATTATTGAAAAAAGAAGAGAGGTCAGAGAAAAAATGGAACAAAAATATCATCAAGCATTAAAAGAAGGAAAAATTGAAGATGCAAAAAAATATGCGCGTTCGACAGTAAAAATCAATGAACTAATCATAAATGATTGTAAAAAAATACTTGAATTAATGGGAATTCCAGTAATAAATGCGCCATCAGAAGGAGAGGCAGCTGCTGCATATTTAACTGAAATAAATTTTGCATCGGTTACAGTAAGTCAAGACTATGATTCTATATTATTTGGAGCAAAGAAATTAGTAAGAAATCTCAATACAACAGGAAAAAGACGAATAAAAAACACAAGTAAATATATCAATGTTGAACCGGAAATGATAGAATTAAATAAATTTTTAAATGAAAATAAAATAAATAGAAATCAATTAATAGATATGGGAATACTTATTGGAACTGATTTTAATCCAGATGGGTTTACAAATATAGGTCCAAAAACTGCTTTAAAACTAATAAGAAAATATGAAAGAATTGAAAACATTCCAAATATAAAAAAAGAATTAGAAAGAATAGATATTAATGAAATAAGAAAAATTTTCTTAGAACCTCATTCAATCAAAACAGATAACATCATACACAAAAAAATAGAAAAAGAGAAATTAATTTCTTTTCTTTGTCAAGATAGAGATTTTTCTCAACAAAGAGTAAAAAACAGACTAGATGAATTAGAAAAAACGGAAACAGACAGGGCACAGAGTTTGGATAAATGGTTTTCATGATTAATCAGAAATTCATAAATTTTCTAATATTTGTTGAAAAATTAAAAGAGCGAAAAAGAAAAGGATGGTTAATTAAAACTAATCAAAAGGAAACAGAATCCGTAGCTGACCATAGTTATGCAACGGCTATGATAAGCATGATTATAGGAGATTATTTAAAATTAGATACAAAGAAGATGGTTTACATGGCTCTTTTACACGACTTGGGTGAAGCTATAATAGGAGATCAAATTCCTAATGAAAATCCTCAGAAAGAAAATGAAGAAAACAATGCAATGTACAAGATACTTTCCACTTTACCCGACGAGCTAAAAAACAGATATATACAAATTTGGAATGAATTCAAGAATGGCAATACAAAAGAATCACAGATTGTTCATGAAATAGACAAACTAGAATTAATATTCCAAGCTGGAATATATCGTAAATCAATGAAAAATGAATCATTAAATGAATTTTTTCAATCTGCAAAATCAAATATTGATTCTGAATTCAATAAAGAATTTATGAATTTTATTTTCAAATATTTCAAGGAATAATATGCATATATACATAATTTTTGTATAGAAATATTTATTTATGCATTACGATATTTTGTAATGTTATGAGAGTAAAATCATTGCAATGCCGTATATGTAAAAAAGAATTTCGAGCTGAACTAAATTATGTTTGCGATGAATGTTTTGGGCCATTAGATGTAATATATAATTTTGATGAAATTAATCTGACAAAGAACATTATTTCAGAACGAGAAAAAAATCTTTGGCGATATAATGAATTGTTACCCATAGAGAATAAGAAAAATATAGTGGATATAGGTGCAGGATATACACCTTTGCATAAGGCAAAGAAATTAGCAGAAAAAATTGGAATAAAAGAACTCTATATAAAGAATGACACAGTTAATCCCTCGTTTTCTTTTAAAGACAGACCTGCAAGTGTAGCTGTATCAAAATGTCAAGAATTAGGTCTATGGGCAGTAGGATCACCTTCTACTGGAAATTTAGCATCTGCAACAGCAGCTCATGCAGCAAGAGCAGGAATACCATGTTATATTTTTATACCATATGATATTGAATCAGCAAAAATATCTCAGGCGCAAATTTATGGTGCGCATATAATACCAGTGAACGGGACATATGATGATGCAAACAGATTAGCATCATATGCAGGAGATGAATATGACATAGGGATAGTAAATGTAAATGTAAGAACATATTATGTAGAAGGATCTAAAACACTGGCTTTCGAAGTCTGTGAACAATTGGGATGGGTAGCTCCCGAACATGTAATAGTACCAACAGGAAGCGGGGCATTGTTATGTGCAATACAAAGAGGATTTAGAGAATTCAATAAACTAGATTTAATTAAAGAAGAAAAAATCAAAATAAGCAGTGCGCAACCTGAAGGATGTTCTCCAATAGTTGATGCAATACAAAATAACAGTGATTTGATAAAACCGGTAAAAAAACCCAACACTATAGCGAAAAGTCTTGCAATAGGAGAACCAGGAGATGGAATTTTTGCTGTAAATACCGTAAAAAAATCAGGAGGATATGGAGAAAAAGTAAATAATGATGAAATAAGAGAAGCGATAAGATTACTTGCCAGCACAGAAGGAATATTTACTGAACCAGGTGGAGCAGTCTCAATAGCAGTACTTCAAAAATTAGTCAATCAAGGAAAAATTAATTCCGATGAACGCACAGTATGCTATGTAACTGGAAATGGATTAAAGGCACCAGAAGCACCATATACTCAACCACCTAAATTCTCAATTGTAGAGCCAAAAAGAGAAGTATTACAGAGTATCATAAGGCGATAGAGATGAAAAATCAAGAATGACAAAAGTAAAGATTTTGATTCCACAAGTAATGTCATCAGCTACAAATGGTGAAAAAGAATTCCTTATAGAAGGAAATACAGTAAAAGACATAATAAAAAATTTATCGGAGAAATATGGCGAGAGTTTTAAAAATAAGATTCTTGATAAAAACGGCAATCCAAAACCAGTAATAAATATTTACATTAATGATGAAAATATAAAATTTTTAGACGAACTTTCAACAGAATTAAATGATAAGGATGAGATTTTATTTTTACCTGCAGTGAGCGGAGGATAATTTAATGAAACTATCAGATAAAGAAATTGAAAGATACTCACGACAAATTGTTTTAGATGAAATTGGATTTGAAGGTCAGCAGAAAATAAAAAATTCAACAGTAACAGTAGTCGGAATAGGAGGACTTGGATCTCCAATAGCACAACAACTTGTTGCAATGGGAATAGGAAAAATTAGAATCGTAGATAGAGATGTGGTTGAAATATCAAATTTACACAGACAAGTATTATATGGAGATGACGATATTGGGTTATCAAAAGCAGAAGCGGCGTATTACAGACTAAAAAAAATAAATCCTCAAGTCAATATAGAACCATTGACATTATCTATTAATGACGATACGGTAGACAAAGTAGTAAGTGGATCAAATGTAGTAATAGACGGTCTAGATTCAGTATCTGCAAGATATACAATAAATAGAGCATGTGTTAAATTAAAAATTCCATATATATTTGGATCTGCAATAGTAACGACTGGGTCAGTAACGACTATAATACCAAATAAAACAGCTTGTTTAGAATGTTTTCAACCATCATTAAAAGATGAAGAAATGCCGAAATGTGGAACAGAAGGAGTGCATCCATCGATATTAACTACAATATCCAGCGTACAAGTATCAGAAACTATCAAAATAATAATTGGGAAAGAGCCGAATTTAGCTAATAAATTATTTTTAGCAGATATCAAGAAACTTGACTATGACAAAATTACAATAATCAAGCAAAATAGATGTAAAGTTTGTGGAAATAATGTAGATTTATCAATTAAAGAGACAAAAAGAAAATTAATAGAAGATATATGTGGAAGAGAAGGAAAATCAGTTCATATTATTAGTCCAAAAAAAGATCTTAATATTAACTTAAATGATTTAAACAAGATCATTGAAAGAAGGCAATTTAAGATAATTAGGAAAGGAGAATTAGGGACTACAATAAAATACAATGAGCAAATAACAATCAGTATTGTTTCTAGTGGAGTATCAATAATAGTGGGTGCCTTAGAAGAAAGAAGAGCACTAGAAATATTTAGTGAAATTATAATAGATGAATTAAAGATCAATCCAGAAGATATAGATAATGAATTTAATAAATTAGTACAATTTAACTGATCATAAATTTTTAACCATGCGAATATGCTTCATTCCACATTCAATAAATTCAGAACCAGAAACAACCCAACCTAATTTAGAATACCAATCAATGAGATAAGATTGTGCATTCATTTCTATAGGTTTAGATTCAATAATTGTATCAAGATAATTCATAAGCTGTGTTCCTATTCCATGTTTTTGTAAAGTAGGATTAACAGCTAATCGTCCTAATCTAAGAGGAGCATTATTAGTAAATAATCGTGCAGTTACAGCAATCTGATTATCAGATAATCTGCCAATCAAATGTGTGCAAAGTTGATCTTGGTCATCAATTTCTATACACTCACCTTTCGAAACATCAATTAATCTTTGTTGATGATTAAAAACTAGACTTCGTATTTTTAATATATCATACAAGTCATCTAAAGATAGATCGTGAAATTTATTATGGTAAAAGCTAACAGATAGGTTTTGAGTCATAAATAAATTTTAATAAAGAATGATTAATCTTTATCTATAAAGTCAGAAGCAGGAGGTGGAGATGAGCCTGGTAATCCACGCCTTTTTCGAATGTCAGAAATAACAGTAGTCAACATAGAATTCGGAACTTGAGACCATTCTTTGAAGTGAAGAGACCAAATTGCCTTACCTGCAGTAGCGCCACGCATAGATTCAGATAAGTCAAAGGTTTCTGAAGCTGGAATTTCACCATGAATAACTGAAAGATGAGATTTTTGTGTTATTTCACCAATTTTTCCACGTTTTGAGGAAATTACGCCAGCTATCTCACCAATCAAATCAGAAGGCGCCTTGACTTCTATTCCTTGTATAGGTTCTAATAAAGTAGGATTAGCAGACAATAATGAACCTAATATAGCCCTTCGAGTAGCAGGCATTAATTGAGCAAAGCTTCTATGGGCAATATCTTCATGAGGTACATAATGATGTAAAACAGCTTTAATGCCTCGACAGTATTCATAAGCTAATGGTCCATTGGACATTACATCATCAAAACCCGAACGTATAGAATCAATTGATTCTTGAACATATTGAACACCTTTCGTAGCATCAACAAACATATTTCCTTTTGGATCAATAACAACAACCCGTTTAGCTTCTTCTTTATCCCAACCTACATTTCTTAAAATTTCTGCCAATTCTTTTTTATCCGTATATTCATTAATTTTACCAGTACGTATCATATCAATAACTTCAGAACTTAATGGTTCAACTCGAAGAAATAATTTATTATGTCGATTTGGAGATTTAGCCATAATAGGACCAGCTTGAGAAACTATAGTTTCACGATAATTAATTAGTGGAGGAGATGTAATAATTTCAAGTTCTTGATCTTTAATTAAAGTCGTAGCAACATCCAAATGAAGTACACCCATACCAGAAATAAGCATTTCACCACTTTCTTCATTAATTTTTATTACAAGGCTAGGATCTTCAATATTCAATTTTCTTAAAACTTCAACTAATTTTGGAAGGTCTTTAGGAAATTTTGGTTCTAAAGCTATAGTTACAACAGGTTCAGAAACATAGGCAATTGATTCAAATTCAGAAAAACCTTTAGTAGAACTTATAGTTTCACCAGCTCTAGCATGTTCAAGACCCAATAATGCAGGAATATTACCGGCACTAAAATGTCCAACTAATTCACGTTGATTTCCCATAAACATATTTACAGATTGAATTCTACCATTTCTTTTTGCGCCGAGTAAATTAACAACATCACCGTCCTTAACAGTGCCAGAGAATAATCTACCAGTTGCAACATTACCCGCATGTGGATCAATATTAATATTAACTATCATCATTACAGTAGGACCATTTTCATCGCAATTCAGAAGAGCTTTACCAACTTCACTATCAAGATCTCCATGCCAAATTTTAGGAATTCGATATTTTTGTGCGATGTGAGGAGCAGGATGATGTTTAACAACCATACTTAAAATAGCTTCGTGTAATGGAGCTTGTTCAATAAGCTGATCAAGTTTATTGTCTTTATATGCATCATAAATAGTTTTAAAATTCACACCACTTTTTGTCGCTGTTGAAAAATTAAATCCCCATTTATCTTTAGCAGAACCAAAAGCAATACTACTATCCTGAATACTTACTTTCCATTTGTCTCTGTACTCTGGTTCAGCGTACAAATTAATTAATGCATTAAACTCAGTTATAACACCATTAAGATGCTCTTGCATTTTTTCAGGAGTCAACCTCAATTCTTTAACTAATCGATCAATTTTATTAATATACAATACTGGACGTACACGTTCTTCAAGTGATTGTCGAGTAACAGTTTCAGTCTGAGTCATAACACCTTCTACAGCATCAGCAACCACAACTGAACCATCTATTGCACGTAGACTTCGTGAAACTCTGGAATTAAAATCAACATGTCCAGGGGTGTCTATCATATTAAATATATAGGGCGTACCATCCTGTTCATAATATAAAGTAATATTTGCTGAATTAATAGTAATACCTCTTTTTTGTTCCATTTCCATAGAATCAAGAACAAGAGCTTCTCCGGCAACACTTGGGCTAATAATTCCACATCCGGCCAATAAACTATCACTCATAGTTGTTTTTCCATGATCAACGTGGGCAATCACACCAAAATTTCTTATTTGGTCTTTATTGCCAATAATTTTCATAATGTCTGTTGTGGATTTATATTTCGGCATAATCTGTTCTAACTAGTTTAATAAAAAAAAGTTATCTATATAATCTTTAAGTTATTTATAAAATTTTTTTTTATTTAACAATTAGAAATTTAATTTTGTCCATATAAATGAATTAGATTAGTAATTGCAGTCTTATAGATTTCAATAGACATAAGAAATTCATCTATAGATATATTTTCATTAGAAGTATGTGATAAATGAGGATTTCCAGGGCCATATGTTACAACTGGTATTTGTAGAGAGTTTCCTAATACATTCATATCACCGGTGCCGGTTTTATGTACAAATTGTGGTTTTATGTCTAAGTGATGTATTATTGATCTGCCAAGTGCTCGACTAATTAAAGATGATTTACTAGCCTCAAATGCAGGAGTAGAATCCAAGATTTCCAATAAATAAGAACTATCCGAATTATTATTGTTATTTTCATTAACAATTGTCTGAATTTTGTCTAATATTTTATTAGATTCATATCTATACGGGAATCTAACATCACAGGTCAATTCGCACACACCTGGCATTACATTATCGGCATTGCCACCGATAATTTTAGTAATGCAAGCAGTTACTTGCTTGTAATGATTAGAATGTTCATTCGGGAAATTATTCTTAATATCATTCCATATTAAATATAATTCTTCAATAGCATTTTTAGACATCCAAGGAGCACTGGCATGAACAGAAGGAGTATTACAAATAATCTTAAGAGATAAGCGACCTTTGTATCCAATAGTAATTTTTTCTATTCCACTGGGTTCGCCAAATATTGCAAAATCAGGCATTATATTACTTTTAAGAAATTCACGTATTCCAGATCCATTACCTTCTTCATTTGTTACAGCTGCAACAATTATACGACCTAAAGGAAGATTATTACAAAAACTAGAAGCAGCCGATATCATAGAGATTAAAGAGGATTTTGCGTCAACAGCACCACGACCTGACAAAGTTCCATTGTTAGATTTAACATCCAATTCTCCTGGAACGGTATCCATATGTCCACATAATAATAATGTAGGATTTCCAGAACCAATTTCGCCAATAACATTATCAGCAGAATCAATTCTGATATTACTGAATCCAAGGTCTTTCATTGTATTAAAAAGAAAATTAGAAATATCTTTTTCAGAATCAGATGGAGAATATATTCTTAGAGCAGATTCAAGTAAACTAACAAATTGTTTGGACAAGACAATCACTAAACTGTATTTAATTATTAATCATCTTTATTATTATCAATTGTAGCAAGAATAGAAGAGGTCACTATACTTGCAATGCCTGGAATTTGACGAATTTTTTCCAAAGTTTTGAACAATAAAATTTTATCATCAATTGAGAAAATCAAAAGAAGATCAAATTCACCAGTAATTGAATACAAGCTACCGATTTCGTTTATTGATTTAAGTTCAGAATTAATTTGAGATAAAGATCTAGTATTATCTAATTTTATCAATGTGAATGCAGCAGGGGCATTATATTTAGTATCTATTGTATACTTTGTAACAATTCCAGAAGAAACGAGTTTTTGAATGCGTTCCCTTACTGAACCTTCAGACAATCCAACCTTTTGAGCAATTATAGTATTCTTAGTTCTAGAATCCTTTATCAAAATAGCAAGTATTTGGCGATCTATATCATCCATTTGATAATTTACCTCTATCATAGTTTTGAAATATGGTAGATAATATCTCTAAAGATTCTTTCACTTCATTTTCAGTTAAAATTAATGGTGGTAATAATCTTAGTATATTTCTACCAGAATACAACATAATTAATCCATGATTTAATGCGTCATATAAAATGTCTTTAATTGGAAATCTTGATTCAATAGCAATCATGAGACCAAGACCACGAACATCACGAATAAAATCATATTTTGACATCAAATCAGAAAGACCGTTTAGGAATATTTCGCCAATTTTTTCTGCATTATCAACTAAATTTTCATTTAATAAATAATCAATAGTAGCATTTGTGGCAGCCGATGTTAATGGATTTCCACCAAAAGTAGTTGTATGTTCTCCTAGAGAAAAATTCGATAAATCACTTCGATAGAGCATAGCACCAACAGGCAACCCACCTGCCAATCCTTTTCCAATACATAAAATATCAGGTTTTAGACCATAATGTTCATGAGCCCACATTTTTCCAGTTCTTCCAAGACCTGTTTGAATTTCATCGATAACCAATAAAACATTATTTTTATTGCATTGTTCTTGTAATTTAATAAAATATTCATTTGAGGCAAATTTTACACCGCTTTCACCTTGAATTACTTCAAGAAATACAGATCCAGTATTTTCGTCTATCTGATCAAGGGATTCTATACTGCCAAATGTAATAAATTCAATATTATCAAGTAAAGGTTTGAACGATTTCTTATATTTAGGATTCCAAGTTAGTGAAAGAGAACCAATTGTTTTACCATGATATGAACCACTCATAGATATGATTTTATTAGTAGAGTTTTTTTTACATAATTTTAATGCTGCTTCTATTGCTTCTGTGCCACTATTACATAAATAGATATTATCAAGATGTTTCGGGGTTATTTTATGAAGTTTTTGTACGGTTTTAGATCTTTGTTCGTTATAAAAAGAACCATGGCAACTAGTGAGCTTAGTAGCCTGATTATAAATAGCTTCAACAACTTTGTCATTTGAATGTCCAACTAATGAAACCCCATACCCTCCCATTAGATCAAGATATTTTTTACCATCCAAGTCCCATACATAACAGCCACTACCTTTTTCAAGAACGATAGGAAATTTTTGATAAACAGGAGATAGTAAAGTATCTTCAAAATGAATTATTTCTTCACTATTCATTGGAAATCACAGTACAATTAGAATGTTTAAAAGCATTTGATATAGGATTTATTGAATTTCCAGATGCTATAATTCCTTCTTTCACGCCGTTTTCTAATGACTCGATACATGAAATTAGTTTTTGTTCCATGCCAAAACCTAGATTTGGAAGAAGTTCTTTAGCCTCATTCAAAGTTAATTTAGATAATAATTTATTATCAAGAAATATACCATCAACATCAGTAAGAAAGATTACACGAGTAGCATTTAGATGACTAGCAATATTTGATGCGGCTCTATCTCCATTTACATTCAATATTTCAAATTCATCACTTAAAGCCACTGGAGAAATAACGGGTAAATAACCAGAATCAAGAAGGTTATTTAATAAATCAGTGTTAACACTATAGATTTTTCCAGTATAGCCACCATCAATGGCAAGTTTTCTCTTTCTTTCGTCAATTATTAGTAATTTTTTTTTGCGTTTAGCATTTAAGAGATTAGAATCAATTCCACCAAGGCCAACGGCATTAATACCTAATTTTTGTAACGATATAACAATTTCTTTATTTATTTTTCCACACATAACCATCATAAAAATTGATGCAGTTTCTTTGTCAGTATATCTACTTTTAACACCTGAAGGAGATACAATAAATTCCTGTTTCTTTCCAAGATTTTCTGCAATTTCTGTAACAGTATTTCCTCCACCATGAACTAAAACTAAAGGTTCTTTTTTTAAAAAAATCTTAATATCTTCGAATAAGTTTTCAGTTAATCCTTTACTATGCAGACTACCTCCGATTTTTATTATTGTAACCATAAAAATCACAATGGGTGAATACCAGGAGTCCAGAGACTTTCAGTTTCTTCAAAATTTGACATCAAATTCATATTTTGAATCGCAGTACCTGCAGCTCCTTTAATAAGATTATCAGAAGATGAAATTACAATAAGTCTAGAAGCAGATTTATCGTATGCAAATCCAATATCACAGAAATTTGAACCAATAAGTATTTTTGGATCAGGATATCTATATAGGCCTTTTTTGTCTCTTATGAACCTGATAAATGGAGAATCAGAATAAAATTGTCTAAAGTTTTTCCATATATCGACTTCGTTAATTGCGTTTTTAATATGGGCATAAGAAGTACACAATATACCACGCACTAGATTTACGGAATGAACGGATAAAGAAGCAGTTACACGAGTGTCGGATAATTTGGAAAGTTCTTGATCAATCTCAGCAGTATGACGATGTGCGTATGGTTTGTATAGTCTAATCACTCCATATCTATTAGCATGATGAGATGCAATGGTAGGTTTAACTCCAGCGCCAGAAGAACCAACTTTTGCGTCAATAATTATATCATTATTATCAATTATATTCGTATTAACAAGCGGAGCTAATGCTAAAATAGAAGTCAATGCAGTGCAACCAGGAGTGGATACATAATTACTTGATTTTATTGATTCTCTATTTATTTCTGGAAGGCCAAAAGTAAATTTTTTTAATAAATCAGGATAAGGATGAGCGAATCCATACCATTTATCATATGAAAGAGAATTATCAAGTCTATAATCTGCACTCATATCAATAATTTTTACCCCTGTGTTAGCAAGTTGATTCATAAATTCAAAAGAGCTGCCGTGAGGGGCAGCAGTAAAAACTAAATCACAATTATCTAAGACCTTCGAGTTATCAAATGATGAGAATTTTAGATCAGTAAATCCTTTAAGATTAGGATGAATTTTATATAAAAATTGACCTTTGTAAGTACGAGATGTAGCTATCGTCAGTTCAACTTGAGAATGATTTATCAATAATCTTAATAATTCTCCACCGACAAAACCTGATGCGCCAATTATTCCAACTTTCATTTCATATTACCTTTTTGAAACAGTGTCAATATAATCTACAATTTTATGTGCTATATTATCATTTGTAAATTTAGAGATGCCTTTGAATTCAACATTATTATTTATTTCATGAACCAGCAGGCCATCGTCACTTTCCATTAAATCAACACCAAGAATTCCACCACCAACAGATTCTGATGCTTTTATAACAACATCTTCTAATTCTTTTGTCATAGGACAGTTTTCAATTTTTGCTCCAAGTGAGAGATTAGTCCTCCAATCATCATTTGATGAATAACGATATTCAGCACCAAGAACTTCATTCCCTACAACAACAGTTCTAATATCTCTAGGAGGCCTGTTCACATGTTGTTGAATATAAAATATTTTCGATAACAAACCATCATCATTGTATCTCATTTCAATTAATGCTTTTGCAGAATCCATATCATTTAATTTTACCACTCCTCGACCCCAACTACCAACAATAGGTTTGAGTACAGATGGATACCCTAACGAAGCGACAGAATTTACGGCTGATTTGTCTGAAAAACTAAATAGAGTAAGCGGAGTAGCAATGCCTGCTTTTTCAAACGCCAATGTAGAAAGAAATTTATTACCACAAGTTCTACTAGTGCTAGAATTATTCACGACAGAACAATTCTTTGATTCGAGATAATGAGCAATCAGCATTCCACGATAATGACTTATACACCTTTGTAATATCGAGTTTCCATATACGTCTTGAATAGATTGAACAGAATCATCACTATGTAATACAAGTGTTTTTGCATCAAACTTACTAAATTGAATATTTTTATGTTCTAGTGCTTTGAAAATTTCTTTTTCTTCCCAACGCACACGATCATAAATAATACTAATACGATTATTCATATTATTCTCCCCAATCTTCTCCAACTGATTCTGCAGGCGATAATGTAACATTATTTGAATCGATTTTGCTAACTTCAAATTCGTTACCGCAATCAGGACAACTTATAATTTCTCCAACTACAACGTCATCTAGAATCTTCATTGTCGCATCGCAATCTTGACATTTCTGCTCCATTAATTTCCACCTCCTGAAAGATTATTTATAGATTTTTCAAGTAGAATTTCAGATTTATTAAGTGAATTTTGTTCTTTTGTAATGAATTTAGATGAATTAGTAAGTTGTACTTGTCTTAGTTTAATCATCCTATTGGTTTCCGAATTAGAAGGTGAACCTTTTGTAGTTTTTGAATTAACATTTTTACTATAATTAAAAATTGAATCAATTTCATCAGATGTTACCTTAATTGTTTTACCAGTTATTTTCTTTGTCGTTTTAATAAGGTTATTTTTTACTATATATGACAATGGATGATCCGTAACCAATGCTTGTTTGGATAATGTACCTACAATATGATGTGATTGTCTGAAAGATATATTGTAATTAGATGCCATGTAATTGGCTAAATCAGCAGCTATCATAGTATCATCGAGATTTTTAAACATAGATTCCTTGTTAAATTTACAGGTAGACAGCATTATAGTTAATAGATGAACTGATGACAACGATTTATTTATAGAATTCCATAATCTAGGCGTTAAATCTTGTATATCGATGCTATATCCAAGAGTTAGAGACTTGATTATTCCAATTGATGCAACAAGATCACCAATAATTATAGAAGATTTTGATCTTATCAATTCTGCAATAACAGGATTCTTTTTTTGAGGCATGATACTACTAGTTGAACTGAATTCATCAGAAATTTCAACATATGAGAATTCAGATGTACTCCATAGAACCAATTCATTGACAATCTTTTCTATATTCAACATTAACAACGTAAGATTTGACATTAATTCAATACAGAAATCACGAGTAGTGGTAGCATCAATTGAATTTTCTATAATGCCATTAAAACCAAGTAATTTAGCAATATAATCTCTGTCAACATCAATAATTACAGAAGCAATTGCGCCAGAACCTTGTGGAGATTTATTAACTCTATAATATGTTTCTTGAAATCTTTCTACATCTCTAGATAATGAGTCATAATGCGCAAGAAGATTATGTGAAAGTGTTATAATTTGCGCGTGTTGAAGATGAGTAAAAGATGGCATTAAATAATCAGTATGTGTTTTTGATAGATTAAGAATAACTTTTTGTAATTCATGAATATTTGTTAATATGCTTAAGATTGATGTACGAGATATCATTCTTATTGCAGTTGCAACTTGATCATTTCTGCTCTTTGCAAGATTAAGCTGACCGCCAATTTCATTACCAAGACGACTAATTACAAATGATTCTACATTCATATGAACGTCCTCAAGACTAGAATTTAGTTTAAACGAATCGTCAATTAATTTTAAAGTTTTAATGCATTTATTAGCAGTTTTTTTATCAAGTACATTTTGTTTTACTAGCATAATCATATGAGCAATATTGATTTTTTTAACAGGTTCAATAAGCGGTAAATCATCATTTACAGAACTAATGAAAGAAGAAGCTAAGTCTGAGGTTTTTGAGAGTCTATTACCTCTCAATATATCAACATTATTGGTCATGTTGTTTCTCCCTCATTGAATTTAGACTGAAGCCCCCAAATTTCAATAAAACCCTTAGAATAGGTCTGATTAAAATCAGATGAAGCAGAATATGATGAAAGATTTTGGTCGTAAATAGAATTATTAGATTTTCTACCAATGACAGTTAATGAGCCATTCTTAAGTTTTAGTTTAACAGTACCATTAACGCGTTCCTGAGTTTTATTAACAAATGAGTTAATAGCTTTTACCAGGGGATCTACAAATAATCCAGAATAAATCATCCAACTCCATTTTTGTTCCAATAAGGACTTTACTTCTAATTCATTTCTAGTCAATACTAACTTTTCTAAATCTTGATGAGCCTCAATAAGTACTACAGCAGCAGGTGCTTCATATATTTCTCTTGATTTTATTCCCATAAGCCTATCTTCTATATGATCAATGATTCCAATACCATGTTCACCTGCAGTGCTATTAAGATAAGTAATCATTTCTATAGAATCAGTAATACCGTCAATTGAAATTGGAACGCCATTATTAAAATCAATTACAATGTATTTATCATCCAATTTACTGTCTGCATTAACCCATTTGTAAATATCTTTTGGAGGTTCTTTGAATGAATTCTCTAAAATTCCGCCTTCGATTGATCTTCCCCATAAGTTTTCATCAATACTATATTGAGATTTCTTTTCAATCGATATATTCATTTCTTGGGCGTATTGAATTTCTTCATCTCTACTCATATTCTCATCTCTGACAGGAGCAATAATTTTAGCATTATGCATAACAGATCTTAATGTTACGTCAAATCTTGCCTGATCATTACCTTTTCCCGTACAACCATGAGAGAAAATTTTAGTATCTTCTTGATTTGCAATTTCAACTAGCTTGTATGCAATCAGAGGCCTACCTAAAGCAGTAGCTAATGGATATTTATTTTGATACAAGGCATTTGATTTTATTGCAGAAAAAATATAATTATCGACAAATTCCTGTTTGGCATCAATAGTATAATGTTTTGATGCGCCAATTGAATAGGCCTTTTTTTCAATTGCTTCAAAGTTTTCGTCTTGTCCAATGTCAATCGTAGCAGTAATCACGTCAAGATTATGTTTTTGCTTTAGCCAACTAACTGATATAGAAGTATCCAACCCTCCAGAAAAAGCAAGAATAGCCTTTTTACTCATAATAATAAATAAATAAATAAATGTTTTAATATCTTTTGGTCATAATAGACCATTATTGGCTATAAATGACCAAAATAAGATAAATGTATCAATTGCAAAAATCACAAGAGATTTAATTGAATCAGACTTGAGCATTCAAGATGCAATTACAAGAAATTATGTAAATATAAGCGGAGTGGCACGATTACTAAGACCAAAAATTGAAAAAATTAGTAAAACAAGTGTTAATGAAGAAGCAATAATAACTGCAATTAAGAGAATAACACCAAAATATAATTCAATAAATAACGAAATTATCAAAATTATATCGAAAAGTAACATAAATGTAAAAACAGGAGTATGTAAATTATCTGTCATAAAAAATCAACGTAACCAGGAAAAGATTCGAAGTGCAATAATAGATAACAAAGAAGAATTCATACAGATTTCTGAAGGAACTTCAGCATTAACATTAATTTATTCAGAAAAATTCAGAAAAGAATTGACAAGAAGGTTTAACGATAGAGAAGTCTTAGAAAATACAAGAAATTTAGCTGCGATCATAGTAAATAGCCCGATAGGAGTTATAAATGTCCCAGGAGTCGTCTTTGCAATCTATGGGCAAGTTGCAAAAAGACAAATAAATATAGAAGATACAGTTAGTTGTTTCACTGACACAATTATAGTAGTAAACATAAAAGATGTAGCAATAGCATTCACAGCATTAAATGAATTATTTGAATTTACAGAAAATTTACAATGATATTAACGTTCTCTGTTCCCATCAATAAATTCAAGAAACTCATGTTTTGCTTTTTCATAGGTCATATTTAAAAATAAATAATTAAAACAAAAAGTAAAGGAACTTTTTTTTACATCAACATGTCATGAATATCAGTGAATTACACTAAAATTATTGAAAATGTATTAAATAAATCAAATAAATTAATTATTAATAGCTATAACTATCAACGTCAAAAAGAACTAGGAAAGGGGGCTTTTGGAGATAATCAATATCAAATTGACATAGTTGCAGAAGAAGCAATATCATCATTTATTCGTGAATACATTCCCAATTGTTCAATTATTTCTGAAGAATCAGGAATATCTCATGGAAAATCCAATGAGCCAATTATACTAATAGATCCATTAGACGGAAGTTTAAATGCTGTTAAAAAGATTCCATTCTTCAGTTCAGCAATTGCTATTGCCCAAGGAGAAAATTTTTCAGATATTATTGCTGCAGGTGTAAGCAATATATTAACGGGGGATATTTATTTGGCGAATAAAAATCAATCTACAAAGAATAATAAATTAATTAAACCAAGTAAGATAACAGAACTAAACTTAGCTAGTATAGGAATAGATTTGAATATTAGATCAAATAATGCAATAAAATCATATAAAAATATGCAATCTATTTTTCAAAAAACTAAAAGTCAAAGAATATTAGGATCTGCCATTTTAGAAAATGTATTTGTTGCAACAGGAAACCTTGACGCGTATATAGCGCCATCAAAACAATTAAGAACTTTTGATTGTCTGCCATCCATTTTTATTGCAAAATCTTCAGGTGCATACGTAAAATTTCTAGAAAACAACAAAAAAATTAATTTATTTTCAAAAAATCGAGTCTCATATATACTTGCTTCGACAAAAAAACTAGGAAATGCAATATTAAAAGAAATATTTTAAGGAATCATGGTTAAAGCAAAGTATGGAAGAAAGGTCTGCTGGCGCTGTTATTTTTTTAAAAACAAATGAATTAATGTTTTTAATTTTGAATTATCCATCAGGTCATTGGGATTTTGTTAAGGGAAATATTGAAAAAGGAGAAACGCATCAAGAGACAATAATTCGAGAGACCAGAGAAGAAACAGGTATTCAAGATCTAAAGATAATTAACGGATTCAATAAAGAAGTACAATATTCATATTATAGAAAACAAACGAAAATAAATAAAAAAGTTTTTTATTATCTTGCAGAAACAAATACGAAAAAAATCACAATATCAATTGAACATATAGGGTATAAATGGCTTTCATTTAGCGATATGATAAAAACATTAACGTATGAAAGTTCACTACAGGTTCTAAAAGAGGCAAAAAATCGATTGAAGATTATTAATTAAAAAAAACTATGATAGGTTTTGTTTTATAGAGGCATTCCAAGAATTAAGAGATATACGTTCTAAAATAGAAGAAGGATTTTTAGAATTTATTATAGTTCTTCCAATAATTAGATAATCAACTCCAGATTTTATAGCATCAATTTCATTTCCGCCTTGATAACCTATACCTGGAGAGAATATATCGATTTTATGTTTAGTAGATTTTAATATTTCAGTAATAATTTTGTTATTATTACCTCCAATAATCATGCCATCAGCTTTCCAATTTAATGCTCGTTGTGCAAATTCGTAATATAATTTATTTTTTTTACCATTTTTGAAGATTTCAAGTCCATAACCATCTTTTGCACCAATATGACTCATATATACGAGAAATATTACACCCTTGTTTTTATTTCTAGAACTGTTTAAAAGAAGATCCAAACCATCTTTGAATCCAACAAAAGGATTAACAATTATAGCATCAAATCCCATTTTCCATAAATAGTTTATTGCAACTAAATTTGTTGAAGAAATATCATTTAATTTAATATCTGCAATAACTAGAAGGTTATTTTTATGTATTATAGAAATAAGATTTTTCAAAGTGTTAAAAGATAAAGGCAGTAATAAATGATAATTAATTTTAACGGCGCAAATATGATTCGCAGTATTAGCGATAAGAACTTTGGATTTCTTTAAAAGTTCATCGTTACGGCAGGTTAAATCTAAAGATAAAATTATTCGAGTTTGTTTTTTTTCGGCAATTTTCTTTAATTTGTTAGAAAATGTTACCATGTTTATAACCTACGATCTATAGTATCATAAACTTCAGGCCCAGTGCCAATTAAACTAACACTTGTATGTAGTTCATTTTCTATATTTTCAATAAATGCCTTAGCATCTGAAGATAATTCATCATATTTTCTCATCCCTGTTGCACTTGGAAATAAAATATCAAGTTTAGTAATGGCAATACTAGTAGCAGAATTCAACATAATAGAACGTCGTGCAAGATTGAAATCAAATGGCGCTGCACGTCGCGTTCGTCCAGTTACAGTTCCAGTCTCACTCCAACCAAGTTTTTGAATTTCTGATTCAGTTATTTCTCCAGCGAAGGGTCCTTCGCCAACTCTAGTCACATATGATTTGAATATGACTATTACATCGTCAACCTTTTTAGGGCCCAATCCCACATCTGAACAAATTGCAGATGCTGTAACATCTTTAGATGTGACAAATGGATAATTACCAAAATATAATGAAAGAAAAGTACCCTGAGTTCCTTCAACTAGAACATCATTACCATTTTCAATCTGAGAATTAATAATACCCGGAATGTCATCAAGATAATCTTTGAATAGATCCAGATCTTTAGCCAATTTAGCAGTTCGGAGAACCCTTTCTGCATTAGCTGGGCCAGTTCCACTTCCAGTACTACCAACTTTAGAAGACAAAAAACCCGATCTATCTGAATTAATATGATGCTGTTCTATAATTCCACAACTACGATCTATCACTAATCTATCAAGTGCATTGTATTTTGTGGCTTCATTAAGTGTAACAGTAGGATCAACTAACACACCAGGACCTATCAATAACCGAGTAGATTTGTTAACAACTGCACTTGGTAGCATACGCAATTTCAATACTTGATTTTCGTAAATCACTGTATGACCGGCATTGGGACCAACACCGCCTCTGACTGCGAGAGAATGAGAGTCAGAAAGAGATAAATAAGCTACAATCTTACCTTTACCTTCATCACCATAAAACCCACCAACAACTACAGTAACCGTCACATTAAACCAACCTATTTTCCAAATCTTCGAGCTCTTTTTTGATATGTTCGAATAGCACGCATTAAATCAATTTTACGGAAATCAGGCCAATAAACATCGAGAAATACTAATTCACTATAAGCACTTTGCCAAAGTAAAAACCCACTCAATCTTTCCTCCCCAGAAGTTCTAATAACTAAATCAGGTTCAGGATTTGGAAGATGAGATGTAGATAAATAATTTTCTATCATATTTTGATCAATACTATTAGGATCTAAGCCATTTTGTACTTGCAATGCAACATTTTTAACTGCTTCGATTATTTCAAATCTCCCACCGTAAGCTAGGGCTAAATTAAAAAAATGCCTATTATAATGTTTAGTTTTTTCTTCTATCAAAGTAATTTTATCTTGAATATCTAATGGTAATAAATGAAGATTGCCAATACCTCTTACATTAACTTCATATAGATCAATTTTAGGTTCATTAATCAATTCAGAAAGTTTATCTGATATTATATCTAAAATTTTTTTAACTTCATCATCTGGACGTTGAAGGTTTTCCGAAGACAAAGCATAAAGTGTTATAATTTTAATATTTAATTCATTACACCAATCGAGCAAATCAGTAACTATATTTGCACCTTCTAAATGTCCCATCCAAACAGGCATTAATCTAGACCTAGCCCAACGTCTATTTCCATCAAGAATAATAGCGATATGACCAGGAGAATCATACAAATTAATTTGTCGTTTTAGATAATTCTCATAAAATTTGTATATTCCAAGATAATTCAATATGCTAAACAATAATGTTACCTACCTACGTCTTTTCTTAGGATAATTAATATATCGTTGATACAGAAAAATAACAGTAAGAAAAGTTGCTGCAAGTCCAAATACTAAAGATGAAATAAAAGTAAACATATTACCTTGACCAATCAGTATATATGCAAATTGTTGAATAGGAAAATAAAGAAACAGCAATGTAAACAACACCACAGCACCACGAATTACTCGACGATTTTTATTTGTTATCCAATTAGACAGCATTCCACCAGCAATAAATAAGCCGAATCCAGTCCAAATAAAAACCAATGAAGTTGAAGTAAACAAGCCAATTAATTCAGGAATAGAAGAAAAAAAGTTAGAGGGATTAGAAAATATTTGAGAAAATGCCCCACTAGTAACTATATTTGAAAGTCCAAATAACGTGCCAACAATTATTACTAAAAAACCACCTATTATTGAAAAGAGTCTTACGTAAGAAGATAATTGTAACTTGGGCAAGTCCATAGTTAAACGATCTAAATCAAATCCACGAATTATGAGTGCAAGACCTAAAATTCCAAGAGTTACAGTAATTGCTTGATTCAATAAATCAAATACGCCAAGAAAGGCCCATGACAGAAAAATTATTCCAGGAACGCCTAAAGCAATTTTTGAAAATCGTTTTTCAAAAATAAGCATTTTCAAATATTTACCTAATACAGAATAAGTTTCTTCAAGAGCGCCACTGTGCTTGATAATTATACGCTGAATTGAGATAATTGGAATTAATTCGTGAATAACAGGTAATAAATACATTTCATCGGCCCCATCTGAAACAATTATTGCTGACTTTGATCGAGTCTTATCTACGACAGTAATAATTTCATTTCGAATTTTTTCATCAGATTGATGTCCACCGGAATTTAATCCAGTAACGATACAAATTTCACATTGTTTGCCTTTTTTAATCAATTCATTATATGTTTTTATGGCGGCAAAAATTGCATTGGCATCTGCTTCTTCAGGATCAGATAACGCTAATTTTATAGCGGCGTTTTGACAATTTTTTAGACCAATAACAGGAGTTCTTATTGGAGTTTTAATACCAAGATCGTCATCACGATCAATACATAAAATAAGAACTTTAGAAGATATTTTTTTATGTTTATTTGAGATAGTCATCATCTTCATCAAAAGCTAATTTTAATTCATTAAATGAAAGAGACTCGCCTAATTCGAGTTTCTTTTTTGCTTTAATTTTTTCCTTTTCAAGAGTAACTTTCTTTTTTGCAATAATACCTGATTTGGTAAATTCTTTCATAGATTTTAAGATACGTTTACGTTCATTTTTTAATAAATTAATTTCATAATCAGATTTATCTAATGCTTTATCTAAATCGAGTACTGTTTCACTATAATTTTCCAAATCAAGAAATAATTGTTCTCTGGTTGTTAATTGTTCATCAAATGTCTCTTTTTTATTTGCAAATGAAACCTTAATGGAATTATGAGAAGAATCGAGTGCGTCTAGTTTAGAACTCATTTGCTTAATTTCAGTAAAAAGACCATGTAATTCTTTTTTATTTGAATCAACTTTCTTCCAATGACTAAGTTTTATTTCCAGAACTTTAATATATTCAATTAATTGTTTTTCTTCTTCTCGTGTGAGTCTTTGAGTTTGTAATTTCCATTCTATTGCAGTTAATTTTTTAGATAGAACGTTATAATTTTCTTTTAAACGAAAGTGACGTTCAGAAGAACGTATTTGTTTCGATGATCTATCAAACTCTTGGAAAGCGTTATTAAGAGAACGTATTCGAGTTCTTATTTTTCTTATGTTTGTAATTATAGTAAATCTTTTACTACGTAGAGAATTAATTTGTTTGTATAATGGTTCAAGTTCAGCTTTATCTACAGCTAGTTTTGAAGTAATATTAACAATCTCAGCCCGAATACCTATTTTTTTTTGATGTATAGATTTTAATTGTAATATCATATTATCTCTAGAATCTAATAATTCATTGATTTTTGTATTTATTTGCGTAATATTAGGATTATCTTTAGTTTCCAAACAGTATTAGTAATAACTGCATGAATAAAATATTTATGGACAATTCGTATAGTAAATGTTAATAGTGACTTAAATTCAGTAGAATTCTTTAGTCAATAATGATACAGCCTATATGGGTAATCACAGGAAGACCTGGAAGTGGTAAATCAAAATTAATCAATTATATAGTTAATTCTTTATCGGAATCAGGATACAAATTAGGCGGAATTTTAAAAAGAAATATAAAAATAAATGGTAAAAGAACAGGATTTCAAATTGTAGATATATCGACAGGAAAAACAGGCACATTAGCAACAATTAATGGAAAATTAGGTCCGAGATTTGGAAAATATAGAATTAATTTAACAGATCTATCCAATGTAGGAATCACAGCAATAAATTCAGCAAGAGAATATTCAGATATCATAATATGCGATGAAATAGGGCCAATGGAATTATATAGTTTAGATTTTTGTGAATCAATAGAATTATTACTAAATTGCAATAAGCCATTTATTTGCACGGTGCAGTCAAAATTCAAGCATCCAATTATTAATAAAATACTTAATGCATCAAATTCAAAAATAATCAATTTAACAAAAGAAAATAGAAATAATAGAAAAAAACCACTTTTAACTGAAATAATTAATAATTTAGATGATAAAATTGAACATAACAGGTATTGATGAGGCAGGAAGAGGTTCAATAATTGGCCCTTTAGTAGTAGCTGGTGTATGTGCAAATAAAGAAACCNTTAAAGAATTTAAAAAAATAGGAATTAAGGATTCAAAAAAACTTACACGAAAAAATAGAGAGAGATTTGCAAAGATCATAATTCGAAAAGCAGATAAATATTCAATACGAAAACTTTCACCAAAAAAAATTGATCATGTAGTTATGTTAAGAAAAAGAATCAAAAAGGACAAATCGAGTTTTCGAACGGAAAATATAGTGGGATTAAATGAATTAGAAGCTTATGCAATGGCTTCAATATTAAAAAAATTAAATAGTGATATAGCTTTTATAGATTCATGTGATGTTAAACCAAAACGATTTAAAATAAAAATTAAAAGTTTTACAGAAAAAAAAGTAAAAATATACTCACTGCATAAAGCAGATGAGATTTATACAATAGTATCAGCTGCATCTATTTTAGCAAAATATATTCGTGATAAAGAAATATATAAATTACAAAGGCGTTATGGTTTAATAGGCAGCGGGTATCCTTCAGATAACAAAACTAGGTTATTTTTGAAGACTTGGACTTTAAAAAATCGCAATCACCCGAATTTTACGCGTAAATCATGGAAAACATGGGATAAAATCTGCAATGAATAAATTATTATTTACAAATAATCAAATGAGAGTAGCTATGACCATTGCGTGGTCTTTATCAAAAGGAAATAAATCAACTGTATTTAAAATAGTAAAACCATTTTGTTCTAATTTAAGAATTTCCTCCGCGCACACTTGGTCAGGAGATTTTGTAACATCAATACTACGAGGTTTAATAACGAGCATCAATGTTCCTTTTCGCTTTAAAAATTGCTTGCAATTTTTAATGGCAATTAATGTTTGATCAGGTTGTGCAATATCACAATAAACACAATCAATCATTTTAAAAATAGAGGTATAACTATTATGATCTCTTGCATCTGCAATTATTGTAATAATATTAGAGCGTAAAGATGCAACATTATCTATAAAATCTCGAGAAACACGTTGTGATATTTCAACACAAAATAAAATACCTGATTCAGAGATAATATCCGAAATATGGCTTGCAGTGGTTCCTGTAGAGGTGCCCAAATAAAGAATATTTGCGCCTTCATAAAAAGGAATTGGACCAATTCCTTTCAATAACGATGCAGCTAATTTACTTCGATGAGGATCCCAAATCCTATATTCATCGTTTGAATCACTATGTAATTGTTCACCATAAACGCGATTACCTGGTACAAAATTTTTTGTTCCAAATTTTGGCGTTCCATCAATCATGAACCAATTAGTATTATCAGGAAGTTTAACGTCTTTTTCCACTTTTCTTACCTCGAATTTTCTTTTTTCGTATTCGCATAATATTTGACTTNTTAAATTCTTTTTTCTTTAATTTTAATATTGGTTCTTTATATTTTTTAATTATTGGTTCTTTATATTTAGTTTTAATTTCGATTAATCTGTCATGAAATAAGGATTCAATATTATTAGCTTTTTCACCTCGAAAGGCATCTATTCGTACTGCAATGGCAATTTTACCTGCCAATGCTCTTGCTATTTTTCCACGCTGCCATTTGGGAGCAGAATGAATTTGATCATGTTGGAATATTAGTCCATGTTTAGGCGGTCTAGCACCTGTACGTAATGAACGAAATAAAGCTTTTTCAGCACCAAGAAGTTGAATTGTACTTGAAGACTGTCGAGCTAATTTTTCAATACCACCAACTTTAGCAATTAAACGAGCACCAATAGTATCACCAGCTACTGTACTTAAATTTGGTGCAATTCGATTCATATTGCTCTTAACGTAATTAGCAATCTTATCTCTAACTTTAGCTAGTTGTAAAGTATTTTCTGCTAAAAGAGAGATAATAATAAGATCTTTTTGATTAATGTTNCCGCCTTTGGATTCATTAATTGCTTTAAGAAATGCATTAATTTTATTTTTGGAAAAATTAAAATTTTGCAAATGTTCCTCATTTAGAGACTCACGTTCAAGACCTAAAGAAAGAATTTGTAAATAATTATTTGAATCTTTAACTAGNTTAGATAGCTCAGGAAAATGCAATCCATACCATTCAGTTAAACGAGCAATTAATATATTTACGGTTTTATCCACCTCGTCGAGGGAATTAACCCCTTCAATAATTTGAAGATCTTCTCTGCCAGATATATTTTTAATATTTTGTTTAGAATATTGCAAGGAAAAATCATGAAGAAAGTTTTTAATATCTGTTTCATTAGAAAAAAAATCAGATTGAATAAATAATGAAATTAAATCAGTAAAGTCGATTATAGAATATTGGATTTNAAAATTAACATTAGATGATTTTAAGAGAGATATTAAATTCGATTGATCTGTTTGAAGAAGTGNAATATCAATATCATTCAANTCAATGAGTAATTGTTCATAAAGATCAGATGTTTTTCCAGTTTTAAAATCAGAATAATATTTTAATTCTTGATCAATTGGAAATCGTTTAGAATATAACAATTCATCATTCTTATTTAAAATTATAATTCCAGCTTCGGTTAATAATAATTTACATTCCAAATTATAGAAAATAACTAATAAACATTCTTAAAGGTTCGCAATGTTTTAGTCAATGTATTTGAGAAAAAACAGTAAATTTTTAAAGGTTTGAAATTACAAATAATCTATGCCAACTCATGGTTCTTTAACAAAAGCTGGAAAAGTAAGAGGTCAAACACCTAAATTAGAAGCTAAAAAAAGAATAAGTTTGAATCCACGTGTGAAGGGAAAAAGAGCTTATCGTAACAGAGTAATATTTGAACGAAATCCAGGTCAACGTTGGGAATCAAGAAGGGGAAGNANAAGGTAATTTAAAATAATTGAATTAAAGATATTCTTATGAATATTTTATTAAATATATTATAAATGTATTAAAAGTGGGCTAATTGGATAATAGAATTGCAATTATAGGTTTTCTTATTACTGTGTTAGGGGTTTCATTATTTGCAAGTTCTTCAGTTACTGTTTTGTCTGAATTTGATAATATTCCAAAAGCGAGTTTTATAACATATTATGCGAATGTAACAACTTATCCATTGCCATTCGCTAATTATAAGTTAGAACTTATAAATAGTTTAAAGGAACCTGAATACGACTTCGAAGGAAAAATAATATCAGAAGGTCATTATATTGATTTCTATATATTTGATGAAGAAAATTTAAAGTTGTTTAGAGGTTGCGGAGCATCACACAATGGACCAATTGAATGTAGAGATTGGAACCCAATTGTTGAAAGATATAATTTAACTGGAACATTTACTAGAATATTAGATCCAAAAATGGAAAAAGTAAATGTAGTTGTTCATAATAAAGATCCAGATAAAATTATTCAAAATTCGATCAATATTAGATTAGAATCTCAGTACAGCGGGTTTGCCGTTATTATTTTTATAATTGGTTTGGTAATATTCTACATGGGATTAGCAAATGAAAAAAAGATTACAAGAAGCAAACGTGTTAACTTGATAAAAAGTAGATTCAATAATAAACAAAATTTTCAGTAATTATTATGTGAAATAAACATGAACGTCATCGGTAGAGGAACTTGGATAGATAAAATCGGAAAGGATATAATAAAAAGAGAATTGGAATTAGAAAGACCTACTGAGAATATAAATGTAGAAAGTGGACTCGGTGCTTCAGGCATACCACATATAGGAAGTTTAGGAGATGCAGTTAGAGCATATGGTATAAAATTATCATTAAACGATCAAGGTTATCAATGCAATCTCATTGCATATTCTGATGATATGGACGGCCTAAGGAAAGTCCCAGAAGGATTTCCCAAAAGTCTAAATGAAGAAATCTGTAAACCGGTATCATCTATTGTTGATCCATTTGAATGTCATAATTCATATGGCGAACATATGAGTTCATTACTTCTTGACGGATTAGAAAAACTAAACATTGAATATGAATTCCAAAGTGCTGCAAAGGCATACAAAGAAGGAATATTAAATGAGCAAATTGCAAAAATTTTAAGTCATGCAGAAAAGATTGGTTCAAAAATTTCAGAAATAACAGGACAAACAAAATTTAAGAATACATTACCTTATTATCCAATCTGTAAGAATTGTGGAAAAATATATGTCAATATTCCCATATCATTTGACAGTAAAAAAAATACTTTATATTATAAATGTAGTGGGGCAGAAATTGGAAAAAAATGGATCAATGGATGTAATTATGAAGGGCAATTAGATATTCGTGATGGAAAAGGAAAGTTAAGTTGGAAAACAGAATTTGCAGCACGTTGGTCAGCGTTTGATATAAAATTTGAAGCGTATGGTAAAGATATAGAAGATTCTGTTAAAATAAATGACTGGGTTTCAGATAATATTCTAAACTTTTCGCATCCATATCATATAAGATATGAAATGTTTCTCGATAAATCAGGTAAGAAAATTTCAAAATCTATAGGAAATGTTTTAACGCCACAAAAATGGCTGCAATATGGAACTGCTTCATCTCTATTATTATTAATGTTTAAAAGAATTACAGGATCAAGGTCTTTATCAGTTAAAGACATTCCAACATATATGGATGAAATAGATGTAATTGAAAAAGTGTATTTCGACAAAACAATACTAGAAAACAAAGAAAAAACTGTCAGAACAAAAGGTCTGTATGAATATATACATCATCTGAATCCACCAGAAAAAATGGCAGTGCATCTTCCTTATAGATTATTAATAGAATTAGCAGAAATTGCACCTGAGAATAATTCACAGGAATATGTATTAAAAAAACTTGTTGAATATCAGTATATAAAAGAAATAGATGAGAATATTATAGAAAGAATTAACTTAGGGATAAATTGGTCGAGAGATTTTAAATCTTATGATATAACGGATGTTAAGCTAAATGAAAGTGAGAAGAGTGCATTATTACAATTGATTTCATTATTGGAAAAGAATTCAGATCCCGAAATAATTCAGAGTGAGGTATTTGATATAGCAAAGAAGAACAATATAAAACCAAGATTATTCTTTCAATTAATTTATCGAATATTATTAGGTAGTGATAAAGGACCAAGACTAGGCAAATATATTATTGATGCGGATAAAACCACTATAATAACAAAACTCAAGGCATTAATAACGAAATCTTAACTATAATAATGATTTAATTTAGAATAAGATTAGTATCAAAAGTGAGTTGCATTGGGAAAAGCACAAAATTCAGTAGAGGCATTAAATAATAGGATATCTACTCATGCAAATTTTGCTAAATATGAAATAAATGATTGGATAATTCCCATTCTAGACGTTCAGAAACACGATCATGTGTTAGATATTGCATGTGGAAATGGTAAACAATTAATTCCAATTAGTAAAATAATTGATGATTCAGGTTCAATAACAGGCTTGGATATATCAGAAGAACTGCTAAACGAGGTCAACACATATACAAAGAAAACTAAAAACATCATTCTAAAACAGGGAAAAATGGAAAATATAGACACAGATTTCAAAGATAAGTATTTTGATTTAATTTTCTGTTGTTTTGGATTATATTATTCTACTAATTATAAGAGAACAATAAAAGACATTCATAATAAACTAAAGAACAATGGAAAATGTTTTGTTTGTGGACCAATAAAAGGAAACAATTTAGAATTAACTGATATTCATGAGGTGTTTGGAAGACTTCCAAATGAATATGTCATACATAATAATTTCATTGAGACTAAAGCATTACCTTATTTCAAATCAGTATTCAGTGAAGTCAATATAGAAATTTTTGAAAATCCAATTACATTTCCAAATAAGGAAGCATTATTAAAATATTGGAAATCGTACACTTTATTTGAACAGGAAGTACAGAACGAATTTGAAAATGCAATAACAAATATATTCAAAAAAGAGGGAAAGTTTATTACAAAAAAAATTGTGATGGGAATAACGGCAAAGAAGTAAGAATGACAGTTAGTTATAAAAATCTAGTAGTATTGATTATTGCACCACATCCTGATGATGAAGTATTGGGATGCGGAGGACTGATATCAAGAGTAAAAGCAGAAGGAGGCAAAGTGCACGTTCTATGCTTTACTGTTGGGGATATTAAACAATATGGAGGTTATAGCCATACTGAAAAAAGAATAAAAGAAATGAACAAAGTGATGAAATATCTAAAAGTAAATTCATTTAATTTAGCATTAGTTGGAGACAAATATCATTTAAAACTAGACAAAGTTCCGCAAAAAAATTTAATCAATATAATTGAAAAAGGGGAAGTTTCTATATCTACAACAAAACCCAACATGATTTGTATTCCATTTATAGGTTCTACAAATCAGGATCATGTAGCAGTGGCAAAAGCAAGTTTTACAGCGTGCAGGCCAGTAAAAGATTCAGAAAAAAACATTGCGCAAATTGTATTATCATATGAACAACCTGAGACAAATTGGACAAGAAAAAGATTTCATCCTAATTTCTTTATAGATATAACCAAAAATCTAAAAACTAAGCAAAAAGCATTGTCTTTGTATTCATCACAAATAAGAAGTAAAAACCATCCAAGAACACCAAGTATAATTGAAAAAATAGCAGAGTTAAGAGGTAGTGAAATAGGTGTCAAATATGCTGAAGCATATGAATGTCACAGATTTATTGTATAATCATGGAATAATTTATTATCGATAGACAAGGAAAATGAAATGAAAGTTTTAGTAACAGGATCATCAGGATTTTACGGTTCACATCTCATAGATGCGTTATTACAAGAAAAAAATGTAGAAATAATAGGAGTCGACAACCTTCACCGACTAAAAGATTTTCCTATAGAACCCTTCAATGTTGTGCAAGATAAAAGTGGACTAAAAGAAAGATTTTCAAATTTAAATATGGATTTTAGAGATCTAACCGCAGAAAAAATTGATGCGTATAATATAGACTGTATAATTCATTTAGCATCATTAGTGTCAATTCCAGAATCAATGAATAAACCAATGGAATATTTTGAATTAAATGAAATTGGAACATTCAAATTGTGTCAAGAATTGTTAAAAACAAAATGTAAACCATTTTTAATATATGCATCTTCCCCAGAAGTTTACGGAAATCCAATTTATACTCCAATGGATATTAATCATCCATGCAGGCCTCGTAGTGTTTATGCAGCTACAAAATTAGCTGCAGAGAAACATTGTATGGTACTAAATGAATGGTATGATTATCCAGTTGCAATAATTAGGAATTTCAACACCTATGGAGAAAATCAAAGTAATACTTACAGAGGATATCCAGCAGTAGTACCAGAATTTATAACCAGAGCAATAAAAAATGAAGAAATACGAATTCATGGAAATGGAATGCAGACAAGAGATTTAATGTATGTAAAAGACGCAGTAGGAGCATATGTTAAAGTAATGAATGAAAGGAAAAAATCGCATGGGCAAATATTTAATATAGGCACGGGTATTCAAACAGGAATATTAGAACTTGCAAATAAAATTATCAAGATATCAGGATCATCATCTAATATTCGTCATGAAAAAGAACGTGCTGCAGATTTAGAACAATTAGAGGCAGATTGTAGTAAAACAGAAAAATTACTTGATTGGAAACCTAAATATTCAATTAACCAAGGACTTGAAATTACTATTTCATGGTTTAAAAAATTACTAGAATAAATATAAATTCAGAGATGAATTTGACAGATATTATAAATAATATCAACAATTACAAAACAATGAACAATAAACTGAAAAAGAAAATAACAATAATTAATGATGCCGCATGGGTAGGTTATGAAATTGCAGAAGGTCTTAGAGAATTAGATAAAGATGTGCTTTATCTTCCAAGAAATTTTGCCGGTCCTAATGCAAAATCAAATTTTATATATTCAGTGTATGGAAAAATATTTAGTCCTGTTATTAATGCAATTAAAGCAACGGGAATAATTCATGTAAATTATGCGTTGCAAGATGCATTTTGTGTTAGATTATTAGGGAAAAAAATAAATGTGTTACATTGTCATGGAACGGATTTATTTGGATTATTAGATGAACAATTTAAAAAAGAAAGTAAAGATTTGACAAGATGGAAAACGATAATAGAAGGCAATATAAAATCTGCACGGACGGTATTAGTATCAACTCCAGAAATGCTTACATTAGCAAAACAAATAAGAAGAGATGCAGAATATTTACCAAATCCAGTCGATGTAAAAAGGTTTTCGCCTAAAACGATAGAGCAAAAAGAAGTCAGAGCAATAGGTTTTGATTCATGGTATGAAAAAGTGCCGAAAGAAGTAATTGATTTTCTTGAAAAGAACAATGTAAAAGTAGATGTTTATGATAGAAGGCCTTTTTCATATCTAGAATTTCAAAAAACATTAACAAAATATCAAATTTACATAGATAGAATCCATACAAAAGGCGTATCATCTTTTAGCAAAGCATGTTTAGAAGCAATGTCATGCGGATTAGTCACGATAGATTTTCGACATAAAGAAAATGTCATTGAAAGAGCAACTAATATTTTAAATTACAAAAATCGAAAAAATGAAGCAAAGAAAAATAGAAAATTTATACTAGAAAAACACGATAGGCTGAAAGTAACTAAAAAATTATTAGAAATATACAACAGGTAGAAATAATTATGAAAATTGCAATAATACACTATGATTTATCAATGCGAACAGGTGCTCAACGATTAGTTTTAGGTATGGGAAATGCCATGAAAGAAATAGGCCATGATATAGCATATTTTACTTCAATCTATGATGAAAATAAGGCATTTAAGGAATTTGAAAAAGAAAATTTAATATCTTTTGATGGTAAAAGAGATTTTTTTGGACGATTTAGAGGATTAACTGCATATCGCGAGAGTAGGAAGATGATTGAAAAATGTAGAAAAGAGTTTAATCCTGATTTGTATATTTTTAGTTCGAATTATTATTTAGCAAGCGAATACAATCCATCAATGATTTACTGTCATCATCCAGAACAATTACTTGTGAATAATGGAGACATTGTTAGAAAAATATTGCATGTGCCAATAGACAGAGCTGAAAAAAAAGGATTTCAAAAGACAGATAGAATATTATGTAATTCACAATTTACTAGTAATGTAATAAAAAGAACGTTTCAAAGAAGTAGTACAATATTATTTCCTGGAGTAGATACAGAGAGATTTTCATTTAGCAATATTGAAGAGAATTTTATTTTAACAGTAAACAGAATCATGCCTGGAAAGAATTTAGAATTTGCAATAGATATAATAAACAATATAACAAAATCGAGAAAAGACATAAAGCTAATCATTGCAGGGACCAAGCAAATTGGTTTTGAGTGGTATATTCAATCATTAGAAAATAAAATAAGAGAGTTAAAACTTGAGAAATTCATTGAAATAAAAATTGACGTGTCAGATAAAAATTTGATAGAACTCTATAAGAAATGTATAATTTTCTTATATACGCCAATTGAAGAACATTTTGGAATAGCGCCAATAGAAGCAATGTCCTGTGGAAAACCAGTAATAGCATTTTCAAAAGGAGGTCCAAAAGAAACTATTCAACACGAAAAAACAGGCTATGTATTAGAAGATAACATTACACTATGGGAAGAGAAAATTATTAATTTATTAGAAGATAAAGAAAAAAGAACAGATATGGGAATAATGGCAAGAGAAAGAGTTGTAAACAACTTTAGTTGGGACGTATTTACAAAGAAACTAGAAAAATGCCTTCAAGAACTATCTAATTAATTAAATTAGAATCAATTTGTAACGAACTATTTGGGAAGACAACAGTTTCAGGATTGTTAGGATGATGTTTACGTAATTCATCAATAACAGAATTCCATGTATTAAACACCCTAACATCATCTGGATAATGATCATGGATATAACGCTGATTAACAGTAGGGCAATAGAATATTAGGTGTCGATCTTGCAATGGTCCACCAAATGTTCCATGTTTGTCTCGTCTTATATGATGAAGCATACCCGTGCCAACAAGCCCATGTTCACCAATGCCTTCTGATGACGCAGTGACTACAACTATACTGCCGCCTCTGCGAACAATTTCTTTATCAGAATCTCTAGAACCCCATATATTCAGGGAATTTAATGCCAATAAGAACCATGTATCTCGAGGGAATGCATTAAAAATTCCAACATCTACATTATATGAAACTTTTGTAGCATAGATTTTCGATGCTTCTTTAGATGCACTAAGAAATACATTTTTAGGATTGCCAGAGAAAACACCTGCGGTTTTTCCGAGAGAATTGGAAATAGTATTAACTATGAAATCCAATCCTGCCATTTTAGAAGCTTCTTCTATATCATCACGTCTACTGTTATCTTCAACTTGTCCAATTTTACCTTGAAGAGATTTATTAACAGGTCTGTGATTTACGTCAATTGACTCAATGCCCGCTAGTCCAGGCATTACAATTTTTCCACCACCACTAAATCCTGCATAAGGATGAGGCATTAATGTGCCAATACCAATTTTGAAATCAGCTTGAAGAAACAAATTATCAATATACACAGGAGTTCCACTAGAGGTAGTTCCAAGAAATTTATTATTCTGATATGCGTTATGACAATATATCTTATAATTATCGACTATATTTTTACCAAGTTTTTTACAAAGTTCGGTAAATGTAAGAGAACGATGAGTCCCTGTACTGACAATAAAGTAGATATCGCCATCATTAATACCTGCATTATGTAATTCTTGAAGAATGAACGGAATAATACGAAAAGCTTCTGTAGGTTTAGTAAGATCGTCAACTGTAATACATATTGATTTGCAATTTTTTGTTTGAATTGACAGTTTATCAGTATTTAATGGATTTAATATAGATTGTTGAATATAATTGTCTGGAATTTCTTGTGCGTCATTCATTTGGGAAACATTCACATTCCATTCTGGAGGAAAAGTAAGACTAAGTAAATCATTCCCATACCAAGATTTCCAAGGTATGGAAATAGAATTAATTTCTTTAACATGATTTACTGTAGAATCCGGCATAAGTAATTCGGCTAATTTAAGATCAGCATATTCATCAATATTGACAGAACGTTCAGAAGGCATCACATGTGCAATGCTTTTACTACCTTTAATTGACTTTGAATTTACAATTACATCACGTTTTGTAGCATAAATTGCACCATTTCTAATATAAACAGGAGGAAGTGTTTGTCTGGGAGTATTTTCTATTCCTTCATCAGTATAATCAAGCAATTGTCCATCGATTATAGTTTTCATTCGGTGGGGATGTATTCCACCAACATCAACCACACTAATAACTGAATCAGCATTAGTATCAATTAATTTATTTATACAATCATCAATATCCTGACAAGTACGTAAAGGAGTAGTAGGTTGAAGCATTACAATTATGTCATATGTTGATTTCTCTTGTTTTTCAATTTCTTTTACAGCATGAATCAATACATCAATTGCCAATGAATCATCTTGGCTTAATGGTTCAGGGCGTATAAATGGAACAGAAGCACCATATAATTTAGATACGTCAATAATTTCTTGATCTTCTGAAGAAACCACTACATTTGACAGTAATGTAGATTTCAATCCTTCAGAAATAGTATATGAGATCAGAGGTCGATTAAGAATTGGAACTAAATTTTTTCTCTTAATAGTTTTTGAACCGCCTCGAGCAGGAATTATACCTAAAACTCTCTTCTGTGTCATAAATTAACTTCTTCCCAATTATATATAGTTCTTCCATTTATTATTGATGCAAATCTACCTCGATAATAATCTCGATTTAAGAGTTCTTCATCGCTAAGTGTATGAGATTCAGAACCAAGCATTATTTCATAATTATGAATTTGTTTAACGTGTTCATAAAGTTCATCATTTTTCATTGTAGAATATTCAACAAGATTTTTAAGTTTTTCAGGATTGATGGAAACAGGACCGTCTTTGGTCTGCGAAGCATCAAGTATAGTGAAATGTCGTTCTATAATATTTGCACCCTTCCACAATGCAACAATATCAGCGTCAAGACCAGTAAGATCAGATTGAGTATGATCACTAAAACCAACTTGATTAGTAAAATGTCTTAGATAATTAATACGATTAAGATTTAATTTGTCAATAGGAGTTGGATATATAGTTACACAATGTAAAAAGAAGAAATTTTGATCATTTAATATGTCAGCTGTTGTTTCAATTTCATGATCGTGAGTAGCACCAGTTGAAACATATATTTTTTCAAATTTATTCTTTAGATCCTTAATTAAGGGAAAGCTTGCACAATCATAACTAGCAATTTTTATTTCTTTAAATCCTAAATCAAGAATTAATTTTAATCTACTTCGATTAAAAATTGTAGTTAAAGGTATAATGCCTGCTGCATTACATTCATCAATAAACTGAGAATGAACATCAACACTTAGATCAAGTTTTTGTAATCTTGCAAACTCTGGAGAATATGGACGTGTTATAGAAGTTACAACACCGCTATTATCAGTCACTCCATCTTCAAACCTTTCACGAAAAGTTAAATCTGCAGAGTATATTGTTTGAATTTTTGCATGAGTTGCACCACAATCTGCAGCACTCCATATCATTTCTTTCAATAAGTCTATATTTCCGTTATGATTTTGGCATAATTCAGCAATGATTTTGGCCAATATAATCTAGAATTATATTGCTAAAATATAAGCCTGCAAATGATATATTTAGCATATGATTGGTACTTCAACATCTTTCTATGGTTATGGTGATAAATCAATAGAAATTAAAATTGAAAAATTGATTAATATTTTTTCTGAATGCGGGATAACTCCATATATCCAAATAGGAGCAGGAAAATCGAATATGGAATATAATAAATTAATCAAAACTCTCAATAGATTTAGAAAAGAATCTGGAGTAATATTCACAATTCATCAAAGTATTTGGTTGCCATCTGATGATTTTTATATTAATATTGCTAGTTCTGATGAAAAAATAAGAGATGCCAGTATGAAATGTATAAAAAATAACATAGATTTTGCTAAAGATATAGAGGCAAAAAATGTATCATTTCATGGAGGCTATGCAACAAAAATATTAACGCAATTAAAAGAATTTGCACCGTTAACAGCACATGCCCAAGTTAGTTATGAAGAAGCGTACAATAATTCAAATGAATCATTAAAAGAATTAAAAGACTATGCGAAAAATGACATTCAATTAAGTATTGAGAATTTCAATTATAGACCTGAAAGAAGATATATGTTTTCACGTGTTAATGATTTCAAGAATCTCCCAACAGGAATTGGAATAATATTGAACGTAGGACATTTATATTACACAGAAAAGAGGATAAAAGACAATAATTATATAAAAAAAATGATCGATGTATTGAAAGACAGGGTCTATGAAATGCATCTAAATGACAATGATGGTACAGAGGATCTTCACATGTTAATTGGAGATGGAAACATACCAATAAAAGAGATAATAAAACATGTGTCCCAAGATAAAGAGATGCCTCATCTCATTATCGAGGCGCATAAAACTCGTCATAAATATTCAGATAATGATCTGAAAAACAACATAATAAAATTAAAAAATATTGTCAAAGATATTTAATCATATAGTTTCATATGTGATATGATCAATTTTTTGAATCATTTTTTTACCAAAAATACCCCAACCGTCAAAAAATAAAGATGGTTTATTAGTTTTAGATAGAAGATGATAAATATCAAAATTTGAATAGGATACATGATTATTCATAATCAATATACAATCAGCATCTTTGAAACCGGTTTCAAGATCAACTGGAATTACATTAAATTGTAACAAATCATTTTGATTCAAGACTGGATCATATCCAAATATATTCTTGGTGAGCTGACTAAGATTATTTGTAACGTCAAGAGTAGATGATTGTCTAGTATCAGAAGTTTCAGGATTTCCTTTAAAGGCAAAACCAATAACAAATATTTTCATTTGAGATAAATCCTTACCAGAAATTTTGGAGAAACGTTCAATTTTTGAAATTATATAACTTGACATATTTTCGTTGATATAACGTGCTGTTTCTGTAAGTTTTGGAACATATCCTTTTTTCTTGGAGCTAGATATTAAGAGATAGGGATCTTTTTTTAAACACACACCACCAACACCTGGACTAGGTTTAGGAATACGATTACGGGGATAACCTTCATTAGCAGCTTGGATTATTTTTGATGTATCGAGATCATATTTATCAGCAATTTGAGCAATTTGATTAGAATAAGCAAAAGTAAGATCACGAAAAGTATTATCCATTAATTTAATCAATTCCGCTTCTTCTAGATGTTCAACATTTACAATGGTATGAGTAAGTTTTTTGAATATACTAGTTGCTAAATCAGAACTAAAGGAATCAAGGCCTGCAACAATCTGCGGGAGTTCTCTAATTTCCTTAAGCGCTTGTCCAGCAACAGTACGCTCAGGAGCACAAGCTAAATTGAAATCTTGTCCAGGGGATAAACCAGATATATTTTTCAATATAGGCATGACAATATTACGCGTTGTCCCAATAGGAACAGTAGATCGAACTATTACAAGATCATTTTTAGATATATTTTTTGCTATGTATTCAGTGGCTTTTTCTAAATATTGAGTAATAGGTTCATTATTATCATCTATTGGAGTTTGAACACACAATATATGAATGTCCGCAGATACCGATTCAGAATTAGATTGAATAATTAAATTTTTTCCAAGATGGAATTTAAGTAATGAATCCAATCCAACTTCATGTATATGTGGCAAACCGTCATTTAATTTTTCTATAATGTCTTTATCGGAATCGATTCCAATGACCTTAAAACCTACATTAGCTAAAGAAACAGCTAATGTTAGTCCAACATATCCAAGACCAATAACTGAGATTGATTTCAGGTTATTTTTATTAATTACGTCCGAATAATCGATAATATCAATAACTTGATTTTTATTATCAAGAATTAAAATATTTTTAATATTAGTTTTATGGGTTTTATTTTTATACAGTTCAGTGAGTTTTTTATTCAACATAACACTTTTTTCCTGAGATGATAAATTATTGTTTAGAGTAATAGGATTAGTATTCATTATTGAATTAATTTTACCATCGAGATTAGAACCGTGTAGTAATGCACGTCTTATATCACCATCAGTAATTACACCCAACAAGGAATTAGAATCATCTACAACAATAGCAATCCCAGATGGTAAATTATAATGAGGTGCTTTATTTATGAGTTCAAGAGCTTTTGCAATAGTATAATCACGGTTTACAAAAAGTCTTTCAATATCTATCAATACACATACACTCAAATTATCTATTATAATCTATTTTCTCATTAACAAAATCAACTATATATTTTAGCAGGCGTTCAGAAGATTGTCCATCAATTTTATAGCATTGAGATTCTACAATTCGAGCGCGTCCATCGAAATCTAAACCTGGGTTGTCAAGATAATCATTAATATTAGTTAATAATTCTTTAGACGATCGAGCAATTTTAACGCCATTAGAATTCAATAAATGCATATAATGAGAATATTGAAAATGTCTTTTAACAGACTTGAAAGAATTAATATCTTGGTCAGTATCAAATGCAATATTAATCACAGGTGTGTCAAAGATACACGATTCAATAGTTATAGTAGAAGCAATATTAATCATAACATCCGAATGAAAAAGAGTATTACTTAGAAGTCCATAATCTTCTATATCAGATTTCCAGTGATATCCAGAATCTATAAATTCATTAGATGATTTGCCAGGAATTTGAAGAAATACATCAGGTTTTTCTATAACATTCTGGAAATCAGAAGTACTACGACGTGGATGAACACGTAATAACAACTGACACGGCTTATGTAATTTATTTTCTTCAATAGCAGTCTGGATTATTTCTACAATATTTGGTTCAATATCAGATAACTGTTTAGTTCCTGTCGCATAGACAATAATATTTTTATCAGGATTACCACCAAATGATTGAATGAATTTTTTTCTATCTCGAATCAATGAATTATCATGATGTAAATCAAATTGAGGAACACCACAAATTTTAACTTGTGATGATTTATAATTCAGAAATTCTATTGCTTCATTTTGCATTATTTTATTCCAAACTATTAATTGATCAAACTTAACTGGAACTTCCCATTTTGACGTTAAATTATCCCAACTAGGAACATATGCAATCATCGGAATATTCATTTTTTTACCACGACGAACGACAGGATATGTATAAAACGAAAAAGGATATGTGACAAAAATAACTTGCGGATTATATGTATCAAAGATTTCTTTATAATTATTATCCAAAAACAGAGTCGAATCAATCCATGCAAATAATGAATTAATAATATTACTTTTTGATAACGATTTGCCAATGAATTTTCTGAAAAGCGATAAAACGGGATGTTGATTATTAAATTGAGAAATTTTTAATTTTAATGTTTCAGAGTGATTTTTATCGTCGTCAGCGAAAACATAATTGCGTAGTAAACCAAATGCGATTTCAAATCGACTTCTTTGATATTTTATCAGAGGTCGAACAATTATGTTAGGGTCTGATGAATTAATCATATTATCCTCGGCAAGAATTACAATTCGAAATCCAAAATTAGATATTGATTTGAGAATATCATCATTTATAATAGATTTCCAACCAATTCCATAAGGTAAAACTATCAAAATAGTATTATGTTTAGATTCGTCTTTCATATTCATAGTGCATCGAAATAAATATTTAATAGTATAATTTGAAAAATAACTCAGGAAAAAATTCATAAGAATTAATTAATAATAATATAAATACACATATTTTCAAGAATGAAATTATTCTAAACCTTAAGTAAAATGTATCGATAGATACTTTGTGAAAACAGAAGAAATAGAAGATCTTCCAAAAGACATCAGAACAGGGAAAAAAATCATATCAGTGTATGGGATCGGATTTGTAGGAACTGCAATAACATCAGTGTGGCTTAGAGCAGGCGCAACAGTAATAGCAGTAGATAAAAATAATAAAATTGTAAATTCAATAAATGATAAAAAGATAGCAAATACAGAACCAAAAGCTAAAGAAGCATTCATAGAAGCAGTAAATAATAAAAAATTGTTTGGTACCAGAAATATTAAATTAGCGGCAAAAAAATCACAAATAAAAATAGTATCAGTTCCGGTAGGTATCAAAAATCATATTGCAGATTTAAGTAATGTGTATTCAGTAATAGACGATATTACAATTAATCTAAATAGAAACGATATAATCATAATGACTCCAACAGTTCCAATAGGAACATCAAATCAATTGATAAAAAGAATGGAAAGTAAAACAAAAATGAAGGTTAATGAAGATTTTTTTTATATTTATTCACCAGAACGTATAGCAATAGGTCAAGCAATTGCAGATATTGAAAATAACTATCCAGCAATTATATCAGGTGTTGGTAAAAAAAGTTTAAAAATTGCTAAAAAAATTTTTGGAATGATATCTAGTAAAAATCCCATAGTTATGACATCGACAAAAGCTGCCGAAGCAGAAAAATTAATAGAGGGACTTTATAGAGATGTGAATATTGCACTGGTAAATCAAATAGCAATATTATGTGAAAAAGAAGGAATTGATATTTGGGAAATTAGAAATGCTGCAAATTCACAACCATTTAGTAATCTACATAAAGCAGGAATTGGAGTAGGAGGATATTGCATTCCAATTTATCCACATTTATTATTACAAACTGCAAAAAATAGAGGAATAAATCTAAATTTAGCCTCAATAAGTAGAGAAATCAACGAAGCAATGCCTGCACATTGTGTAAATAGAATACTTAAAGAATTAAAACAAACGAACAAAAAGAAAAAAGCAGCTATTTTAGGACTTGCATTTCGTGGAGATATTCCAGATAAAAGATTGTCACCAACTTATGATCTAGTTAATGAGTTGCTAGCAAATGATATTAAAGTAACCGTGCATGATCCATTTTTTGATAATGATTCATTACTTCCAAAGTCAGTAAAAGTTACTAAAAATTTAAAAAAAGCAATTAGAAATGTAGATATCATAATAGTAGCAACAAACCATAATCAATATAACAAGCTGAACGATGAATTTGTTGTAAAAAATTCGAAGGCAAAAACAATTGTATTCGATGGAAGAGGCATATTAAATAGAAAAAATTTTACAAAGATAAAATTAATCACTATAGGTCAAAAAAATGATTAATGAAATTTTTTGAATTCTTTATTTGCTTCGTCAATATCTTTATGATTATCAATAGAACGCCATTTGTTATCTGAATATTTAATTGAAAACAATTGATTATTTGATGCAAGTTTAGGAAATACATCAGACTCCAGACTTCCAGATTCTGGAAGAAAATTGAAAATTTGAGATGAAATGCAATAAATTCCTGCGTTAATCCAACAGTCTCTTAATATTGGTTTTTCAGAAAATGTTTTAATTAAATTATGATCGTCTATTTCAACAATTCCAAATGGGCTTTGTAAAGGTACAACTGCCATAGTTGTGATAATTGGCGTAATAGTTTGATGTATTAATTCATCTGGAACAATATCAGTCATAATATCACCATTAATTGTCAAAAAATTTTTTTCATCCTGAAGACTCTTCTGTGCATTTCGTAATGCGCCAGCAGTTCCAAGTGGTTCTTCCTCAATAGAATAATCAATTTTTACTCCAAATTTACTGCCATCTCCAATGTAATCCATAATGGATTCTTGTCTATAACCTGTACAAAGTACAATTTCTTGAATTCCACAGGATTTAAGCCATAATATTTGCCATTCAATAATAGGAGAACCTAAAATGTTCACCATGGGTTTAGGTTTATCATCAGTTAATGGTCTTAATCTCTTCCCTTTTCCTCCTGCTAGAATAACTGATTTCATTTTTTGTGATTATTGTTAATAAAAACTATAGTTTATCTTTTATCCAAAAAATATATGTTTAAAGCAAGTCTGTAATATTGTATGTTCGATATAGACGATATAGCCAGATTAAGAAAACAATTGGGTTTAACGCAGGCAGAGTTATCAGAATTATCTGGAATAAATCAATCATTAATTAATAGACTTGAATCAAAACAAATTGAACCGTCATATTCCAAAGTCAAAATATTAATTGAAACGCTCCAAAAACAAGAAAGGAGAAAATCAAGAACGTGTGGAGATATAGCATCAAAATCAGTATATAAAATTCAATCAAAATCTACACTAAAAGAAGCTGCACGAATAATTCAGAAAAAAAATGTTTCGCAATTACCTGTTTTTGACGGAGAAGAAGTAATAGGAAGTTTATCAGAAAAAACAATTCTACGTGTTCTTTCTGAGTCAGGTTCATCAGAAGAAGCTTTTAAAAAAATAATCGAAAATGTCATGGAGTCATCATTTCCAACAGTAGACAAAAATACACCCATAGAATTATTATATCAAATATTAGAATTCTTTGACGCAGTTATTGTTATGAATAAAGCAAAAATCATAGGAATAATAACTAGAAGTGATTTATTTAAATTAAAATAATTTCATAGGAAATATTTTTAATTAACCGCATTTAAAGAAAGTAAATAAGAATTGATACAAAATTGGATTTCAGGAATATATTCTCGTAGCGAAACATTAATCGAAGCTACTAGAAGACAGGATAAAACTCTTCAACAATTATATGAAAATGAAAAAAGAAAACTGATTAAACGTCAAATAAAAAATAAATTTGATTATATATCAGATCCATTAATTGATTGGGACGATCATATAAGACCATTTACAGATAATCTAAGAGGTGTAGAAAAGGGAGCATTAACAAGGTACTATGAGAACAATACTTTCTATCGTCAACCAATAATCACAAACAAAATTACAACATCAGGTCAAATATTAAAAAATAATATTTGTTTTAATTTATTCCCAAAACGAACAAAAATAAAAATAGATGTGTTAGATCCATTCACTCTATATGATTTATCAGTAAACGAATTTTATAAATCAGAAGAAGAATTAATTGGAGACTTTGGGAATATAATTAGAAAGGAATTACTTCGAATAAAAGATAATGTCAATTTAATTCAATTTAACGCACCTTCATTGGCAAGAGTACAAGAAAAAGAACAATTAAATATGGTAAAAGAAGTAATGAACAAAGTAACAAAAAATCTTAATGTAACAACTTGTCTGAATTTATGGGGTTCAGATATATCAAATACAATAAATGAATTTGTAAATTTTCCTGTAGATGTCATTGGTATAGATTTTATTACAACAAAAATTAACAAATGTGATCCTATTCCAATAAATAAGATGTTAGCATGTGGATTGATAGATGCAAAAAATACAAAAATGGAAGAGAAAAAACAAATTATTCAAAAATTGAAAACAATCAGAAAACAATTTGGAGTAAAATCGATATCACTAATACCAAGTTGGGATTTTGAATTTATTCCAGAGACATTTGCTAATAGAAAAATAGAGTTAATGAAATTAATTAAACAAGATATGAAGGAGAAGTAAGAGTTTATATGAAAAAGTTTCCGATTGCAACCCAAGAAATAGGAAGTATAAGAAAACCAAAATGGTTAGTAAAATTATTACAGAATAAAGATATTTCAGAGGAAATAAAGCAAACTGCAAGAGACGATATGTCATTACTAAATCTAAAGATGTTCGAAGATATAGGATTAGACGTGGTATATGATGGAGAGGCAAAACGTGTTGAAATGTATGAGTATAGTGTAAGAAGAATAGAAGGCATAACGCTAGCAGGAAAAATTAGATCATGGGATAATAAATATTACAATAAGGGAAGGTGTACAAAGAAAGTAAAATACAAAGGGCCATATCATTTAGATGAATTCATGTTTATAAAAAAGAATGCGAGAAAAATGATAAAATTGCCAATAACAGGAGCTTATACATTAGCGGATTGGTCTTATAATGAATGTTATAAATCAAAAGAAGATTTTACAATCGACTTAGCAAGGAAAATAATAAGACCATTGATTAGAGATTTGGTAAAAGAAGGAGCTGATTTCATTCAAATTGATGAACCTGCAGCAACAACTCACCCAGATGAGATAAATCTAGTAGTAGATTCTTTCAATGAATCAATAAAAGGAATAAATGCAAAATTTGGAGTTCATATATGTTATAGTGGAAATTATTCAGATATGTATCCACATGTATTGGAAATGAAGAATCATCAATATGAATTGGAATTTGCTAATAGAGATTCTTGGAGTAAAGGTGTTCAACATGCAAAAAGAAATGGTTATAGTTCATTTCTCAAAACATTTAGAGAATATGGAGAAAAAAAAGAAATTGGATTAGGCGTGTTGGATGTACATGTAAATGAAATAGAACCAATAGAAATTATTCGTGATAGAATACTATACGCGGTAAAAATAGTCGATGATCCAAATTTAATACATGTTAATCCTGATTGTGGTTTGAGAACACGGAGTAGGGAAACATCTTTTGCTAAATTGAAAAACATGGTAAGTGGAGCAAAATTAGCAAAAAAATCTCTTGGATTAATTTAATTTAATCTAGTCTTTTTCTATCAGAAGCATTAGACACAGTAGGAACGGGTGTTGTGGGCGACGGAGAAGGACTAGCGGCTTTAATCGTATCAGCTTTAGGGTTATAGGATCGATAAACATGAGCCAATATGGCAAAGACAATAAAAATACATCCTGTTTCAAAAAGTGCAAGAGCCCAATAGCCACTTTGATATGCCATTAAAGCCATACCATTGAGTAATACTTCAAAGGCAACTAATGAAATAATAACAATTGACGTCCAAGTAGTATTAAGAATTATTGGTCGAGGTTTCGAGAAAGTTCTTTTAGGACTTGCAAAGGTAGAACGCGCTTTTAAGAATCCATACACTAACACAAAGCTAAATACAACTCCAATTAACATAATACTATACATAGGAATAGGTTCAATAAACAACCTTTGAGTTAGAGTTTTCGATACATCAGGATCAACATAAAATCCCCAAACAGTTGTAACAAAAATTTGACTAATACTTGCAATGCCTATCGCAGTAAAGAAAGGCCTATCTTTCCAACTAATTTTTCTACTATGATCAATAAATGGAACAAATAGGAACATTACAATTAATAATGCAGGTAAAAGACCTCCAGTAATAAATTTATCAAATCCAGTACGAATGAAAGCATATAACCCAGTGAGATACCATTCAGGAACAGTTATACCAGGCGGATGACTAGGGTCAAATTTCACTCCCATTTCGACAGGGAATATCCCACCAGTTATAAAAATTAATCCAGTTAGAGCAGACCACATAGGAAGATCAAATACTACGAATCTTGGAAAGTGTACAAACATCAATATTCCCATAACGATTGGGATTATAAACACGTGTAGAGCATAAAGTCGTAGAAGAAAATCAGAGAATCCTTGTCCCCATATTAACGTAGCTAATTGAGGACCTATAATAGGGCTAAAAACAGTTAACGATACACCAATGCTTATTGCTAATTCAGCACGATCATTAAAGAGAAGATTATAACCAGTAAATGCTTCCAATATAGTTATTACACCAAGAATTACTCCAGTAACCCAAATCATTTCATTTTTTATTTTATACCTACCACTGAAATATTGATAATACAAATGTAAGACTGCCATAAAGACCATCGCATTAGATGCATGATAATGGAGATTTCTAATTGCAAAACCATATGGGATTTCTTCATCAATAAATGCAACACTATCCCATGCACCTTCAATACCAGGGACATAAAATAGCATCAAGAATGCACCAGTCAATCCGAGTAATAAGAATAAAGCAAAAGTCAACATGCCACTGTACCCCATGGGACTGAGATATTTTTTAGGAAGAGTGAATCTCAGACCTAAAAAGACAGTGCGTTCAAGACGATTTACGGTATAATCCCAAAACTTTAGAATAAGATTTTTTTTCTTAGACGTAGCTGCCAATTCCAACCTTCCCTTCTTCATCTAAAGAATTATAGCACATCTCTGTTACTTTATTCAGGATTTTTATCCCCTCTTACGTAACGGCCCATTCCAATCACCCCATCATCATCTAAAGAATTATCTGGAGGCAATACCCAAATATCCCCTTTATCATCAATCTCTAGTGGGAGTGTAGGTAATGCGTTATTTGGTGCAGATTGCAACATAGCTGGCCCTGCATGAGATAAACCATTTCTAACATCGTAATTACTTCCATGGCATGGACATTCAATATTACCTATGATTGTTTCTCCATTAATTTCAGTTTCTCGACCTTCAATATAGTCCCAGAGACACCACAAATGCACACAAACCATACTGTATATCCTAAAAGCAGATACATCATTATTAGTTCCACCAAGCGAGTCAGCTAAACGTATTAATTGAAAACGGCGAAATGGTTCAGCATCCAATTCGGTATCACCAGTTCTTGGAAATGGAAATACAATTGAGCTATCAGGATCAATGTTATCAATATTTGCAAATGTACCATCGTTTTTCATAATTCTTTGTCGTTCAGGTTTTACACCTCCTAAAGTTGAAGTGAAAAATGAACCGTATGGAATAAACGGAGTCAAGCCTAAAATACCACCAACAACGGCAAGTGTTTTAAGAAAATTTCTACGATCTTTTACTACAGGTGCAGATTCAGGTTTAACAACATTTTCAGAAGAGGAATCAACTGATGATTGTTTGTGAGTATTTAGTGGAGATTCGCTTTCATTTATAGAATTTTCTGTAGAACTTGCGTTCTTTGAATTTTCTTCATTTAATTTAGTTTCACCAGACAAACATAGTCAACCCTATAGTCAATCGAACATTCTTGTGACAACGAATATATATATCTATTTTCTTCAATTCCAAAAATGGGTTTAAAATGCGAGATTTATAAGCATCTTTACTTTGAATTTAATTATTGAGTCAAGTATCAAAGTGGGCAGGTCCATTAACAGTAATTTTATTAGTTGCAAGTCTAGCAGCGCTCGGATATTATCAATTTATTTACATGCCAATAGCAAATGCTGAAGTAGAGGTACCACAAGAATGGTTAGAACCTCCGGAAGAATCAATTATCGAAATAATAATTGGATCAGTAAATCAAGATCAAGAGGAAAATTATGTTCCAAGAGAAATAACAGTAAAGCTAGGAATTAATAATCGTGTTATATGGAAAAACATCGATACAATAATACATACAGTAAGTGCTGACTCAGGAGCTGAAGAAGAATTTGAAGAAGAAGCAGGAAGAGCAAATTTCTTAGATCCAGATGGAGGAGAATTTAGTTTTACTTTTACCATGCCTGGTGAATATTTCTATCATTGTGAACCACATCCATGGATGAGAGGAACAGTAATAGTTTTAGAACCTGAAGCTTAATTTATTTCATTAATTATCTTTGCACGTGCAAATAATTTTGCAATTCGAATTGGCTCAGGAATAGAACCTTGTAATAAAAATTTATTTAAAACTTTTTTTGTATCAAAAGTAGACAGACCAGCAACATTAACATAAACAACATAACCTGTTTTAGTAGAAATTTTTAATACCTCGCCATTTTGAATATAAATTTTTATTTTTTGTTTCCATGTATCAGGAAATTTATTTTTAAAATTTAATTCAAGATTTTTTGGAGACTTAAGTGATACAGAAATTATAGGGACAGCAAGTGAATCATACAAAGCATGAAGATTAATAATATTATAGCTGCTAAGAATAGAACCCAAAATCATAATTAGATTGATATCAGTTCGTTTCATTTTTTTATATAATAATATAATATTCTTTGTAATATCATCACCACCAATTTTACATTCACCATAATTACAACCGTCAATTACCAAATCACTTCTCATTACAACAGCACACAATGTAGAGTTCTTTGCAGTGCGTTTAGAACATTCTGCAATACCCATAGCACGAATAGCATGTTTTTCTAAATGAATTTTCATGAATAATCGGATTAATCAAAAAATTTAAATCAATAACTAGGTTCAGATATTCTCTTTGGTCTATTTTTATATTTTTTAAGAATTGAAGAAATGGATTTTTGGAAAAGTAGAGATCTTTCAGGCGCATTACCAATGTGCTTTGAATAATCAGAAAGATTTTTTATATTAAATGAAAATTTGGATAAGTTCTTATTTTTTGAAATTAATTCAAACAAAGGATTAGGATTGCCAAGTTCTACTTCGTCCCAAGCTTTTAAGGAAATTTTTCTAAATTCTTCGTGTAAACTTTGACGATTTTTACCTTGTTTCGATAGATCCATCATAATGGGTTCAATTAATGCAAATGGCCCATATGCATTGAGATTTTTATTGATATTAATTTTAGAGATTTCCATTCCAGACAGTATTTTTGAATAAATTATCAAACATTCATCGAGTGCCAAAAAGCTCTCAGGAATTATTATTCTCCGATTTGCTGAATCATCAAGTGTTCGTTCTAAGATGCTATTTGCTGCATTAGAATGAGCTACAGAAAGAAATGATGAGATATATCTTGTTAAAGAAGAAATACGTTCCGACATCATAGGATTGCGTTTAAATGGCATAGCACTAGAACTGACTTGATGTTTTTTCATTGGTTCTTTAAACTCTCCAAAAGGAGGAGATTGTAAAATTCGAAAATCAATAGAGAATTTATGCAGACTTTGTGCAAGTGAAGACAATGCAGATAAAATTAAAAAATCAACTTTACGTGGATATGTTTGAGAAGAAATTAAGAAGGATTTAAGATCCAATTTTTTCATAACCGTGTTTTCAAGATTTTGGGGATTTTTACCCAATAATCTTTGATAGCTTGCAGACGTACCAACAGCACCTTTTATTCCTTTGCCAAGAGCAAAATTCTCGAGAATAAATTCAATATTTTTAATATCAAGAAATAAATCTTGTGCGTAAAGCGAGAATCGATAGCCGAGGGTTGTCGGTTCTGCAGGTTGAATATGCGTCCAACCCATACAAACAGTGTTATTATAAGACTTAATTTTTTTAGATAGTAAATCCATACAATCAACTGTTTTTTCTAAGATAATTGTTAGAGCTTCTCGAATTATCAACATATCCGCATTATCCTCAATATCCATAGAAGTTGCACCGAGATGGATTTTTCCACCTCCTTTTTTTGCTTGAGTTGAAAATGTTTTAATTTCTGACATTAAATCATGACGGATTTTTTTCTCAATAGCTAATGAACGAGGTATATTCACGCTGCTTGATGATGAAAATTTCTTAATATTATTTAATTCTGATTTAGATATTAATCCGTATTCATACTGTGATGAAGCTAAAGCGTACCAAATTTTTCTCCATTGTGTACGTTTATATTTCTCTGAAAAAAGCACTCTCATTTCTGAGCTTCCATAACGCCATGAAAAAGGAGAGAGAAAATTATTAAAATCTGGATTCATGCACAATACTCATTTCTTTTTATTTTTATTAAGTTTAGGCATTCCTGGTTTGGTGATATCAATTAAATTAAATAATAAAGAGATTTCATTATCTGTTAATATTTTTTCTTGTTTAATTACATCAAGAATATGTAATCCTGAATCTGATGCTTTTTGAACTATTTTTGATGCTGCAGAATACCCAACTAAAGTATTTAGAACAGTAGCTAATCCAATACTGTTTTCGGCATATTTTCGACAAGTTTCTTTATTAGCAATAATGTGATCAACACACAATAAACGGAATTGTCTAATTGCATTAGTCAATATATTTATCGAAAATAATAAATTAATAGCAATCATCGGCATCATAACATTAAGTTCAAGTTGTCCTGCTTGTACCGCAAAATTAATTCCAGTATCACATCCAATAACCTGAAAGCAGACCATATTAACCATTTCTGGAATAGAAGGATTAACTTTTCCTGGCATAATAGATGAGCCTGGAGCTACAGCAGGTAATATAATTTCTGAGAAACCGGTTCTCGGACCAGAAGAAAGCAATCTTAGATCATTACAAATTCTTGTTAATTCCAATGAAAGAATACGAAGAGTCGAAGACAGATGTGCTATATCTTGTTGACTTTGCATGGATTCTCGAAAGTCTCGTGATAAAATAAATTTAGCATCTAATTGAGTTGATAAGTTTTTTATTATTGTAGAAGAATATTTAGGATGAGTATTAATTCCTGTACCTGCAGCACTACCGCCTATACCCAACACATAAAGAGATTTTTTTGAATGTTGAATTTCTTGAAGAGATTTATTAATTGTAAGCGAATATGCGCTAAATTCTTGACCAAGAGTAATAGGTACAGCATCTTGTAAATGAGTTCGAGCTGATTTTACAACCAAATTAAATTCTTTAGCTTTAGAAGAAAAAGAAGAAGATAGATTAGAGATTTCAGATTCTAAATTTAAAATTGTATGTAAAGTCGATATGCGCATTGCAGTAGGAAAAGTATCATTAGTAGATTGAGACATATTTACATGATCGTTAGGATGAATAGGATAATATTTTCCAAGTTTTTCACCTAGAATTTCATTTGATCGATTTGCAATAACTTCATTACAATTCATATTAAATGATGTTCCTGCACCCATTTGAAAAACATCTACAAGAAATTGATTTCGAAATTTACCTTGTAATATTTCATCAGTAGTCTTTATTATTGCTCGAGCAAATTTATTATTCAATAAACCAAGATGGTTATTAGTCACAGCTGCAGCCTTTTTAATGGAAGTATAAGCATTAATAAATTCACTTGGATATTTTAATCCACTAATCGGAAAATTATCAATTGCTCTTTGTGTTTGAATACCATAATATGCATTTACAGGAACTTTTTTCTTGCCTAGAGAATCATATTCTATTCTGAACTTCATACGTACAACTATTTATGGGAAAAATATCTATATCTGAATTACGGATTATAATACATTATGTTTAAAGATAGGCGCCAAGCAGGCGATGAATTAGCTAAAATAATAGTTTCAAATCATTATTCAAATCCAATTATATGTGCCATACCAAGAGGAGGCATAGAAATAGGTTTTTATATAGCAAAGAAATTGAAGTGTAGATTAAACACTATTACTTCAAAAAAACTAAGAGCGCCAAATCAACCTGAATTAGCAATTGGAGCAGTTGCTCAAGATGGTACAATATATATTGATAACAGTTTAGTAGAATCTCTGCAAATAAATGAATCTTATATTGAAAATGAAATAAAAAAACAGTTGTCGGAATTATCTGCACGTAATAATATGTATAAAAAATTTAGTTGTGATAGCAATATACAGAATAACACAGTTATAATAAGCGATGATGGAATTGCAACAGGGTCTACACTAAAAGCTGCAATTCTATCATTAAAAAAGAATCATGTAGAGAACATAATTATTGCGACGCCAGTAGTAGCTAATGATACAAAAATAGAACTTGGAAAATTTGTGAAAAATATAATTTCACTGAACAATCCAATATTCATGTCATCAGTAAGTAGTTTTTATGAAAACTTTCCTCAGCTTACGCATGAAGAAGGAGTAGACATGTTAAAGAAATCAATAATAAAAAAAATAGATTAATAACCCTGTTTTTGTCTCATGTGATTTATTTTATTTTTTCTTTTATATTCATTAAGAATATCTTTCGGGGACATATCTAATTCAATTGAAGCTTGAACTACAAAATGCCATATATCAATCAACTCTTCCTTCGCCAAAGTTTGGTTAAAAGTTGAACTTTGTTTCCACCATTTCCAAGAAGTAAGACTTTGTAATTCAATTGTTTCATGAATAATTGCGGTGCATAAAGCAGAAATACGTTCTTCTTTATCTTTAGGATATCTATTCAATTCCAGTATAGATGTATAGTCTTTCTGTAATTGGAAAATGTTATTCAATATATCATCATCGACATCACGAATAATTTTTGCCATATGTAATGAAACGAAGTATAGTTTAATATAAATTACGTTGAAATCTAAACGTGGATATAAAAAAAATTAGGAAAAATAAGCTAGTTGTATTTCTGTTATTCAGTAGCGCAATGATTTGTTTTATGGCATTAGGAGTACTTTTAATAATATATTATTTTGATACCAGGCACCCTATGTTTGTCTTATTAGGATTTCCATTAGCGTTCTTAATGTTAGAGGTTTTAAGACAAATTGTTAAAGAATAAATTTACAAATGTGTTCAAAGAAATTAAAATTACGATATTAGCAGATGTTTTTATAGATCGAATAATTCGAATTCCAAATTTTGAATTTTTATTAAAAAAAATAAAAGAAAAATCAAAAGTTGGAGGTGGAAGTATAAGACAAATTTCTCAAAAAGAGGTCATAGGAGGCAATGCAACGAACATTGCATATGCATTAGCAAAATTAGGTGCACAAGTAAATCTATTTGTGATTGCTGATGATTTTACAAAAGAATTATTGAATCATCGTTTTAATGAATATGAAAATGTTCAGATAAATATAATCAAAGGTCAACCAGGTTTCACTGTAGCACTGGAAACAAAATTTAGTGGGAAAGAATCCAATATAATGCTAAGTGATGTAGGTGGAATAAAGTATTTTGACGGAAGTGAAATGGTAAGAAAATTCAAGAAGACATTCAAACAATCGGATGTAACAATAATATCTAATTGGGCCTCAAATCTCAATGGAAATGATTTAATAAAAAATGTATTTTCTATTACTAATAATTCTATAAGATTATTAGATTGTGCAGATATATCGACGTCGGTAGATAGATTGCCGAAACTTATAGACGATATAATTCGGAAAGATCTAGTTGATATAATTAGTTTAAATGAAAATGAATGTAGTGTATTGAGTCAATATCTAGGATTTAAGAAATTATCAGAAAATTATTCAGTTAAAGATATAAAAGAGATAGCTGTGAGTTTATCGTCGCATCTTAATTTGTCAATAGAAATTCATACACCATTAGGTTCATGTTCGGCAAGCGATAATGATGTTCATTTTGTAAAATCGTTTGAAATACAACCTATAAGGCTTACAGGAGCTGGAGACGTTTGGAATGCAGCAAATGTACTTGGGATAAAAAAAGAGATTTCAGTCGAAAAGAGACTTAAGTTTGCTAATGCTTGCGCAGCAATTTATGTATCTAGCTTTCGAAATAACGATTTTGATCTGTCTGATGTAGATAAATTTTATAATCCATTCACTTAGTATTTTTCAATTGTGTTAAAGTGATACTGCCTTCACGCAGAATTATAAGATTACCATCTTTAATTTGTACAACGGTAGATTCCAATTGTTTAGTGGAATCATTAGCTAAAATTGCATCAAAATCATTCAATTCAGAAATTACTTCAGAATAAGTAGAATGGGATTTTTTGCCCGATATATTAGCACTGCTACCCACCAAATAACCTCCACATGCAGAGATAAGTTTGATTGTAAGAGGATTATTTGGAACTCGTATTCCCAACAAGTCAGAATTAATTGTTAACAACTTAGGTAGAGCATGATTTTTTATCGGCGCCACTATAGTCAAGGGACCTGGCCAAAATTTTAGTGCAAATTTATTTAATATTTCATTAAATTCAACTAATTTACGAGCGTAATCAATTGATTGACATAATACAGGCAAGGGTTTGTTTCTTCGTTGTTTAATATGGAAAATTTTTTCAATTGATTTTTCATTAAAAGGATCACAGCCAATTCCATAAACGGTATCAGTAGGAAATACGATAATTCCGCCATGTTTAACGATATCAGATAATTTAATAATGTCAGAGTCAGAGTTCTTGAAAATTTTCATCTATATATAAATTATCACGGTTTTGTATATAATTACTTACAAAGCTTTTAAATATTCAGAATATTATCCTTTGATTTGCGGAAGATAAGTTATTGACAAAGAAATATAATGGCAATAATATTACAAATTTGAAAAATAAATATACTAAAGATATCAAGAGATATATAAACAATAGTGGAAAGTTGGTCATACTATTTTCATATATAACTACTACAAGTATAATGTTAAGAGGACTAATCGTAAGCATATTCTTTGCATTTCCAATAGGATTCTTCAGAATTAAACCTGCAGATGAAAACTATAACAAAACAATAATCAAAATAAGATCAAAAGTAATCATAAGATGTGCTAGAATATTAGCAGGAGGAATTTGGATAATATTAATGTATTTCATAATAAAATATTCGGGAATAAACAACATGAATACTTTAGTATCTGGTTTTTTAATTACAATTGCACTGAGTCAACAAATTGAATCTGCGGCAATGGAAGTAACAACTTCACATATAAGAATTTTTATTTCGTCATGGAATACAGTTCTGTATATTTTCGCAAAAAGGAAAAGAGGAGAAAGATGGAACGAGATTGTAGAAGAAGCAGAAATGTTATGGATTCATCCACAAATTAGATATTCGGAGCCATTAGAACGACTAGAGGGAAAATTGAAGGAGCAACAGTTAATGAAACATATTAATAAAGACAGGGAAGAAATGAGCTATTATAAAGAGGTCGAAGACGATAACGAGAGCAAAATAAAATTTGCAAACCATGCGATTGAATATCTCCAGAATAAACTAAACATTCATGATAAAATATACGAGCATCAACAGAGGCTTGGTACTTGGACATATGTAATATTTTTAGCAATTGGAACGCTCATTTGGCTGGTTCAACCTTTCTAGCAGATTAAGTTATTCGAATTCTTTCAACCGAATAATCAATCATCATAGACTATTACGATTATCGTCAAATTATTAGATTTTGTGTTGAAGAGTAATTGTTACATTCTAATTTAAAAAATATTGAACTGAATCAGAGATTAGATTGTAATTTTAATTATCACATTACAGAAGAAAGCAAATTAAAAGATGGAGACCGTAATCTTGGAAAATATCATGAATTCAATAAATTAAATGATTTAACTAGTAAAGAATGGCTAAAATTTCAGAAAAGTTGGTTTATTTTAAATCCAAAGCCTAGAGCAAAAAATGTTCTGCTACATCCAGCAAAATTTCCAGAAGAATTAGTCGAGTATTTTATTAGATTCTTCACAAAACGAGGAGATACCGTACTTGATCCTATGGTGGGAACAGGAAGCAGTATAATTTCATCAATGAATACTGGAAGAAATAGCATTGGTATTGAATTATCCAAGAAATACACTAACATTACAGAAAATAGAATTAGAGAGAAAATAGATAATATGGAAAAACAAAAAGATAGTGGGATAAAAAAAATTAATATAAAATTATACAATGGTGATTCAAGAAATCTGGAACAATTAAAAATGAACAATATAGATTATTGCATTACTTCACCACCATATTGGAATATGTTACGTGTAAAAGGATTTGAAACTCAGAAGATGAGAAAAGATAACAATTTAGATTTATATTATTCTGATAATGAAAAAGATTTGGGAAATATAGATGAATATGAAATATTTCTTGAAGAATTATCTGATATTTATTTGAAGGTTCATAATGTTCTAAAAACAGGAGGATATCTAACTGTGATAGTTAAGAATATTAAAAAGAATGGAAAAATTTTCCCGTTGGCTTGGGATTTGGTAAACAAATTAAAATTTTTTACACTTAAAGATGAAAAAATATGGTGTCAAGATAATGTCAAATTAGCACCATACGGTTACGGATATTCATGGGTAAGCAATACTGTGCATCACTATTGTTTAATTTTTAAGAAAGAATAATCACAATAAGTAATAGATAGTTTTGCCCCAGTAGCTCAGACCGGTCAGAGCGACTAAATAATGTCGAACCTCGTAAGTAGTAGGCCCTGGGTTCAAATCCCAGCTGGGGCTTGGTTTATATAGAAAATGAACTGGCTATTTAGATATGGAGATATTTAGTTTTGCAATTCTTGCTTTTATTATGGGAATTAAACATGCTTTTGATGCAGATCATGTACTATTAGTCTCAAATTTTTTATCTAGAACGAAGAGATTAGATGAATCACTTAACATTAGTCTGAATTGGGGAGTGGGACATATGTTAACTGCAGGAATTATAACTTTAATTATTTTTTACAATGTAAATTCGCGTCCGGTTGTTATGTTATTAGAAAATTTTGAGATAATTATAGCATCAATAATGGTAGTAATGGGAATAATTAGTTTAACCATAGGAATTCCGTTACAACATAAACACGAGCATAATCATGATGGAATTAAACATGAACATGTTCACACGCATAGAGTTGGAGGATTTATAAAAAAAGATTTGAAAGCACATCATGCTTCATTCGGAGTAGGGATAATACACGGACTGGCAAGTAATGATGAATTATTTATTGTGCTAATTTTAGGGCTAGGAATTGGTTCAGTTACTACGTTACTTGGTGCATTATTTTTATTCTCAACTGGAGTAGTATTAGGAATGATGCTTTTTAGTATATTATTATTAAAATCTTCAAACGTTCTTACAAAAAATTTTAAATTGATTTTAAATTATGGATTTGGAATATCTGCGATAATATATGGATTGTATTTATTCAGTATAAATACAGGTTTAGAAATATTTCAACATTTATTCTAAGAAAATTGCAGGTCTCATAGGTCTAGAGTGAATTGAACGATTCTTTGGGTCATAAATTTTTGAATCGTCTTCAGAATATAAATCAACTTGGATATCATCATGCGTTTTATAGAAAGACTGGAGTTCTTTAAGAATTTTAATTTCATCAAATAAACCGACGCGAAGAATACGTAATTTTAAATCAGAATTCATAGTAGATAATTCTTTAAATAAATTCTGGCAGAATTTTGGTATATTCTTCTTAAATTCAGAATATTCAGGATTGCTCAAGCTATTTTCAATCAGTTCCTTAAGGTTAAGTTGTTCTTGTTTTAATGCAAACAAAAATATACTCCATTTCCAACTAGATGGTACATAAATAGAGATTCGCTGGATTTGGATTTTCGTGACCTTAAGGATATTATTTATATCTTCAATCGTATTCTTAATTAATTCCTCAGACAATTCTGCACTCTCATCAATTAGAGTTTCATCGACAGTTGGCCAGTTCTGAAGAGTAATTGAATCTTTATGGCCAAACATTTCCCATACTTCTTCACAGAAAAATGGTGCAAAAGGAGCTAAAAGCTTTATACGTGTTTCAAAGAAATATTTTAAAAATGAATTCTTATCATTTATAGAAAGAGTCGTTCTTCTATTATACCATTGTAGATCTATATCAAGAAGGTAAACAATATTATGAAGAGATTCCCTAACACGAAGTTTATCCATGGAGTCGGTAGAAACTTTTATTGTTCTTTGCAATCTATTCACCAACCATTTCTCAATAGAATCAGCTTGAGTTACATCATAATTAGGCGTATTCTTGATTTCGTTAACAAGATCATACATTCTATTCAATCGTTCGTTGAATGATTTGACCAATTCAAGACTGAAATCAGCGTCTTGTAATAATTCTGCGGCAGACATTATTCCAAGACGAATAGGATCAGCACCATATGTTTTCACAGCTTGTCGAAGAGGTATTATATTGCCGAAAGATTTAGACATCTTTTTTCCATCCATTAATACAGAACCGTTAACTACAATTTGTTTTGGCCATAAATTGTTAGGAAATATTGCAGAATGATTAAAAACGAAAAATGTAAGATGGTTAGGTACAAGATCACGACCAGAATGTCTACTGTCTAATGGATAGAAATATAAAAATTCATTTCTGATTTCAGCAAGGAGTGATTTATCAATTTTGGTTTGTTCAGAAACTGATTTGAGAGTTCCAATACCAAGAAATACATAATCAAAAAATTCTTCAGGTAGATTTGATGGATTAAGATTATTTTCTTTGATTAATCTGGAAATTGTATAGTATGACATATAGATTACTGAATCAGATAGACTTTCAATAATCCAATTAGGATCCCAAGGCAGCACAGTACCCATACCCGATCCACGGGCACATGCTTTTTGATGGAGCCAATCTACAGTGTTATGAAATTCAACTTTGATGTCAGGAGGAAGAAGGGACATTGAATTAATTGAAAAATGAGCATCTTTCTTCCAATCAAGGTTCCCATAATCAATGAACCATTGATTTTCAAACATCTTTACGATGCATTCAGTTCCACAACGGCAGATTACAGGACTATTCAGAATTTCATGTAATGTGCTTGCGAGACCCAACTTGATAAGGTCAGTTTTTACTTTTTCTTTAGCTTGTTTAACTGGTAAATTTGAATAATCTCCTGCAATAACAAGCATTTTACCAGAATTAAATTCAAGAGTATAAAGTTCTTTTGTAGCATCTACAAGTTGAGGATCATCTTGATTTTTTATATTTCGAACAGAGATCAATTGTTTAGCAGGGGTATTGTCGTATTTTTCGGTTTTTATTACATCAATTGGAACAAGATTATTTGTATCAATATCAGGATATTTACTAAGTAAATTACTGTCCTGTGTGAAATCAACTATTGCTTGATAATCATATGGTGCATGAGATGGCACTGACATTACAAGACCAGTACCGTTTTTAGAATCCACAAAAGAAGCAGGTAATAATTGGATTTTCATTTGTGTAAACGGATTTTCAGTCCATTTACCAATTAAAGAATTACCCGGTATAATTTCCGTAGACGAATTATCAGTTATAAGATGTTCAAATTTAAACATAGAATCACGACTAACAATCCATTTTTCGTTGTTTAGTGAAATTTTTACATATTCAATTTCAGGATGAATCCAGATATTTGTGACGCCAAATATAGTTTCTGGACGAAGAGTGGCAGTAACTAATTTTGAATCGCCAAAATTGAATTTTATAACAGTGTATTCACCTAGTTCTGGTTCAACATCCCCAAGTGTGTCGTGTTGGCCAACGGGGTTACCATCTTTAGGACACCAACCAACTGGATGACTACCTCGAGTTATAAAACCACCTGAATCAAGTTTTTTAAATTGCCATTCAATAAATTTACTATATTCTTCATCAATTGTAGTAAATTCGCGTCGCCAATCAATGGAATAACCCATTTCAATCATTCCTTGTTTAATTTCATTATGAAAATACTGAGCAATTTTTTTTGGTTCGTCTAGTTCTTTAATTGTAGAAAGTGGAATTTTATATACATCATGAAAAGCGCTAATTAATTCAGGATCATTTTCGGCAAGGCGTTTAGTCATAGCAAGAATTGGAGTTCCAGTATAATGGAAAGCCATCGGAAATAATACATTAAAACCTAACATTCGTTTATAACGAGCATAAACATCAGTAAGAGTGTATGTCCTACCATGTCCAATATGTTGTGGAGAATTTGGATACGGATATGCAACTGTTAAAAAGAATTTATTTTTTGTATTATCAGGATTAGTTTCATGAAGAGATAAAATATCCCATTTTTTTTGCCATTTTTTCTCAATACTAGCCCAATTAATTGCCAATAGAAAGCACCTAAGAATTTTGAATTAATGAATTAAGTTTATCAAGTATAATTTGAACATCTCCAATCTGGGAGCCTCCACCTTGTGCAAATCTTTTGTTACCACCCCCTGAACCTCCAAATTCTGTCGCAATAAGATGAATAAGATCAACAGCTTGAAATTTCGATGATGTTTTATCACCGCAAAATATAACGAATTTAGATCTATTATTCTTATTGATTAAACCGATATAAATTAAAGAATCAGATTTTTTGATGCAATTTTCTCCTATCAAAATATGAAAATCTTCATCAACTTCATCCCAATCAATGATAGTTACTGGAATATCTTTAATCATTGTAGATGTTTTTATTATGTGGTTATAGACAATATCAGCTAAATGATTTTTAAGTAGAGATTTAGTATTCTTCTTGATAAGTTCATTTTCAATTATTAATTGTTTAATTGCAATTGGAATTTTATGAGTTTGAACTGAAAGTTCAGCAGAGATAGAATCCAAAAGAGCATTTTGTTGTTGTATATAATCCAAAGCTGTCTCACCAGCAACATATTCTAGTCTTTCAACTCCATCTTGTACCCTTTCGTTCTTTATGATTTTGATTAATCCTATTTCACCTGTATTCAATACATGAGTACCAGCGCATGCTTCAACATCCCATCCTTCTATATCTTGAACACGAATAGATTTTCCAGGTGCTATTCCACCTTGATAAATTGAAAAACCGTATTTTTTTTCTGCTTCACCTCGGTCTAAAACTAATTTATGAACTGGGAGATTTTTTCTTATAGCACTATTCGCTAGTTTTTCAATGGTCTCAATCTGTTTCAATGATAAATGTTCAAAATGAGTTATATCTAACCGAGCTTTATGAATGTCTTTAAATGCTGATGCTTGCCAGATCCAAGAACCTAAAGCTCTTTTTGCAGCTCCCAACATAACATGAGTAGCAGTATGATGGGATGTTAAAATTCTTCTTCGGTTAGCATCAATTTTTCCATGAACTATCATTCCTTCTGTAATATCTAATGTATCTATCTTATGAAGAATTACATGGCCATATTTTTCAACGTCTAGAACATTATGATTGTGAATAACACCGGTATCAGGTTCTTGACCTCCAGCTCGTGCATAAAAAGCTGTTTTATCCAGAACTATAAAAGAATAATTAGATTCTTTAAAGACTGTCAATACTTTGGCGTCAAATTCAACTAATTCTTGATCTTCATAAAAAAGCGGACGAGTAGATGGTAAATTATCAATATCAAAAGTGCGTTTAGATTTTTCAGTAGTGTGAGTTATATGTCGTTCAGTTACCTTGGCATAAAAATTTGGAGGTATATCAATTGAAACACCTTGATCTTTTAAAAATTCAGGAGTAATTCCATCTGAATCATATAATTTGATGAGATTGTCTTCAGTTAGGGTTTTACCGTCCTTTTGAATATTTCCAACTAATTTTTTTATACGGATTTGAGTATTTCGATATCGTTTTTCTTCAACTTCCAATATAGTTATAATTTCATCTCGATGAGATCGCAATTCAGGATATATTTTGGATAGATAACTTATATGCCAATCTGCAACTTCTCCGAGCGTTATATTCCAGTTTTGAGAATCTATCTTAGATAAAGCACGACGTAACAACACTCTAAGATTATATCCTCCACCTACATTGCTAGGAAGGGCACCATCACTAATAGCAAAAATAAGTGTTTTAACATGATCAATTAGAGCAAACATTGATTCCAATGGAGTAATTTTTGTAATTAAATCGGATTTAGTGATGTTAAGTTGTTTTGCAACTGCAGTTCTTACAACATTAATATCTTTAGCTTCGTCTAGATTCAATACCCCTGAAATTTTTGAATAATCGAGGAAAAAATCCTTTTCATAAACTATATTACATTTATTCAATACTTTATCAACAACAGGTCCAAAAACCGCTTCATATGCAGTAGGAGTTCCTTGTGTTAACCAAGTAAATCTCTCAAGACCAGCACCCATATCTATAATTTTTTCATTCATGGGTTTATAATTATCAGGAGTGCCTTCAAACTCGGTAAAGACTGCATTACCCAATTCCAAACCACGTACAAAATATTCTAGTGAATAACCGAATGCGCCATAACCAATCCAAACATCTTCTTTAAAGACTATTTCTTTCTTTGGTATTCCAAAAACTTGTGTTAAGAGTCCATAATCGAGTTCAATACATTTATCTTTCCAATATCCAGTATTATTTGCAACACAATGTTGTCCAATCATTACAAAAGATGTAAAATGTTTTCCGCTAATGCCAACATTTTCAATGTCATTAAATCTCAGACACATTTGAGGAACAATTAATGGATTTTCAGGAAATTCAAAAGATACTTTCCCTCCTTCTATTCTTTGAAAATCAACTATAGATGCAATAGTAAAATATAGATCAGGTCGCCATCTAGCTACTACAGGATAACGAGAAACGCTTGTATGACCATTATTAACAAAATATTTCTCAATAGCCATCCAACTTTCTGCATAATCTAATTTTTTCATAGAAGGAGAATTTCCAATAAAACCATATTGTTCACATGGTTGTTCAGGGCAAGTCAATCTAGAATTATCAGCTGTCCAAAAATTATTATTGCAATTAGAACATTTTTTACGAATAAAACCCTCTTTTTCAAATAAATGGACTTGATAATATTTTGCGTATTCTGATGAGAACTTATTACGTAATGCGACTTTATCCATTATCAATAGATAAATAATTTTAGACATATTAATATCTGCTCTAAAATACTATGAAATAGGTAATTTCATCATTTGGCGTCCAATAAAGTAAATTTTAATAGATTAATAATAAGGAATTTTTCAAATTTTTTAAACCTTATATATATGAAAATAAAATTTGAAACGACAGACAAATGGAATATATTTATGCGGCTTTACTTCTACACAAACTTGAAAAAAAGATTGATGAAGCAACGGTAAAAAAGGTAATTACTTCAACTGGAATAAAACCAGACGAAGTCAAAATTAAAGCATTAGTATCAGCGCTCAGCGAAGTGGATATTGAAGATGCATTAAAAAATGCAGCAACTACAGTAACTGCAGCAGCACCTACGGCACCATCAACTGAATCAACAAGCGAAGTAAAAGTAGAAGAAAAGAAAGAAGAAAAGGATGAAAAGAAAGACGAAGAAGCTATGGAAGGACTAGCTAGTTTATTCGGCTAAGATATTTTAGAAAATAATTAATTAGGTTTAATTAGATTACTTAATATCTGTGCTTCTAGTTGTTTTTTAGCTAGTATAAAAGATGCGTTGTCTTTAGTAAGATATTCTGATTCAATGGAGAGGTTTTTAGATTTATTAAATGCATTTGCAAGTAATAATGGAATAGTTTCTTTGGTAAAATATTCTTGATTGACTGCAAGATTAAGTGCATTTTGATAAGAATTACTAATGTCATTCATATAATCAGTGAGATTAATTGCTACATCAACAGAATTGTAGAGTAAGCCATCCATATAGGCTAAGGCAATAGATACACCAGCCTTGATCGGTTTAATGTCAAGTTTGGATAATAAAGATGCCAAGTTTGCGCTTAGAACATCTCCTTTTTTTGCGGCAACAGTATCACTATTTACAAAAATACTACCAGCATCAATCCGTGTAGCAATATTAAATTCTTTAAATATACTCAGATCAGGACCGGGTTGCATTCCAGTATTTCCAGCAGGTATTACAATATCATCAGTTGCAACATCACCTTCACGTGCTGCAAGATCTATTTTGCCCTTTTCTAAAAGTAGAAATAATTGAAAAGGATTCATATCTGTGAAAATTAAGGCTTGTTGTTTTGAGACCCCATTTGAGAGATCCTTAGAATTTTTAATTTGAGATTTTTCAATTGCTAATTTAGTCAAAGTATTCCTAACAACACGTATTTTCATTTCATCTTTGAAAGATTTACGCAATGACATCAATTGAGCACCTCTAACTTTAAATAAACTACAGAAAGCAATGGTTTTATTAGTCTTTAGTAGTTTTTCGACTCTATCAATAGTATCAATTTTTGATTGTTTATACTTAGTTTTTTGCATTTAAACTACCTCTTGGATAGGAACATGTACTGGATTAGACATTGAAAGTTTAAGAACAAATCCTTTTAGATTTTTTTCATTATTTGGAAGTTTTGCAACAACTGCATTAATAACAGTAATAGCATTTTCAACGATATGCTCATCAGTCATATCTTCATCACCAATTTTTGTAGCCAATGACAGAGTTCGTCCTCGAATACGAATAGCTGTTCTATACTTTGTAATCATGTTTTCAATAGGAGCATTAGGAGCTAATGGTAAAGGCATTCTTCCTTTAGGACCAAGAAATTTACCCAAAATTTTTCCGATTTTAGGCATAGCACTAGTTTCAGCTAAAAAGAAATCATAAGAACGTACCAATTTTTTTGCTATTCTTTTATCATCTGACATTTCGTCAATTTTATTAATCTCTATTACACGATCTGCATCAGCTTTACCAGCTCGTAAATGAAGGTCCCCAGAGGCTATAACACATATTTTAGAATGTTCTTTAATAGGATTTGGTAAGAATACAGTTTCATTAAGATTTATTTCATTTTTTTTAGTATCGATATCTTTTAAATTAATTACAAGTTCAAATGATTGTTTAAAATTCCTTTTAGAAGAGGCAGAACGAGCCTTTTTTACATGTTCTAATAATGCTTGTGTTTTTACCAATGTTATTATCTCACTATAGTATAATTCTCAAATTTAATTGTTTTTTATTAATTTTAATATATATAATTTTAAGTACATCTATAATGATTTATCCCATTTTCCATTATCAATTTCTTTCAAAATCTCCCTAGGACCTTTGTCTTCTATAGTAATTCCCATACTTAAACATGAACCTATCAATTCCTTAACAGTACTTTTAATGTTAGTTGCATAAGATTGTTCAATTTTTACATTAGCGATTTTTACTAATTGAGCCATAGTCAAATTAGCAACATTTTCAGTTTTAGGAGTTCCAGAACCTTTTTTTATACCAGATTCTTTTGCCAACAGAGCCGATGAAGTAGGAATTCCAACAGTAACAGAAAAAGTCTTATTTTCTACATCAACTATTATTTTGATTGGAACACGCATTCCAGTATATTCTTTTGTTTTTTCATTTATTTCAGAAACTATAGCCATAACGTTAAGTCCCATTGGTGCTAGAGCTGGACCAAGTGGAGGACCTGCATTAGCTTGTCCACCTGTCACTAATGCTGGAATAATTTTTTCTTCAGGCATTAACATCACTTTGACTTTTTTCAATAATTTTTAGATGATCTACATCGACAGTAACAGGTAATTGATAAGTAGCATCAAGTAACATAATCGTAACTTCAGATCTACTTTGCTCTAATTTAGTGATTTTTGCTTTAGAATTTTTAAATGGTCCACTAGTGACTTCTACTATATCATTAATTGATAATTCTGCAATAATAGAACGAGTTACGAGAAATTTTTGAATATCTGTATACTTAACAATTCCAGGAATTAAATTTTTAACATGTTTAAATCCAGATATTGCATCACCAACTATTTGGGCATTAGGCGCCTCAAAAAATACATAGCCTTTTAATGCTTCAATAACAACTATAGAATAAATTCCTGAATAAATTAACGTATCATCATTCTGTTTTTTATTATCTAATCTGGTACCAACAAATTTTGCAACATTCTTTTCTTGCCCACCAGTTGTTTTTACGGCAAAAAAGCGACTAGTTAGAGTATTACTCAATTTTTAAGCAGGACCACCAGTGAGTCGGAATATAGAACCAACGAGTTGAACGACATAACCAATAGAACCCAATATAACTAAACCAGCAAGAGTAAGCTTTAGATATAGAAAATACTCCTTTCGATCAGATTTTCTAGCGTATTTTAGTGTATTTATACACGAGTTAAGAAATTGCATTAAGTCGACCAATTAATTCTTGGTCAACTTATAAATTATATTTGATAAACTTTTTGATATTATTAAAAAAGATGAATATCTATGATAAAATCAGCATTAATAGTATCTAGAAAAGATCAAGCAAGCGTAAATATGTTAAATATTTTATTAAAAAAGATGGATATCTATGATAAAATCAGCATTAATAGTATCTAGAAAAGATCAAGCAAGCGTAAATATGTTAAATATTTTATTAAAAAATTATAATTTTCATCCTTCTAGTGAATCAAGAGATAAAAAAACCTATTATAAATACAAAAACATAGAATTAATTGTTCTCAACGAAGAAATGATATATTGTAATTATTTAGAAAAAATATGTAAATCAGAACGAATAATATTTTTATCAAAGCATCAAAGTAAAAGTGGAAAACCAACACTAACTGCTCATTTTCTTGGAAATCCATCTAACGAAGCCCCATATGGAGGAGAAAAAATGCAAATAGCACCAACTTGTCCAAATTTATTAAAGAATTATATTATAAATTTAGAAAAACAAAAAAATGATTTGGTAAATTATGAAATATCGTTAGAAGCAACTCACCACGGTCCAACAAATATTTCTAAACCATGTTTATTTATAGAAATTGGATCACAAATTAAACAATGGAAAGACGACAATGCAGCAAACATAGTAGTGAACACAATTATGGAATCAATAGAAAATGAAAATGATGGAAACAAAATAGGATTTGGTTTGGGAGGACCCCACTATTCTAAAAAGTTTACAGAATTACTATTAAAAAGTGAATATTCAATCGCAGGATATATATCAAGACATTATATAAAATATTTTAATCAAGAATTGTTATTCCAAATTCTAAATAAATGTGAACAAACTGTAGAATATGTAATAATTGATAAAAAAGGTTTAGGAAAAGAGAAAAAAAGAATAATTAATTTATTAAAAGAAAATGAATTAGAAATAATAACTATCTAATTATTTTGTGCATTATCATCAATTTCTTGATGGAAGATTTTATTATAAAATTTTTCTAGTGGAGAAAAAAGAGGGTTAACAAACCGAGCTATTTTTACATCTCTTATAACAGGAAGTAGTGAAAATAAACCAACTTGTTCTTTTGTGCCAGTTGTAATTTCTTTTAATTGTTTAAACAATGGATATTTAGAAATAGTAACTTTATCAAGTTCATTTTCCCAGAGAAAGATACCAATCAGCATACCATTCAACAAAATAAATGGCAAGCCTAGTGGTAAAGCAGCTTCTTTTGCAATTACTTCGCCATATTGAATTCCTTTAATTGGATCAATAAGGGCAGTAAAAAATACATTAATTGCTTGTACAGAATCAAGTTGGCCAAGTCTAATTCCTGCAGCGTCGAAAATAACAGGCAATACCAAGAAGAAAATTGGAAATATAATAACTGGTAATAACAATAAAGTCCAGAAAATAAGCTCTAAGAATGATTTGAGCCATAATTCGAAATCAAAGGCAATATCGTCAGTCAAAGTCTACACCAAAATAGAGAATTTTAATCTGAAATTTTAATCTTTCTATTGATATACCATTATTCAATGATTTTATCAGGCCACATCATAAAACGGAGTCTTTTTCCAGCTAATTCCATTGGATGATCTGACAATTTATCTAAATATTTATCAAACGATTGTTTCCCTTCTTTATTATAGATTTGTCTCCATTCTTCGGCAAATTGACCTGATTTGATTTCATCAAGAATTTTTTCCATTTCATTTCGTGATGTGCTGTTAATAATTCTATTTCCGCGTGTCAAACCTCCATATCTTGCAGTTTCACTAACACGATTATACATACCCTTAATGCCATACTGTTGAATAAGATCTACAATTAATTTTAATTCGTGTAGACATTCAAAATAAGCTACTTCAGGCTGGTAACCACTTTGAACTAGAGTTTCAAAAGAATTCTGAATAAGAGATGCAGTTCCTCCGCAAAGATCGGCTTGTTCTCCAAATAAATCAGTTTCAACCTCTTCTTTGAAAGTAGTTTGTAATAAACCTGCACGTGCACAACCCAATCCTTTAGCAATTGAAAGAGCTCTATCCAATGCTTTACTGGTATAATTTTGTTGTACAGCAATAAGTGCCGGAGTACCAAAATTGTCTAGATATAATTCGCGAACACGTCGTCCTGGAGCTTTTGGCGCAACCATAATTACATCGACCCATTCAGGAGGTTTTACCCATTCGTAATTTATAACCAATCCATGAGAGAACCCCAATGCATTACCATCCTTAAGATATGGCTTAATCTGTTCTTCATATAATTTTGGTTGTTCCATATCTGGAATTAATACATGAATAATATCGGCTTGTTCAACTGCTTCAGGAATTTCCAAAACCTGATGCCCATCATCCAAAGCTTTCTGCCAACTTGATCCACCTCGTCTGGCACCTACTATTACATTGAGACCAGAATCTTTAAGATTTGATGCTTGAGCAGCGCCTTGAATCCCATACCCAATAACAGAAATAATTTCATTCTTGATAGAATCTAAATTTAGTTCTTCATCATGCCATGTTTTTGCCATTTTTATCAAATTAATAAAATACAAATAGAATCTTAAACATTACCCTGTACAAATATATGAAATAAATTCAGATAGAATAACTTATGTTACTGGCTGTGATATTTTCAGTTAATTGAAAGAAATCAACGAAAGACCAATATTTGAACATGTAAGTGAATTAAGAAACAGAGTAATCCGAGTATTTGTAGTCGTGATATTAATTAGTTCATTCGTTTTTATTTTTTCAATACAGAATATAGAAATAAGAGGAATTAGCGTGCCTATACCATATCCAGATGTTTACAATAATTCTGCGGCGAGATTAATTTCAATGCTTCAAGATATGGTATTACCATCATATGTTGATATTATATTAACCACACCCGGTCAAGCATTATCGGCTCAAATCTATGTTTCGCTACTAGTCGGAATAGTAGTAAGCATGCCATTAATTTTGTGGGAAATATCATCCTTTATTAAACCTGGTTTATACAAAAAAGAAATAAAATTATTAAGGAATTTACTTATCCCAGCTAGCCTATTATTCTTTATTGGAAGTTTTTTTTCGTTACGTATAATGATACCAACAACATTAGAATTTTTATATAGATATGGTTTGTCATTGCGTGCTGAAACACTAATTACAATTAATGAATTTATTTCATTTATAATATTCTTTGTATTAGCTTTTGGTATTGCTTTTCAATTACCAATCATTATGTGGTTACTGACAAAACTAGAAATTGTTAAGAGCGAAGTATGGAAAGAAAATTGGAGATATACATTCATAATATTAGTAATATTAGGTGCAATAATCACTCCAGATGCAAGTGGTGTAACTATGTGGTTAATTACATTACCAATGATGGCTTTGTATATTATAGGTTATTTGACTACTCGAAGTATCAAACAAGAGACATAATCTAATATTAGATTGTAAAGAGGGACGAACTCACATACTCAAGATCCTCGTCACCATATCAGAGGGCTATATCGTCATTGTTCATCCCATATGTATAAAAAATATAAGAAATATTTAACGTGAACTAATTCATAAAAGAATCATGAATTCAATTTTCTTTTTATAGCTTCTCGTATTTCATCTTCTGTTTTTGTAGTAACATCAATACCCAAGGCTGAAGCAGATTTTTGTAATTCTAATTTAGTGAGACTTTTAGAAACAGATGTGGTTTTAAATCCTTTATATGATGAATTAATCTCATCCTCTAGTTCTCGTTTACCCTTTTGGAATTCTCCCATTGCTTTACCTAAGCTTCGTGCTAATTCTGGTAATTTGTCAGTTCCTACCAACAAAACACTAGCAATTAAGATAATCCATATCCACTCCATTCCACCTACAATTAGAAAAAACGAATCCATCATCAATTTTATAAATTATATATTATTTAGCCAAAAGAAAAGCTTTTTTAAATAAAACAATTGATTTGTATCCATTGATAAATACAATTCCTGATATAACATATTTTATAATATTTTTAGGCATATTAGTTTCAATAGGTTCAGGTTATTCACGAAAAAGATTTTCAGATGTGGAAGGAACAAAACGGATATCCAAAGAGGTTTCTGCATATAATAAAGAATTGAGATCAGCAATAATGGGCAAAGATAAAATTAAAGAAGCAAAATTAAAGAAAAGGGAGCCACAAATGAAGCAAAAGCAAGCAAAACTAGCTAGAGATAGTTTGAAGCCTACATTAATTTTTCTAGCCCCACTGATGGCTGTTTGGATCTTAATATTACCGAGGATACTAGGAGATGATTGGTTCACTATACCAGCGGCTTCATCGCCAATAGCAATGAATATAATACTATTTTCAACTACAGTAGTAGAACTTGGCAATGGAACAATAATTAATAATGCAGTGCCAACATTTTTTTGGTATTTAATATCATCAATAGCGTTCCAAGGAATAATAATGAAGTTATTAAAATTAACATAATGAATTTATTGGTATTGAATTAGAACATAACAGTACCACCGTCAATAATAATCGTCTGTCCAGTAACAAAGCTAAAATTATCAGAAACTATCATAAGACAAGTTTTTGCAACTTCTTTAGGTTCGCCCCAGCGTCGTAAGGAAGATTCATTTCCAAGTTTTTCTTGTTCAATTTTATCAAGTTGATCAAAAGTAGAAGAGCTTTTGATATTCCCAAGTGCCAAAGTATTAACACGAATGTTAAATTTTCCATATTCTAAAGCTAAATGTTTAGTAAGTCCAAGAAGGCTAGATTTTGCAATTGTATATGGTATACCTTTATCATAACCTGTAATTGCGGGTGTAGATGATATATTAACAATATTTCCATTCTTTTGTTTTTTCATTATAGGAATAATCTGCATACAGCACCGTATACTCCCTAATAGATCAACATCAAGTACATGTTGATAATCATCAATATTGAGAGATTCAAAAGAGGAATTCCAATATTTGTTCTTAAGTGGATAACCTGCATTATTAATCAGAATATCAATTTTATCATAATGATCAATCACTGTTTTAACAAGATTAGTTACACTATCAGTTTTACTAACATCAGTTTTCAATGCCATAGAATCAGTACCGTAAGAAGATAAATCTTCAACAATGTTTTTAGCAATGTCGAGAGATCTTGATGTAACTACTACATTGGCTCCATGTTTTGAAAATATTTTAGCTATAGAAAGACCGATACCCTTCGTAGAACCAGTAACAATTGCTACTTTATCAGATAATAGAGCCATAAGAATAGGTATTATGAAGATAATTTCAACGTTTCGTTATGTAATATGTCAGAAATTTATATAGTAAAAATATAAATTATGAATACATGTCAGAAGAGCTAATTAATAAAATAAAAGAATATATTCCTGATTTCAATGGATATTCACAAGAAAATTTTATTGAATCTGAATCATCAATAAGAAAAAAATCAATAGAAGAATTACAAATAGGCATGAATTTAATAAAAGAGCAACTAAACAATAATAAATTAAATGATATAAAAAAATCTGTAGGGGAAGCTGTGATAGAAAAATTCAAAACAAGTATAGAAAATTTAAAGAAAAATATTGAAATGATAGATTTATTTTCAAATGAAAAAATAACTAATTTATTAACTCAGGATATAAATTTAATTACAAAATCAATAGCAATTAAAGAAAAAGCAGTAAGAGTTTCTAGAGAAATACCCAATGCAAGATCTTGGGATAATGAAATTGATGAATTATATAATAAATTCAAAGAATTATCACCCATGGTGAAAAAGAGAACCAATCAATAAAACAATATAAATGAAAAATATAATTAACAATGAATCAAATTTATCCAGAGCCAACAGTTGGGGCTTTAGTTTTAAATAACCAAAACAAAATTTTATTGGTTAAATCACATAAATGGATTAATAACAGATATTCAGTTCCTGGAGGTCATGTAGAAATAGGGGAATCATTATCTACTGCTATAATACGGGAAGTTAAAGAAGAAACTGGGTTAGAGATATTACCAAAAAGATTGTTTATGATACAAGAATGTATAAAATCAGATGAATTTTATAAACCAAAGCATTTTATATTCTTTGATTTTATTTGCTTGAGTAAAAATGACAATATTACGTTAGATAAAAACGAATTACAAGAATATATCTGGGCGAATATAGAAGATATAAATGAAGATCAGCTTGAGCCATTTACAAGAAATTTAATAGATAAATTTAGGAATGATCAGGATTTAACTGGGACAAAAATTTATATGATTCCTACAGAAAATTAACATAAAGTAATATTCTGACCAAGTCCTTTCTCAATTGCTTTGTCAAAAACAAACTTGGCTGTAGATATATCTTCGAGTGAAAGACCCATAGATTTGAATAATGTTATTTCGTCATCAGTAAGACGTCCAGGTTTTTGACCACTTACAATCTCTGCTAGTTCAGCATAAATAATGTTATCAGTTATCTCGCCATTCTGAATAGGAATAATTAACTCCCCCGCTTCACGTAATGCAGCAGAACGTTCATCTACTACGACTTTACTTTTCTCAATTGTTCTTAAATCAACTTCTCGGGTTTCTTTTGTATGGGCACCAATACAATTAATATGTATTCCATTATCAAGTAGATTTCCATCAAATAATGGTGTTGGAGATGTAGTGGATGTAACCAATATGTCAGTATTAAGAAGTTTGGTAATATTTTTTTCAATGATAATAGGAATATCAAGTAAATCTTCCAGCTCATGAATATAATCAGATTTAGAATTAATAGAGGGACTATTAATGAAAATTTCTTTGATATGTCGAACAGAACAAATAGCCATTAATTGAAATTTAGATTGAAACCCAGAACCCAATATACTTAATTTAGATGAATTTTTTTTAGATAAATATTTAGTAGCTATTCCAGTTGTGGCTCCAGTTCTCATACCAGTAATTAGTGAACCATCAATTATTCCAATTAATTCACCGGTATTAACATCAATTAGCGATATGACAGCTTGCGTAGTAGGTTTGTTGATTTCAATATTTTTAGGAAATACGGTTACAAGTTTAGTGCCCAATGCAGCCATATTTTTCATATGTGCGGACATAATTCCAAACCAACCATTTTTATCTTCAAGAACAAATACATCACGATCAGTCATGTTAACTTGCTTTCTTGAAAGTTCAATAAAGCTTTTTTCAAGAATTGAAATAGTATCATTAATTGTTAATATAGATTCAACATCATCAGAAGTTAATACCAATACCAATCAAGTCACCAATATTATATCAGGTCTTCAAATGCTTTGAGTAATTTCACATTTTCATCTTTTAATCCTATATTTATTCGAATATATTTTTCAAGTCCTTTGGTCGAACTGACATCTCTCACAACAATACCATTATTGAGTAATTCGGAATGGACTTGTGAACCATCTTTATTATCAAATTTAATTAACATAAAATTAGAATAGCTTGGAATTATAGAAACATTATTTAATTGAGACAGTTTTTCTTCAAATAATTTTTTTTCTTTCATTATCTCAGAGACATTATTTTTCATCCAATTAATATCATTTAATGCAATTTTTGCCAAATGAACGGATATTGTACCGACGCTATTAGGTGGACGAACTTTATTCAATAAAGATGTAGTAGATTTAGATGATATAATATAACCAACTCGTAAACCTGCCAATCCAAAAGCCTTAGAGAGAGTTCTAACTATAATTATATTATTGTACTTGTCTATAAGATCAACTAAGGTATTATCAGTATACTCAAAGTATGCTTCATCAATAATTATGGGGATATTAGATGCATTATTATCAAGAAAGAGCTCAATATCTTTTCTATGAATTATATTTCCTGTTGGATTATTTGGGTTACAAAGAATAATCAAACTAATGTTATCATTAAGATTCTTTAACATTGTATGAAAATCATCGGAAAAATCGGATTTACGTTGGATTTCAAGAGGAATACCACCGAGAATTTGGGCCATCTTTTCATAATATGAATAGGTAGGTGTAGACAACATAACCTTACTATCAGGTTCAATAAATAATGAGCCTGTCATGAATAATCCTTCATCGGCACCATTTGTCAAGATTATTTCATCTATATCACGTGAACAATAATCAGCAATTAATTGTCTGACAGAGACATATGACGAATCAGGGTATTTGTTTATTTCAATATCTTGTAACTGGTTAGATAATGTTTCCAGCCAGTGATAAGGTAGATTATGAGATACATTAGTATCAAATCGAGTTATATCTTCTGGACTTTTGCCAATTGAATTAGCTATTTCTAGATTTGACTGTTCCCAACTATATGGAATAAAATCTTTAAGAAATTTTCTAATTTTCATATTTAATTCAAATATTTAATTAGATAATCATTATATTAATTCCTTTGTGATTTTATTTTTAAATTGAGTTGAAGATGATCTAAGTTTAAGAGAGAAGAAAAAGCTGAATGGACAACTAGTGTATCGTTGTCATTAGTAGCATCAATCAATGCATTGCGTGCAGATTGATCGCCAATAGAACCTAAAGCAACTGCCGATTCATGTCTAACTACATTATTAGAATCACTAAGCATTGCATCTATAAGAGCAGGAACGGATTCAACATATCCAAGTTGTCCGAGCGTAAACGCAGCTTCATGTCTTACCAATGAAGTTTTATCATTTTTTAGAATTTCTGAGAGAACCGGAATAACTGCTTCATTACCAATATCTGCAAGAATACAAACAGCACGCGTTCGTACAGAAATGCTTTCATCCTGTTGTAGTAAATTAATGAAATATTCAACATTTTTTTTGTCAAATGCCTTGTCGCATTCTTGAAAGATATCAAGATCATTTGGAGATATTGTAACAAGTTGATTTTTTTGTTTAGGCAATGTGTACGAAATTGAGTACTATTAATTCATTATAAAATTTATCCCAAGTTAGTGAAAAAGATCAATTTTTACAATAAATCATAATATATTCATGAGAATAAGATTTAATACAAGAACTGCTTTTAGACGAAACAAATCGACCAGTTTCTGGATCTCTTGTAAATGGTAATGATTTGAAAGGTATATCTCTCTTTATTAATTGATTTTTCGTGAAACCAAGATTGGTTAAGATTTCAGTAAATACTTGAGTATTTAATATAGAAACGCCACGTAATGTCGTATCACCTATAACAACTGCTAGACGTCCATTAGTTTTTAATAATTGATTAGATTTAATGAAAAAATCCTGCATATCAAGAAAATATGATGAAACAGTCTTTGACAAATTTTTATCTTGAACTAATAGATCTTCGATAATAGAAGATGCAGTATCACTAAATATTTTATGCGGAGTAGTTTTTCTACGCGAAGAACCAATAAAATTTTCATGGTTAGGGATATTAGAAAAAAAATCTTGAAGAAAATTAAGGCTTAAAGAATGAATGTCTCTATATTCATAACTAACCACATATGGAGGAGATGTTACGATTAAAGAACATTGATTATTAGAAGTAATATTCTTTATATCGCCGAGTTGTACCTGTCTGTAATGATCTATATTATTTTTAATTTTTTCAGGGAGGATTAAATTAAATTGTTGATTTCGCAATTCCATTTTTTTAACATGTGAAAAGAATCTAGATATAGGTTCATTAGTTTTATTTAGAAATTTATCTTTAATCTTATGAGGTTTAACTGAACCATTGTTCCAATAACTAGAACTCTTTAGTATATGTGAAAATGCACATAAGAAAAAAAACATAACGTATTGAGGTTTTATTTTTTTAATTTCAATTAGAATGTTTTTTAGTGTGTTATATGTAGATATATCAAACCAATTAGATAATTTTTCAGGAGGATAATCATCATGGTCATAGTCAGTATGTTTAAGATTATAATTAATTGATTCAATTTCTTTTTGTAATTTTAATGAATTAATAGGAGTAGTTTTTGCCATTGTAATCAAATAAGCAATTGGATTAATATCAGTACCATAACCTATTCGGTTATGGAGGATTGATTCTAGTATAGCAGAGCCAGAGCCATAAAATGGATCACAAATTATTTCATTTTCTTTAGAATTTTCCAATATCAATTTGCGTGCCAATTGAGGAATAAATTTAGCTGGATATCGGTGATAACAATGAGTAAGATAATTCGTATCCTTTTGTGTAAGATTTGAGAATGACCAAGATTCTGATGGTCGAATGAGAGATATTGTTTTATATTTATGTACAGAAGCCATTTTAAATCATTTTCATCCACAAGTATTCCAAAATACGAATTTTGAGATTTCTTGCAGAATATTAATTTGGCAAAATGAGAATTTTATAAAATAAGTTTAGAATAAATGACTTGTAACGTAAAACAACTTGGTATAATCAAGAGCAAAATATAACAATAAAGCAAAAATTCAGCTATTTTGGCATATGGTAAATGTCAATGTTTAGAAATGCTTGACATCGAAAGGGAGTTTCAGGTGAAATTACAAAAGGATTAAGACGACTAAAAGATGCAGCGTCAATGACGGCTGCTCCAGAACAAGCTATAGGCATCTGTGATAGTCTTATTGATGAAATTTGGCCAAACCAAAAGCACCCAATATGTACTATATGCAAAAAAAACAGTAAATATATGTTCTTTAATATTTGTATGGAGTGTGCTGATTGAAGTTCCAGATTCTTCAGGTTCAACAACCCATGCGATTGCAGTATGGGTAAAAAGTAAGACATTTACAGAATCTTTAATCAGTTCCCTAATCGAAGAAAATTAATTGATTATAACGAATAAAATTAATTATAATTATGATTTTGGTGAAATAGGCTGTTCAGGTGGATTATTTCTAGCATGAACAAAACTTCCAATTGCTGAAACAAGAACTGAAAAAATAATTACTGAAACGACTAAATCTTGCATATATGGGAAATTTAAATCATAATTCATAGGCAACTGAGTTACAGCAGCTGCTGCTAAACCTCGTGGCAACATAAGAGAGAGAAATTTGATTTCTGCACCATAAGTTCGATTATTCCGTACAGTAGTATAAAGTGCAAGATAGCGACTTCCAAATAACAGAACGGTAACCAAAATCCCAAGAATTAAGATCATTGGGCCAATTTTGAATATCATTCCGAGATATACAAAGAAGAACGTGGTAAGTAAAAAGGAAATTTGGCCTTGGAATTTTCGCATTAATGAACCTGCATCTACAGGAGTAGTTTGAAATGAAGGAATAAATCCAAAATCTTTTCCATTGCCAAGAACTAAGCCAAAACATAGTGCAGCAAGTGCACCATTACCACCACTTATTTCAGATATTCCATAAAGCATTAAACATGTAGTTAAGGTTAAGACATCATCATGAACTATATCATATTGTGAAGATATTTTACCAGTATTTTTTGGAAAGCTTTGTAAAATGTACAACCAAATCAATCCACCTAGTAATCCAAAAACTATACCGATAGAAAATTTACCAGCAATACCTTGTAGAAAAGTTGTGATACTAATAGTATCAGACGAACCAGGATTTACCATTACATTAAGTATAGTCACTCCAATGACAATAACAAAAACATCTGTAAAGGCAGATTCAATAGTTAAGAATGTTTCAAGTTTTTTATCAACTTTTAATCTACTAACAAGCGGAATTATAACTGCAGAACTAGTACCAGCTAAAGCAGCACCAAAAAATAATGAAGGTAATAAAGCATCTAACCCAATTCCCCAAGCTGAATCAAAAATGTAATTATTAATTATTAATCCAAACGCACTAGTAACAATAATGGTAAGTAAAACACTAGTAGCTGTAACAAGAAATCCTTTAGGAGTTTCTGCAATAACTTGGCGTATCTTAAGATACATGCCACCATTAAATAATATGACTGCTATCGCTATGGAAGCTAAATATGGGGCAATAAATTGTAAACCCTCAGTAGTACCACCAAGAAGTGAAGATGCAATAATTCCAAGTAGTATCAAAATTGGAATATCAGGGATGCGGGTTCGTTCAAAAATATTGGAAGCCAGATAACCAATTATCGTTATAACCCCAATTAAAAAGAAAACATATTCTATTTCCATATTTTTTATTCCCCCGAGTTTTTCTTTATGATATTATTGTTCTTATACTTTTAAACAACAGGGACTAATGTTGTTGAATTGCCAAAAGAAGAATTATAATGACATATATAAACAAATTATCTCATAAAAAATGATAGAATGGCATTACATAAGATTATATCAATATTAATTATATGTTATTTTTTAATGTTTATTCCATTTAGTATGGCTCATATAATAGGAGGATTTAAAAAAGATACAAATGGAATAACAGTACAGTTTATTTCAGATCCTTCATTTGTAATACAAAATGAAGATTCGAATCTAGTTTTTAGTATTCAGAATGCTACAACTGGAAAAGGACTAGAACGAATTTCAGTAATAATAAATATTTTTTATGGTATAAGTTTAATCCAATCATATACTGATTTAGACATTATAGAAGGAGATTTTTCTCTTAAACATAATTTTAAAGAAAAAGGAATTTATGAAATTGAGGTAGAAATTTTAACAGAGAAGGAAACTATCAGTACGATATTTTTGCTACAAGTTACTCCGAAATCACTATTAGAAGATATGACATTCTATGTTACATTAGGCATTTCTATAATTATTATAATGTTGATTATAATTAACAGATTTTCACAGATAAATAAAAAATAATTGTATGAATTATAGAATTTTACATCAGATATTTTTGATATCTTCAAAATCAGATTTCAGAGCGCTAGGAATTTCAGAATAAACATCCGTGATCAATGTATCCACGCTAGGCATAGGAGAAGATTCAACTTGCGCAATTATATCAGATATTTGTCTATCGAATTTTTCTTGTAATTCTTGTTCATATTCAACGGTCCATATTCCTGCATTATTTAGATATTTACGAAATCTTGCGATGGGATCTTTATTTAGCCATTTTTTATATTCAATCTGATCTTGATATCGAGAACCATCATCAGAAGTAGAGTGAGATGATAAACGATATGTCAGAGCTTCTATAAGGGTAGGTCCTCGGCCATCACGAGCATTTTCCATAGCGGTTTTTGTAGCTAAATAGACGGCTAAAACATCATTTCCATCAACCAATACACCATCAAATCCATAAGCTTGAGCCTTTACTGCAATTCCTTGAGAAGATGTTTGAGAATCAACGTGAGTTGAAATAGCCCATTGATTATTTTTACAAAAGAAAACACTAGGGGTTTTAAAAACTCCAGCAAAGTTCAGACCAGAGTGAAAGTCATTAGAAGAAGTAGCGCCATCACCAAAATAAATTATTGTAGCGATATTATCACCAATTAATTTCGATGCTAAAGCAGCTCCAACTCCATGAGGTATTTGTGTACCAACAGGTGCAGATGGAGCAACAAATCGTTTTGAACTACATCCAAACAATCCAGGTAATGCTCTACCTTTATGTTCATCTTCTGAAGTTCCGCGAAGATGAGAAATAATAAAATGAAGTGAGACGCCTTTGAGTAACATTGCACCTTGTTCTCTATATGCTGGAAAGAACCAATCATTATTGGAAACTCCTAGAGCACTACCAACAGAACAAGCTTCTTCACCATATGATGAAAGATAAAAGCCAATTCGTCCTTGACGTTGAAGGGCTATCATTTTAGTATCAAGAATTCTTGTAAGAACCATAGTTTGATAAGTTTTAAGTAATTCAGCCTCAGATAAATCAAGTTCAATATTATCATTGAGTTCTCCTTCTTCTGTCAAACATTTAATTACATGTCGCAAATGTATCACTTAATTAAAAAAAATATTAATAGTGTTTAACGTTTTATAAATATTCGACAATAACCGAAGATATTCAACTAAATGAAGAAGATTAATTCAATAAACAAAAAACAACATATAATTTGGAAAATAGTATATGGTTTGTGTTTAAATGAAGAATAATTGATTTATTAGAAGCGTCATTATTAGGATATGAATTAATTATTATAGATAAAAGGAAGAAAATTATAAAAATCTACCAAAAAAACAACAATGTGTTTAATGTATCAATAGAACTTGATAATTCAAATCATATAGAAAAGATTCAAATCAATAAAATTAATTGGGCAGATAAGTCAAAAATAGAAATAATAAATTCAGTAATTCTTCCAAAAAACATCGAAGAGATTTTTAAGAAAGATATTATAAAGATAACTAAAAAATAGTAATTTAATCAATCAGGTTTTAGATTCCAAAAGCTCTCAGAAATGCACCATCTTGACTATCTTTCCAATCTTCAATTGCTTGTTTCTTTGCATTATCAAATCTATAATCTTGTCCAGTTACAACTCTTTCTGATGATCCTGACATTTTATCAGAAACAGGTTCATGAAACATTATTCCACTTTCAGGAATTAGAGGTGATATTGCTCTAAAGGGTCTGGCATCACTCCATAGAATATCTTCAGGTCCAGCTAATGCAGAATTAATTACGGGAGCAAATAATGAAAGAAGTAAAACGAATGTCAATATATATACAAAATGTTCCCTTGACATAAAATATATATTTATAACGGTATTTATATCGTTTTTCATAAAAATCAAATAGCAAGAAAAAAATGAAAAACAATTGAACGCCGGGAGTGGGATTTGAACCCACGAGACCCTTGCGAGTCACAAGCTAACTGGAATATATTCCAGGCTTGCGCCTTACCAGATTGTCCATGAATCTAGACTACCCCGGCTATGATTCGAACAAACAATTTAAAAGTTAAATTCTTTATTATGATTAACATTTTTCACAATATTATTCACGAATCTGGTTTTTTTTCCACATTTTTGGATAAGTACCAGGCCGCATAATAACCCTTTGAGTAATACTAGCAATTCCTTTTTTATTTTCTTGTAATTCAATAGCAGAAAATTCTGATTTTGCAATTGCAATTAATTCCTCTTTTTGAGAAATAAGTGATATATTATCACCTTTTTGTATAGATTTTGAAAAATTCAAGATTCCAGGAATTGCCAATTGAGCGCCATGACAGATAGAGTCAATTGCGGAAGACCTTAACATAATTGAATTAAGAGGTTTGGAAATAAATTCAACAGGTTTAACTAATGAACGAATTTTTTCATCTTGATTATGGGATTTCCATAAAAACATAGCGTCGTTGAGATCATGTAGTGTAACAAATTTAGTGTTTTCATCTATATGCATAACCTTAGTACGTCGAAGTTCAATCATAGTAGCACCACATCCTAAGACTTCACCAATATCGTAAATCAATTTTCTAATATAAGTTCCTGCTTCACATAATATCTTTAAGCAGATTAACCTGCCTTTAGAATCCAGAGGCTTAATGTCATAAATTTCTCTAATTCTGGTTCTTCTTTTTACTGCAGAACGTTGTGGAGGTTTTTGAAAAATTTTACCCGTAAATTCAGAGAGATAAGTGGTAAAGGAGTCTGGATTAACATCATTATGTAATCTAAGTATCGCAACATATTCTTTAGATCCATATAGCAGAATTGATAGAGCCTTAGTTGCATCTCCCAAGCCTATAGGTAATAAACCAGTAACCTGCGGATCCAAAGTACCACTATGACCAGCTTTGTTTTGGTTTAACATACTTCTAACCCAAGAAACAATTTGATGGCTAGTAGGACCGGATTGTTTGTCTACAAATATAATTCCATTATTAAGGAGTTCAGGAATTGTTCTATCATATGGCCGAGAGCCAAAATCTACAAGATCGTCTTCCTCATTAAGAACAAATCTTTCATTATTAGAATTAGAGTTAAATTGATTCATTTATTGATTTAATAAGAATTTTACTTACTTCATTAATATTAATATCGTTAGTATTTATTATTAGATCAAAAACAGACAAATCTTGCCCTAGATTAATATTATATAATTTGTGATAAAGTTCTTGATTTTTTAAATCTCTTTTCTTAACTATGTTTTTAGCTTTATCAATACCGATATTATCACGGACGCATAATCGTTTGGCCCTATTTTCAATTGAAGCCTCTAGCCAAACAGAAATGCCTTGTTTAGTAAGCCAAGGTAAAGTGTAGCTAGTAATAACAACATCTCCTTGATTTAATAATTCTAGAAGTTTTTTATCGACATATTTATCAAAAGAGTAATCATTCATTCGATTGGATATGAAATCCATTCCATGTTTATCATCCCACCAATCAGAGCCAGAGATTTCATAGCCTTTTTTTTTAGCTAATTCTTTTAGTAAATCTCCACCAGAATAATAATCAAGGTTAAATTCTTTACATAAAGAAAAAGCAGCAGTTGTCTTACCAACTGCAGGCATACCTGATAGAATTATTCCTTTCAAAAAGAAAAACCCATAATTCTAAATTATAAAGTCCGCAATTGATTTTGCTGCTTCTTCAGATTTTCCTTCTTGATTAATCGTTATAAATACTGAAGCACCAGTTAAAACACCTGATGAAGAAAGCATGCTTCTTGCAATTTGATTGTCTAATTCTATAGAATTAATTGTTGCAGAATCACGTGTACGAGTTGGGTCATTTGCTCGTCTATTAAGGATATCTTGAGGTTTTGCTTCTACAAGAACAAGATTTGTAGGTAATAAATAATCAAGAATGTCTTTAGGCAGTCCGGGCAGATAACCTGAATTAGTTTTAATAAATAAATGAGTATCAATTAGAACTACGTCTGTATTAATTTGTGCAATTGTTTGAGCTGCTTTTATTTGTAAGTTCTTTTGCTCATCAACTGATAATTTTCTCATTTCATCTCGATTAGAAATGCCAAGTTTTTGGGCTTCTTCGAACATTATAGTTCCAAAAGTTAGATTTTCTATCTTGAGATTTTTTTGTTGGAGTTGATTAAATACTTCAGTAACAACGGTGGTTTTGCCCACGCCTGGAATACCAACAATTACAACACGTTTAGTTTTGACCAATTATGAACACCAAAAAAGTTACTAATATAGGCTATCCTTTACCCAAGAATGATGCAAGACCTGGCATCATTGCCTCTAGTCTTTCTTTCATCAATATTTGATAGTAATTCATAGTTATACTTACCATAAGCAATATTCCAGTACCACCACCAAATATTCCTAATATATCTGCCCCTGATGCCAATAGACCCATCAAAATACCACCAATAATTGTAATGACAGGAATATAACGTTGGAGTACAACCTCAACAGAAGCTTGCGAACGTCGAAAACCTGGAACTTGAACATTTGCGCCAAGAAGATTTTTTGCCACGCTTTTTGCACCCAATCCACCTATTTCAACCCAAACTCTGGCAAAAATAGTACACATTACAATATAGAATAACATGTAAGTAATAGCACGGACAGGTTCGACAGATGCTACTTCTATCCCACGTGGAGGGGAAATATAATAAGCTAAACCACCTATTGGGCCTTGTGTAGGATCATTAACATTAAAAATCGCTATAAGATTCAACAAACTGTTTGAATTAGCAGGATTATATCGGGACCATATAAATTGTGAAAAGAATATTACGTTGGCTAAAAGGGCTCCAGTCAAAATAACAGGCAAAACTGATACATAAAGTAATTTTATTGGGTAAGTGCCTTGGAATCCTCTATATTTAACAGAAGTNATAGGAATTTCAATTNNNATGCCTTCNGCATATACTATTAAGCCAATAATAGCAAATGTNAATGACATTGTTAAAATATCAGGTAAACCACCAGGGCGCATAAAAACGCTTTCTGGAGAATTAGANAAAAAATTAGAAATCGTATTTGGTATTACACCAAAGTAACCNGTNCCACTAGGAATAAGACTAAAAATATTCCAGAAAATCTGNTGAGCTACACCGGCGGCAATAAATAGACTTATACCACTGCCCAAACCCCAGCCTTTTTGAAGCAATTCATCTAAAAGAATTACCATAAGTCCAGCAAACATAATTTGAGAGATAATTACTATCATAGTAGAAGTAGTTAGACCCGTTCCAAATGCACCACCAATCATAAATGCAATTGCTTCTGCAAATGTAACAGTTATAGCTAATATTTTAGTAGAAGCAGAAAACAATGCACGATCTTCAGTCTTTTTAAAATCTAGTTTAATTATTTCAGCACCTTTAAGCAATTGTAAAATAAGACCTGCTGTGACAATAGGACCTATTCCAAGTTCCATCAAAGTACCTTGAGCAGAAGCAAATATTATACGCGTGTATGATAATTGATCTGACATTCCAGAAGCAACGCCATATAATGGTATTTGAGCCATAACTAAGTAAGTTATTAATGCAACACCTGTCCAAAGCAATCTAGTAGTTAATGTTTGTTTGATTTTTGGTTTTCTAACTTCGGGTAAAATAGATGCTATATTTCTAACAAGNTCTGTAANGGCACTCATTTATTAGACCTCAATACTNTACCACCTGCTTTTTCAACTTTATCTTTTGCAGTTTGTGAATAAGATTTAATAACGATTTCAAAAGGTCCTGAAATTTTTCCAGAGCCTAATAATTTTTCATAACCAAGTTCAGTCAAATTTATCTTAGACAAAGTTTGTTCAGAACTATTAGAAAATAATCCGTTTATTTGACCTACATTAATCCATTTCGAAACAATTTTTCTGTTAGGAGGATTAAGATGAGGTTTTCCAAAATGATCAGGATCATATTTTATCATCCAACTCCGTCTATATTTCATCAGACCAGCATTTCCACGACCTGAAGGATGAGAACGATGTCCTTTAACCTGTCCCCAACCATGGGATCGTGAACCTCTTTGTCTTCTAATTTTACGTAATCGAGAAACCATAAGCAATACACCACAACAATTTATACATTTTTACATCATATTTGAAAGTATATTCAACAGATCAGGATTATATCCTAATGTGCCTCCTTGAGAATACATTCGACGGGTAGATTTTTTAAAACCCCCACGNGGAGGAGAGAGTCTAAAAGAAGGTTTTAAATTAGAAATTTTAGAAATAGATATTCGATTATCAATTAAAGCTTGAGCTAAATCATCAATATCAGTGAAACCAATTTGTTTAACTAAATCATTACTGTATTTTATTGTTTTGCTCTTTTCTCCTTTGTTTTTCAAGAGCTGGGCTATAATTTTTGAATCTGCTTTAGTCCAAGCTAGATATTCTTTAGCTTTTAACAACATACCTTGATTAATTTTATTATCTGAAATAACAGTGGCACGATAACGTGTTTCAAGATTTAAATGTTTAAGTGTTTTTTTTACACCGTGTGGAATATTAACGGTTCCGCGTATATTAATTACAATGTATGCAGTCACTATATATCACACTATAAACTCATGCCATGAAGTTCTTTAATTGAATTATAAACTGCTTGAGCTACTGAAGGCATAGTGGCAGTAGCACCAAAAGTTTTAGTCCATGAATCTTGAATACCTGCTAACTCAAGTAAATTTTTTATTGTTTCACCCGCAACAAGACCAAGACCTTTAGGTCCAGGTATAATTTCTACTTTAACACTACCAGCCTTGCCAATAGTTTTATACGGAATTGAATGATTAGTTCCACATCTACATTCCCAGCTGCCGCATCCTAATTTAACTGGAGTTATATTAATTAATGCATTATTTGTAGCTGCGTCAATAGCATTACGCATTTGAGGTTTTTTTCCGGTTCCAACTCCAAACCAACCGTTATTATCACCAATTGCAACTACTGATTTGAATTTAGTTGATTCACCAGCATCGGTTTGTTTTTGGACTACACCGACATCTACCACAAATGACTTTAAATCGGGTAATAAGTGATTAACAATTTGATATTCTTTTATTTTCCAACCATTTTCAAAAAGCTGTGATAATGACGTTACTTTTCCGGATTGTACTAATGAACCCAATCTTGTACGAGGATTCCAAATTTGTTCTTGATCAGTTCTTCTTTGTTCAGTTCTTCTTTGCATTACCATTATTTTCACNGTATTCTGAATCAATCAATTTAATTATTTTTTCTATAGTNTCAGTTTTAAATTTATTCTCTTTAGAAAATATATCATGGTCAGCAGGAATATCAATGCCAGCATCTATAACCCCTTTTAAACCTGCAATTAAGCTGGATTTAGCTGTGAATTGTCTCATTCCAGAATATAATATTGCATCTTTAACCCCTGCGAGTTTTGCTTTTTTTCCTGCCAAATAACCGGTAAGATATAATGCTTGTGTGTTTTTTCCTGAGTTTGTCCAACCAAATTTATTTAATTGAACAGAATGAGACGNGCTTTTCATTAAATCACCATTAATCATTGGAACAAAGAATTGAAATGAAGAGTTTTTATTACTTGTTCTAATACATAAAAGGGTTTTTTTTGAGATAATCATACTTTTACGTTTTAAATAATTGGTTTTACCCTTCCGCCTTCTACGAAATATTGGTGTATATCTTGTTTTCATATCATCTCAACTCTGAAATTTCAAGACTAGTTCTTGAAGATGTTTTACTGAACGGATTTGACCTGAACTTGACATTAAATAGAGTTTCCAAAATAATGTGTTAGAAATTTCCTCTCTATCTTTTAACATATGTAATCGCTTACGTTGTGACCTAACTTTCAGAATCCATAAGCGTTTTTTTGTTATTCTAGAATACTTTGCACCTTCTTTTGAACCAGCTTTTCTTCCTCGTTTAGTTGATTTTTGTCTAACTATACGACGTCGTCCGCTAGAAATTCCTTGTTTACTTTTTATTTGTATCACACCGTCCTTTTTTAAATTACGAATACTTCCACGAGTTATTGCATCGTTTAGTTTATCAACAGAATCAGGGTTTATCTTTATTCTTTTAATTCCTACGGAGAATACCCTACTAGCCATAATTTTTTTGGATTTTAAGTTAGTCATTATCTTTAACGTTTCCTTTTATTATTAATATGTGGATTCAATATATGAAATCCTAATTTCTCTGCTTTATTCACTATAGTTAATTTATAACGCTTCCCAATTTTGGATGAAATTCTGATAGCATCAGTTTCTGGATTTAAGATATTTAATTCGTCTATATTATAGATTAATTTATCATAAAAACCTGAAGGATGTAAGCCACGAGCTGATTTAGGGCCTCTATAACCTATTTTTACGATTGCAGGCCAACCCTTTTTCTGTATCCTCATTTTACTGTCAAATCCTTTGGGTTTTCGCCAATTTATCTTTATTCTATCATAACGCCATGATTCTTGTCTCTGGAATTTTGGACGTGTTTTGGAAATTTTCTTGCGTAATAAGAGAGCATCTTTCACAACTAGATCACTTGATCCACGTTTTTTCTTAGTTTTTGTAGAGGCAGGTTTTGGTTTTTTCTTAGTTTTTGTAGAGACAGGTTTTGGTTTTTTCTCAGTTTTTGTAGAGACAGGTTTTGGTTTTTTCTCA
>PAVW01000012.1 GCA_002713205.1 Nitrososphaerota archaeon
CTGAAGATACTGCTATTGAATCTGAAGATACTGCTATTGAATCTGAAGATACTGCTATTGAATCTGAAGATACTGCTATTGAATCTGAAGATGCTGCTATTGAATCTAAAGATGCTGCCAAATCAGATAAAGTAGTTTTAGGTGTTGAAACCATGGAAGGCGTTGGTCCTGTTACTACTCGTAAATTGACTTCTGCAGGAATCTATACAATTCTTGATGTAGCTGTTCGAGGTCCAGGTGATATTGCTGATACTACAGGATTTGAAATGGATAAAGCTATTGACTTGTGTAATAAAGCTAGACTCAAATTAGTTGAAATAGGAAGATTTGATAAAGATTTTGTATCTGCTACTGAAATATATGACAGAAGACAAAAAATTGACAGGATTACAACTGGAAGTGTTAATTTAGATAATTTATTAATTGGAGGGATTGAAACACAAGCCGTGACTGAATTTTATGGTGAATTCGGTACAGGTAAGACTCAGATATGTCATACATTATGTCTCACTGTTCAACAACCTGTCGAACAGGGTGGTCTTGACGGTAGCGCAGTATACATTGATACTGAAAATACATTTCGACCTGAACGCCTTCGTGATATAGCAACTCAACGAGGCATGGATCCTGATAAAGTCCTTGAGGGAATTACAGTTGCTAAGGCCTATAATAGTTCACATCAAGAATTACTTGTTGGTGAATTGGGTAAGGTTCTAGATAATTCTAATATTAGACTTGTGATAGTTGATTCTTTAATGGGTCATTATCGCGCAGAATTCTTAGGTCGAGGTACACTTGCTATACGACAACACCGACTTAATCGATTTATGCATTTATTAACTCGTACTGCTGAAACTCGTAATGTGGCCATTGTAATAACAAATCAAGTTATGTCTGCTCCTGACTCTTTCTTTGGTGACCCGACAAGGCCTGTTGGCGGTCATGTCGTTGCTCATACTAGTACTTATAGGCTATACTTGCGAAAATCTGGAAAAAACCGAATCGCAAAAATGAAAGATAGTCCATATCACCCTGAACAAGACGCTGTTTTTACATTAAATGAAAAAGGAATTGACGATCCAATTGAAACAAGTAAAAAAAAATAAATATATAGAACAACCAAGCAATACATTAAAACTATAACGATATGATGTGAGTAACTTGAAAAAAATCTTTGTGTATCTGATATTATTGTTGTTAATTGCCAATCCAATTTATTTCTCTAATAATACATTTGCACAATCTCAATATGATAGATATGAAGAAGAACTTTCTATAGTTCTAGCTGGAGATTTAATATATTGGTCGATCACTCTTTTTGATGTAAATACGACTGGTTTTCTTTCTGACGATCTGAAAAATTTTGATGGAATTGAATCATTTTCTCTTATTCAATATTCCCAACAAGGACCATCTGATCCGCGTTTTCAAATGTTTCAATCTAATGGATATGCTGTTTTTGATTCTTTATTACCTAATGATGGTGTCTTTGTTGAAATTAACGCTAAAAGCGAATCTACTGCTAATCGTTTCACTTCCCTTCTATCTACCGATCTTAAATTGGGATTATTCCCATTTGATAATAAAGATAAAAAATTAATTTTTTATTCTCATGCAGAATCTGATCTTATCTTTGAACCTATTTGGATGATATTCCAAAATAATGATGATGGTTTTAATACATTAATTGAACCAGATATATTTCAAGAAAATCAAGCTCCGATAGTATCTCTTTCTGGTGAAAGCATTAATGGTGAAATGATATATTCTGTTTCATTAATCGGTATTAATGAACGTGGTTTAATTGATAACACCCCAGATGATAACAGTGTACTTGGGATGGAACTAATTCCTTCACGTATATTTAGTTCTGATTTCATTAATTCTTCATCTACATCAGTTAATTCAGTTATTTCTATTCAAACATACGGTTCTTTTATCGATTCTAAAAATCGTGTCACTAAATCGATTTTTCTAAATGGTGATAAAGAAAATGATAATGCAATTATTACTCATAACTTTACTGAATATGGTTCTAAGATATCTTATACTTTGTCTCCCGAGTCTTCTTTTAATCAAAGTCTTCCTCTTATATATTATCCACCTGTTCTTTCAGTAATTAGAGATATTGAGAATGGAAGTGTAAATACGGGTGATACTATTGAATCCAGAATAACATTTACTAATTTATCTCCTGAAATAGAAGGACTCGTAATTGATAAGATCACTTTCAAGGACAACTGGTGGTCAGATCATTTTGAATTATTAGAAGGCGGAGGTAATGAAACTATAGAGAATCTTAGACCTGGTGAAAGTGTTACTGTATCTAAGTTATTATCTGTAACGTCCGATGATTCAGTTATACTAACTTCAAATTATGAAAATATAATTTTTGATTATTCATTTACTATTGATGATGTTCAAGTTTCTTCCCAAACTCGTTCTAATGAATTTTCCCTTATATTAAACGATGTCGGACCTTCACTAATAGCTATTTCCACTCAGAATAAATCCTATTATCCTATGCGCAATGTCGTAACTGCAGATCTTGAATTAAGAAATATTGGTACTAGAAGTGCATATTCTGTAAGCATTTCTTTAAATGACACACTAGTGAAAGAATTTGATTCTATACCTNCTGATCTTAATAACATCATTAAAGTTTCTACTAATATTTCAAATTCTGATTTACTTATAAATCGTCAAAATTTTGTTTGGGATATTATTTGGACCGAACTTGATGAAGAAAAATGTGTTTATTCTAATCAATTCACAATTACTGATGAATATAATGCACAAGTAAATGCTGAACGAGTGTCGTTTGATGTTCCTGATTTAACAATAGAAAAAAATTCTCCAATTCCTTTAGATGGTATTTGGAAGGACGCTCTTGAAGTTGAGATAAAAATTACTAATAATGGAAATATGAACCTAACAAATATTGATATTTTAGATACTTTGCCACTTAATGTTGACTTGCATACAAGTTCTGATTTCGTTAATTCACCAATAGCCTCTTCTTCTGGAAAATACATTACTGCAATTATACCCATTCTCACTTCAAAGAATTCAACTACATTGCGTTATAATCTNACATATGACGTATCTGAAAATGTTATACTCCCACCAGCTAAAATCATTGTAACTTCAAATAATGATGATTTCACATTTTTGTCTAAATCAAGTGTTCTTCCAATTGCTGTTCATTTAAGTAAGACAATCGATATTACAGAAGCTTTAACTGGTTATAATTTTACAATGTTTATTGAATTTGAAAATCGTGGAGATTTAATGCTTCATAATGTCGGTGTTAAAGGAAACGACGATGAATATATCGTTATAGAAGGTGNTGATTGGGACGAACGTTCTACATTANNTTCCGGGGNCATCATGAAAAATGAATATATNNTCAGTAGTNCTGATGAAAGTGTTGACAGAAATCTCTTACAAGCTCGCGGCGAATTCCTTTTAGCTGGTCAAACTGTCCGAATCTTTACTGAACAAATACCAATTCTTATAATCAAATCACCTGTAATTACTATTGATATTCCTGAGAATATTTTCGATAATCAAGAAGTGGATTTGGTAATTACANTCTCTAATCCTTCTAATTTCACCATCAATTCAATAGTAATTTCTCCTGACGTTTTAGATAACATGATTATTCTTAATGACGANGAAATATTTTCTACAATACAATCTCTCGGCAAAGGTGATTCAATTGAACTTACTTCTAAGGTACTTGGAATTTCTCCTGGGAAAGAATTACAATTTAAACCTATTGTAGAGCATCTTCATCTTGGCCAGACTATTAGTGTTCCAATCGATGAATTGTCTGTTTTTGTTTCTGAAGAGCTTCGAAATAGATATTTACCATCTCTTGGTCTTGCTCTTGCATCAATGTTTGTATTGTTGTATTTTTCAAATAAATTAGTAATCCGGAAAGATTAAATCTTAATTTATAATTCTAACAGAACCGCCAATTCTTGATTTTATTACTTTTATATTTAAATCTACAATTTCTTCATATAATTCATTAATATCTTCTGAATAACCATTTACAAATACAGATGGGCCAGTTTGCATCGAAAAATATATTGATNTTCCTTCTTTTTGCTTTTTTTTAATTAATTGNATGATTTGTAAACTTTTGGAATTNAATAATATCATTTTATTTTTTCCTGTCATTGTCAATGCATGTAATTCCAATGAATCTTCTTCTACTAATTTACCTAGTTGTTCTAAATCCCCCTTAAGAATTGACTGTTGTATTTTTTCTAATCTAATATTAACAGAATCTATTCTTGCTTGGAAAAAATTTGAAGATATAACTTCTTTATGGGCTATTTCTGTTGTATGAACTGATGGCATGGGTATAGCTAGCATATGTAAATCTAGATTATCCTTTGTAGCAATTTTTTCTGCAAATGAATTATCATCATTGTCTCCTGCATACCAACGTGCGTATTCTCCAACAACACTTCTACATGCTGATCCTGCCAACCGGCGTGCAATTTTTGATATCATTTTTAAATCCCAGTTATAAATTGAATTTAATTTTGCAGCTTTAAAAGCAGCTGCAGCTAGAGCTGCACCAGCTGACGATGAAAATCCTAGACCTTTGACTTCTCCAAATGTTAAGCTATTCTCTGATGTAATAATTACTTTTTCCTCTATTTTGCTTAAACTTCTAACTATATTTATTATTGATAAAGCTCTTTGCAATGTGTCGTTTTTTTGATCTTTTCCATTAATGATTAAAGAATCGTTTTCCCAGTTGCCAAATTCAACTGTTGTTTTTGTCCATAAAGCTTCCAAGTTTACTGATATACTGTCATGGAAAGGTATCCGTAAGTCGTAATCTTTTAAACCATGATATTTTAATAACCCTTGCATTGTGTGAGCTATTGCAGTTGCTTTTTTTACCATTAAATATTTCACTTATCCGTACTAATTTGAATAATTAACTTTCCCCTTGCCTTATGATTTTTTAATTTTGAAATCATTTTTCTTGGAATATCTAATGCAGCTTTATTACAATTAATTGCTAATGTTCTCGAAGATATAAATTGACTTTTTCTTATTACGAGATCATTTATGTCATCTAAAGTCAATTGTTGACTGCCTGTACCATTAATAATACACTTCATTTCATTAACTTTCAATATTATAGTTACTTGGTTGTTATCATTTTTCAATTGTTCTTTTATATCGTTACTTAAATTTTTACATGATTTGGAAGCATTTACGCCTATTATACAATCTCCATTTTGTGTCAATATGCTCTCTCGTGTTATTTCTATTGTATTTCTATGAGTAGCTTTAATAAGAGGATGTCCGTCGAATTCAATTATTTCTTCTATCATAGATTCTATACCCCATGTTTGTATTTGATTAAAACTTTAAATGTTTAATAGTTGACATATTTGTCTGATAATATATGTTCCCCGCAGCATCAGGATATGATAGAGCTATTACAGTGTTCTCACCCGATGGAAGGCTATATCAAGTTGAATATGCAATGGAGACAGTTCGACGCGGTAGTTTAGCTTTAGGAATAAAAACAAATGAGGGAACAATAATTGCGGTTGATGAAAAAATTAATAAACTTCAAACATCAGGTTTGACTCAAAAAATATTTCAAGTAGACGCTCATATTGGTGTTGCTGCTGCCGGTTATATTCCTGATGCACGAGTTCAAGTTGACCAAGCACGTATTATAGCACAAAGTAATCGACTTGTATATGATCAGCCCATAGATGTAGAAACATTAGCAAGAAAAATTGCTGATTCCTCACAACAATTTACCCAGTTTGCAGGTGTTAGACCGTTTGGTGTCTCATTACTTATTTGTGGAGTAGATAGAACCGGTTCTCACATTTGGAAAACTGATCCCAGTGGAAATTATGTAGCGTATAATGCAACTGCTATTGGTTCTGGAAGTGAAAAAGTAATTGATTTATTTGAAAAAAAATACAAAGATGATATTTCATTTGACGATGCTATTATTCTTGCCTTGGAATCCGTCTTTACTTCAAGCGAAGAATCTACTTCACTTAAAAATATAAAGATGTCTATTATTGATACAAAAACACATATTATGAGAAATTTATCTGAGGATGAAATGACTAATTATGCGAAAAAAGTGAAAACAGGTAAACCTCTATCCAAACCTGATAATTAATTAATTGAATCTAAATATTTCTTATGTTCTATCATAATGCATTTATTCATTACTAGATTTAAACTTGTTTCGCTAACTAATGTATTGGCATTGTTATTTTGAATTCCAATTTGCATCCAAATAGTGTTAAGATTATCATATTTCTTTTTTATTTCTATACATTCTTTGATAATTGGTAATACATGTTCAGATTTCCTAAAAATATTAACAATATCTAAATTCTTTACAATATTTTTAGGTAAATCCAATAATGATGAAAATGCTTTTTTATTCATTATAAAATCTGCAGTTGGATTTATTGGCGTTATTTCATATCCGGAACTTTCCATATACTGAGAGATTCTATAACTATCTTTAGTTCTATTTTTTGAAAGTCCTATTACTGCTATATTTTTGGATCTTGAAAAAATATTAAAATAATTCATTATGAATATTTAACTCAATTGCAATTTATATTATTTTATGAGACTTCTTTAAATTAATCCCAATTACGGTATTAATCATAAAGAATATAAGCATCGGTTATTATTCATATCTGTTATTGATTTTTTTTAAATTCTTGGGGCATTTCCTCANTTATATTTGGTGCGTGAGATTTGTCTAAAACTGAAAAAGATAAACTTAAAGAAGCTAAGAAAAAAGCTGCTGATATAAAAGCCGCTGCTAAAAAAGCTGCTGNTAAAAAAGCNGCTGATATAAAAGCCGCTGCTAAAAAAGCCGTTGCTAAAAAAGCCGCTGATAAAAAAGCCGCTGATAAAAAAGCCGCTGATATAAAAGCCGCGAAAGAAGANTATAGTTCTTTAGATCATATTTTGACTCCTCNTCATGAAAAACTTTCAGAAGAAGAGATTGATTATGTTANTAAAAAATACAATCTTAATAAAGCGAAATTACCTGCNATATCTCTTTCTGATCCTGCTGTAAAAAGTATAAGTGTTCAATCTGGTGATGTTGTTAAAATTACTAGAATTAGTCCTACGAGTGGAGAAATGTATTATTATCGAATGGTGATTAGTGATTAGTATGCAAACTTCAAATTCCAGGTCTGATTGGATTATTATTGAAAATTTAATTCGTAAGGAAGGGGTCGCTCGACAACATTTAAACTCCTATAATGAATTTTTACATCACGGAATTCAAGAGATAATTAGTGAGGTAGATCATATTGATATTGAAACACAAGGAACTCCTTACAGAATTAATCTTGGCAAAATTTTTATTGGTGATCCACGCAGCGTTGAATTAGATGGTTCTATAAGTCGAGTTCTTCCGTTAGAATCGCGCTTACGAGATCTAAATTATGCTGCCCCCATTTATTTAGAAATGACTATTGAAGAAGGTGGTTTATCTAGAGAAACTCAGAAACATCATATTGGTGATATTCCTATCATGGTAAGATCCGATAAATGTGACACTAGTCGAATGACGGAAGACCAAATTATCGATGTTGGTGATGATCCATATGACCCCGGTGGTTATTTCATAATCAATGGTTCTGAAAGAATAATTGTAGGACTGGAAGATTTATCTCCTAATAAAATTATTGTTGAAAGAGAAAAAGTAAGCGGTCATCGTGTTTTCAAATCCAAAATTTATTCTTCAATTGTTGGTTATCGTGCAAAATTAGAATTATCTCTCAAANCTGATGGATCTATTCAAGTTAAATTGCCCAGTTCTCCTGTTGATCTTTCTGTTGTAACTCTTATGCGTTCACTTGGTATCAAAACAGATCGTGAAATTGCATCTATGATTTCTTCACGTCCTGAAATTCAAAATTTACTTGAAATAACTTTTGAAAAATCCACTGATGTGAAAACTCCTGATGATGCACTTATGTATATTGGTAATCGTGTTGCACATGGAATGCTTGATGAATTTCGTTTGCGAAAAGCTGAATCAATTTTAGATTGGGGACTNCTTCCTCATTTAGGAAAAATCAAGGAAAATAGATATGATAAAGCCATTTTTATTGGAGAAGCCGTTTGTAAACTCTGCGAACTCAAATTAGGTTGGATTGATGTAGATGATAAAGACCATTATGGAAACAAAGTTATAAAATTCGCTGGTCCCATGATTGCAGATCTCTTTCGAACTGCTTTTAGAAATCTTGTTCGTGATATGAAATATCAACTTGAACGTACTGCAAGTCGAAAAGGCACAAATGTTGTAGGTGCATCTATTCGACCTGGTATAATAACAGATAAGCTTGCTAATGCCATTGCAACTGGTAATTGGGGCAGAGGAAAAGTCGGTGTAACTCAACTTCTTGATAGAACAAATTATCTATCTTTGATTAGTCACTTGCGTCGAATTCAATCACCTTTAAGTCGAACTCAACCAAATTTCGAAGCTCGAGATCTCCATTCTACACACTATGGTCGAATTTGCCCAAGTGAAACTCCTGAGGGTGCTAACTGTGGTCTGGTAAAAAATATTTCTCTTTCTTCTGTTATTTCTATTAATTCATCATTTCAAGATGTTTTTGATCGTATTCAACAAATTGGTATAGAATCAACACGTGATGTTGATATTGAAATAAGGAGTCAATTGTGTAAAATTTTTGTTGATGGTCGTTTAGTTGGATATGTTAAAGACGGTGATAAATTTGTACAATCATTTCGTACTATGCGAAGACAAGGAGAAATACCTGTTCATGCTAGTATTAGCATTTTAAAACATGCGAATAAACATGCTTCTATTCGTATTCATATTTCTTTAAGTTCTGGTAGAGTTTTAAGACCCCTTATAGTGGTACAAGATGGACGTCCACTAGTTGATGATAGTATACTTGAAAGAACTTTTAATGGAGAGCTAAGTTGGCAAGATTTAGTACATATGGGCGTTGTCGATTTAATTGATGCTAATGAAGAAGAAAATTCTCTTGTTGCTATGACTCGTGATCAGATTCTACCTAATCATACTCATCTAGAAATATTTTCATCTGCAATATTGGGTGCTTCTGCATCGTTGATCCCGTATGCTGAACATAACCAATCTCCTCGGAATACATATCAATCTGCTATGGCTAAACAATCGCTTGGTTTTCCANCACCTACATATCATTTCAACACTGCCGTTCGTGAACATGTTCTTGTTTATCCTCAGAATCCATTAGTTGATACTCGTGCTACCTCTCTTCTGAATCTTGACAAAAGACCGACTGGACAAAACTGTGTGGTTGCAATTATGTCATTTGAAGGATATAATATTGAAGATGCAATAGTTATGAATAAATCATCTATACAGCGTGGTCTTGCACGATCTTTCTTTTATCGGCTTTATAATGGAGAAGCAAAACAATACCTTGGCGGTATGCATGATAATTTTGAAATACCTACAGCTGATGAAAATACTCGTGGTTACAGAGGTGAAAAACATTATCGATTATTGGAGAGTGATGGAGTGATAATGCATGAATCAATTGTTACAGGCGGAGATGTAATACTTGGTAGAACTAGTCCTCCTAGATTTATGGAAGAATATAAACGATTTGAAGTAAAAGGTCCTTACCGAAGAGATACTTCTATAGCTGTTAGATCATCAGAATTTGGTGTTGTTGATTCTGTATTTATGACAGAAAATGAAGACGGAGAAAAATTATATAAAATTCGAGTAAGGGATATGAGAATTCCTGAAATTGGTGATAAGTTTGCTTCTCGACATGGTCAAAAAGGAGTGGTTGGATTATTAGTTGATCAAGAAAATATGCCATATAGTGAAGATGGTATTGTTCCTGATATAATTATAAATCCGCATGCTTTTCCTTCTCGAATGACTGTTGGTCAATTTATTGAATCAATTGGAGGTAAAACTGCTTCTTATCGAGGATCTCCTGTTGATGGAACTACATTTGCTGCTGAAGATGTAATTGATTTAGGAATTGAATTGGAAAAATACGGATTTAAAAAAAGTGGTTGTGAGGTAATGTATGACGGTAGAACTGGTAAAAAATTTAAAACGGACATTTTTATTGGCGTTGTTTATTATCAGAAATTACACCACATGGTTTCGGATAAAATGCATGCAAGAGCTCGAGGACAAATCCAAATGTTAACAAAACAACCAACTGAAGGTCGAGCTAGAGGTGGCGGGCTTCGATTTGGTGAAATGGAACGAGATTGTTTGATTGCTTATGGTGCTTCAATGGTTCTAAAAGATCGATTGCTTGATGAATCTGATCGTACAAATATTAATGTTTGTGATAAATGCGGTTTGATTGCTTTTTATGATAATCTACAAAGAAAATATTTGTGCAAAGTAGATGGGGATTCTTCTACAATTTCTACTGTTACTATTGCATATGCATTTAAATTACTTCTTCAGGAAATGATGAGTTTGAACATAGCTCCTCGTTTACTTACCTCTGGAAAGGTGTAACTTTATGTCTTCTTTTGTAGATCTTAAAGAAATTACTGGAATTCAATTTTCTCTTTTTTCTCCTAGTGAAATGAGAAAATATTCTGTTACTGAGATAACTGCTCCTGAAACTTATGATGAAGATGGTATGCCAGTGCAAGGTGGTCTTATGGATAATAGATTGGGTACTCTTGAACCCGGTCAGAAATGTGCAACTTGTGGTAATACTGCACTCCGCTGTCCTGGACATTTCGGCCATATTGAATTGGCTGAACCGGTAATACATATCGCCTTTTCCGAATATGTGAATAAATTATTACATGGTTTTTGTCGTGTTTGTGGTAGAATTAAATTAAACGATGAAGAAATTCAAATGTTTAAATCTCGTATAGATTCAGAAGCTCCATTTAATCCAAAAATTAAAATGAAAATTGCTCGACAAATTTTCTTAAAAACCAAAAAAATAATGCTTTGTCCACATTGTGGTACCGATCAATATCCTATAGAATTCGTAAAACCAACTATTTTTCATGAAATAATTCCCACTTCTGAAAAAACTGGTGGAGCAACACGATTATTGCCAAGTGCTATAAGAGAACGATTAGAAAGAATTACTGATGATGATTTAACCATAATTAATTTCAATTCAGTGTTAAATTCTGATGGATTGAGAACAATTCGACCTGAATGGTTTGTTTTACAAGTTCTTGGCGTTCCTCCTGTTGTTGTTAGACCATCTATAACTTTAGAATCAGGAATTCGTTCTGAAGACGATTTAACTCATAAAACTGTTGATATCTTACGAGTAAATCAACGTGTAAGAGAAAGTAAGGAATCCGGTACTCCTCCATTGATAGTTCAAGATTTAGTTGATTTATTACAATACCACGTCACTACATTTTTTGATAATGAAGTTTCTGGCATTCCTCAATCTCATCATAGATCTGGTAGACCATTGAAAACTATAAGCCAGAGATTAAAAGGAAAAGAAGGAAGATTCCGTGGAAGTTTATCTGGCAAAAGAGTTGATTTTTCTGCACGTACAGTAATTTCACCTGATCCTAGTTTGGATATATCAGATGTTGGTATTCCATTGGATGTAGCTAAGAGGCTTACAATACCTGAAAAATTTTCTAAATGGAATTCTGATTTCCTTAACTCATTGATCTTAAATGGTCCAGATGTACATCCTGGTGCAAATTATATTATTCGACCTGATGGAGTTAAAATTAGACTCGATTATGTCGAAGATAAAGAAACTCTACTTGGCACTTTAACTGATGGTTTTATCATTGAAAGACATCTTTTAGATGGCGATGTAGTGATTTTCAATAGACAACCTTCGCTTCATCGTATGTCTGTAATGGCACATACTGTTAGAGTTTTGCCATATCGTACATTCCGTTTACATCCTGCTGTTTGTCCTCCTTATAATGCCGATTTTGATGGCGATGAAATGAATCTTCATGTTCCTCAGAGTGAAGAAGCACGTTCTGAAGCACTTACTTTAATGCGCGTTCATGAACAAATAGTTTCACCTAGATATGGAGGACCTATTATTGGAGGCATCCGTGATTATATTTCTGCTGCTTATTTACTCACTTCAGATGATACTTTTCTTGAACCATCTGAATTTTGTGATCTTGCATTAGAAGGTGGTTATAATGGTATTTTACCTGAACCTGTAAAAACTAATCCTTCATTATATAGTGGAAAACAACTCTTTTCTTTATTTTTACCCAAGAATTTCAGCTATCAAATGATGTCTAAATGGAATAGTGCTAGTCAAAATAATAAAAATAATGATATCTTAATCCGGCAAGGTGAACTTATTAGTGGTGTAATTGATCGTGCAGCCATTGGTTCTGAAGAACCCGATTCTATCTTGCATAGAATTGCTAAAGATTATGGTTCTGAGGATGCAAGACAGTTTCTTAATTCAGTTCTTTCAGTTTTAAGAGCATATATTACTAATATTGGGTTTTCTTTTAGTTTTGACGAATTAGTATTAGATAATTCTGCTGTAAAAAAAGTTTCGAAGAACATTGATGATTCATATCATAAAGTTGATGAATTAATAAATCAATATGAAAATAACACTCTGCCTCTAACAAAAGGATTGCAACCTCAAGAAGCTTTAGAAGCTTATATAGTAAATGAATTAGCAAAAGCACGTGATAAAGTTGGTCGTGTATCCGACGCTGAATTACCTATAACTAGTTCAGGAGTTATTATGGCAAGAACAGGTGCAAGAGGCTCAAGTTTAAATCTTGGACAAATGACTGCTGCATTGGGCCAACAATCAGTTCGTGGAAAACGAATTCAAAATGGATATAATCAAAGGGCACTTAGCCATTTTCCAATTGGTGATTCTTCTCCTGACGCTCGTGGATTTGTAAAATCAAATTATAGAACTGGTTTGTCTCCTACTGAATTTTTCTTTCATGCAATGGGAGGACGAGAGGGACTTGTTGATACTGCAGTTAGAACCCAACAGAGCGGGTACATGCAGCGTAGATTAATCAATGCCCTTGAACATATTAAAGTAGAATATGATGGAACGGTTAGAGATCCACATGGAAATGTAATTCAGTTCCTTTATGGCGAAGATGGAATAGATCCTGCAAAAAGTGATCATGGAAGCCCTGTAAATATTGAACGATTAGTTGAAACTACTCTCATTGACTATTCATCCAGTATAAATCCAACTCAATCAGAAATTGATTCTGTTTTAAAGCCATATTTATTAAAATTTAATAAAAAAATGTTAGAAAATTTGCAAAATGCTTTTTCTAAACATAAGTTATCTAAATCAGGCATGAAGTTTATTCTTAAGAAGGCTTTAATTTCAGTAAATAATGCAATGGTGGAAGCTGGTGAAGCAAGTGGGATTATAGCAGCGCAATCCATTGGTGAACCTGGAACTCAAATGACGCTTAGGACTTTTCACTTTGCTGGTATTAAAGAACGGGACGTCACATTGGGTCTGCCAAGATTGATTGAATTAGTTGATGCTAGAAAAGTACCTGCTACGCCTACTATGACTGTTTATCTTGAAAAATCTAAAAGATCTTCTCAAAGCAAAGCATTGGAATTTGCAAAGAAATTACAACACACTATTATTGGTGATTTAGTTTCTCATACCGAGGTGGATTATTTATCAGGCGTTAACCTGATTTTTAACCCAAGTACACTTGAAGAACGTAACATTACATTATCTGAAATCCAAGAAACTTTAGAAGCTAATAAACGTGAATGTGCACCGAATCCAAAAACAAATTCCATTATGATTGTTGTTGAAGATAGTGATGTATCAACATTATATACATTAAGAAATAAGTTATTATCTCTTACAGTAGCAGGTATACCTGGAATTTCAAATTTAACTATCGTTAAAGAAGATAAAGAATGGGTTATAACAACTTCTGGTTCTAATCTTAATAAGGTGTTCAAAATGGAAGGTGTTGATAAAACACGTACTACTACTAATAACATCTGGGAAATTGCGAGTGTATTGGGAATTGAAGCTGCACGTAATGTATTGGTTAACGAAATAACCGATACTCTTGATGAACAAGGACTCGAGGTAGACATACGTCATATTTTATTAGTTTCCGATCTTATGACATCTACAGGTAATATTAAATCAATTGGCAGACATGGAATTGCTGGAACAAAAGAAAGTGTTTTAGCCCGTGCAGCTTTTGAAATTACAGTACCTACTTTAGCTAGTGCGTCAGTTACTGGTGAAATTGAAAAATTACTTGGTGTTACAGAAAACGTTATTGTTGGATTACCAGTCCCTGTTGGAACAGGAATTATTGATCTTTTTATGAGACGGTAATTGTTATGAATACTAAATTACTTTCCAAATCTTTAAAAAATATTATAACAAATGGGAAAATTAAATATGGTTTCAAACAAACCGTAAAGTCTATTGAAAATAAACAATCAAAATTTGTAGTATGTTCTTCTTCTATTTCGGATTTACAATTTACACAATTAAACGATATTTGTACTCAATTTTCGATTCCAATTTTCCAAATTCCTGACAATTCTATATTAACTGGTAAACTTATAAAAAAATCATTTCGAATATCTGCATTTTCGATTATTAATGCTAATGATACTGATATTGAACAACTAAAAAATACTTTTTAATTCATGACAACATTAAAATATTATATTTTTTCTCATAAAACCAATAATTGAAGAAATTTTTAACCACTACGATAAAAATAACATCTGAAGAATTTGCTTTAATGTCATTATTTCAAAAAATTTCTGGTGCTATGGCTAGAGATTGTATTCTTGATAATAAACTTAATCGAGTGATTTTTCTTGTTAATCGAGGTGAAATGGGTCTTGCTATAGGTAAAAAAGGTGAATCAATAAAAAAGCTTGAAAAAAATATTATGAAAGATGTTGAATTAGTCGAGTATTCTGATGATCCCAAAGAATTGATACGTAATGCTTTACATTCAAAATTTATTGATCAAATACAAATTAATGAAAAATCTAATGGAAAATCTTCTGCTACAGTTAAAGTAGCTGCAAAAAAAACTGGTGCGACAGTTGGTAAATCTGGTCGAAATGCAGAAAAGGCTCGTATCATCATAAAAAGATATTTTGAAATCTCGAAATTGAAGATTACTGACTAATGCTATTATGAAAGTTACATTTATTATTATGCTTTAATTATAACTATAAGTCTATGATATTGATAATCAAGGATTGTGTAAATTATGGGACGTAAATCACCAATAGGCGAGTTTGCAGCAAGACAGCTACATACTAAAAGAAAACGTCTTCTTTGGTCTGATTCTTATTACAAACGTAAAGCCCTTAAACTTGATATAAAATCAGATCCTCTTGCAGGTTCCCCACAAGCACGTGGTATTGTTTTAGAAAAAGTCGGTGTTGAATCTAAACAACCTAATTCTGCAATTCGTAAATGCGTTAGAATACAATTAATTAAAAATGGAAAACAAGTTACCGCATTTTTGCCCGGTGATGGCGCATTGAATTTTATTGATGAACATGATGAAGTTAATGTTGAAGGAATTGGTGGTTCTACTGGTGGTGCTATGGGTGATCTTCCAGGTGTTCGATGGCAAGTCTACAAAGTTAATGATGTCTCTCTTAATGAACTCGTTTATGGGAGAAAAGAAAAACCACGAAGGTAATTGTAATATTGCTTACTGAAAATAAACCAATAGTCGATCTTGATGAAAAAGTTATTCCAGAAAAGACTACAGAACCCAAAGTCGATCTTGATGAAAAAGTTATTCCAGAAAAGACTACAGAACCCAAAGTCGATCTTGATGAAAAAGTTATTCCAGAAAAGACTACGAAACCTAAGTCTATTCGTCCAAAACCAAAATCTGAACTTAATTTATTACTATTCAGAAAATGGGATTTTAGTTCAGTTGAAGTAAATGACTTTGGACTTAAAGATGTTATTTTTCTCCAACCGACTATTATTCCTACATCTTTTGGTCGACATGAACATAAACGGTTTGCAAAATCTCGTGTAAATATTGTCGAACGTTTGATAAATAATTTGATGCATTTTGGTAAAAGAAAGGCGAAAAATTCTGGTAGAATGGGAGGAAAAAAACAAAAAAGTATGAATATTGTGAAATCTGCATTCCAGATTATTGAATTAGAAACTAATTCAAATCCTATTGAGCAATTAGTCCGAGCAATTGAAAATGCCGCTCCTAATGAAGATACCACTACAATTGCTTATGGTGGTGTTCGGTATCATGTATCGGTTGATATATCTCCACAACGACGTGTGGATTTAGCTCTTCGTTTTATATCATTAGCTGTTCGTGAAACATCTTTTTCTACTCAAAAAAGCGCAGAAGAAATTTTAGCTTTAGAACTTATTTTAGCGGCTAAAAATGATTCAAATAGCTTTTCAATAAAAAAGAAATTTGAACAAGAACGTATGGCTATGTCTGCTAGATAGTTTCTATGATGAATTATTTGATAAGGAGTATTAAAATTGCCTAAAAAAACAAAACGACGAGGAAAAGTAAAAGACAAATGGAAAGAAAAACAATGGATCATGATTCATGCCCCACCAGAATTTCAAAGCATTCCTGTAGCTTATGTTCCAATTACTTCAAATAAAACTGCCATAAATAGTAATATTGTAACTACTTTATTCGATCTTTATAAAAAAGATCCCACTCAATATTCAATTAATTTGAATTTCCAAATTACTGAAATAAGTTCCAATATAGCGAAAACAATTTTTAAAGGTCATGAATATTCACGTGAATATTTACGTAGTTTAATTCGACGCGGTTCATCTACTCTGAGTTTTATTCATGATTACACAACTCAAGATAATTTTATCATTCGAATTTATTTTATTGCATTTGGGCAAGGTAGATTGAATTCATCTAAAAAACATGATATACGACTTATTGCTCACAAGATATTTACTACAAAATCAAGTACTCTGAATTATTCTGAATTATCTCAAGAAATAATTCATGAAAAAATTGCATCTGATATTTTTAATACTACAAAGAATGTTAAATATTTACGAAAACTTGTTATTCATAAAACCAAATTAATTAAAATTCCAAAAATCGCAAGCACTCCCTCTGCAATTGTTTTAGAAAATGACTCTCCCGTACAATCAGAAAATGACTCTCCCGTACAATCAGAAAATGACTCTCCCGTACAATCAGAAAATGA
>PAVW01000013.1 GCA_002713205.1 Nitrososphaerota archaeon
TCAGGTTTAGACTCGGTTGGTTTTTCCTCAGGTTTAGACTCGGTTGGTTTTTCCTCAGGTTTAGACTCGGTTGGTTTTTCCTCAGGTTTAGGTAAAGCACCTTTTGTAAGAATAGTATTTACTTGATAAATCTCATCAGTTATTACATTTCCACGAACCAATTTTCTTTTTTTCAGACCTTTTTGTTTTATTTTTCTTATTTTACCATTAAAACCAACGCCAGCAGTTATCAAAATACGTTTTCGAACACCACCATGAACATCATGTCGCATAGGAAAGCCAACTTTATCACTTCCACCACGAATTTTTACAGTGCCGTCAATACCCAAAATTGTAGCATTAAATTCTTGACCAATTTTCATGCCTAAAAGAGATTGAGCAGGTTTATCTTTCAATTCTTTTGAAACAGATTTTCCAGTATGTGGGTCAGAAATGACAATTTTAAATTCTGGCAAAGTAACAATTCCTCCTTTTATCTTCTAATAAATCTTTTTAATATTTGTATTAAAAACCGTAAAGTGGTACAATCTTTCGTCTTATATTAAGAATTTCTTGTAATATATCAAAATCAGAATCAGAAAGTGATTTTCTATATTTTTGATTCAGTAAACGGGCTCCAATTGCAGTTGGTAAAGTATAAAGAATTTCTCCTTCAGATATTGTACGACCTATTACAGGTTCATTCATAGAAACGGCCACCTGGAGGCCTGAAACTGCAGATCGTATAGTTTGGTTTTTATCTTGAAGTTGTTTTACTATCCCAACTTCTTTTCCCGTAGAATTAATAATTGTAGCATTTTGTTTAAGAACACCACCAAGAATTTCAATTCCACATACGGCAGGATGACTACGACGAAAGGTCATCCCCTTTAATAATTGAAATTTACATGGAAGAATAATTGAATCAAGTTGAGTTCTAGTCATTGCTTCTTGATCAGATTTTACCCAAGATTTATAATTATCAACTAAATCGTAAAGAATAGGTTCGTAAAAAATTCTTATTCCATTATTTTGAGATTCTTGTTGTGCATCATCTAATGTTTTTACACCAAAAGCCAAAATAACCCCTAAATATTTATCAGTTTGACTGATTGCTTTCGCTTTTATAACATCTTTTCTTGAAACCATACCAGTATCTGCTGTATTAATTGGGATATTATTTTCTTGAAGAATATCAACAATAGCTTCAAGAGTACCCAAGGTATCGGATTTAACTACAACACCAATACTATCAGTTTCAATGAAAATAGAGCTAATTTCCGATTCAATTTCAGTTTTAATAGCTTGATAAGTGGAATTTTGTAGACCGATAAGTGGAGAACCACCTAAAACCCCATCAAGATCAGGCGTAGATATTTTTACACCTGATGCTGCAATTGCTGTATCCACAGAAGAAAATTTATCCCTTGGATCTCTCATTTCATCAAGAGGTTTTGGCATAAGTAATGCCTTTATTTTAGTTAATATAGCTCCATCTTTTTTTGCAACAACTATTTCGTCATGAGTTCTAAGAATTCCTTCGGTAAGAATAACATTAGCAGTATTACCAAGACCAATTTCTTCAGTTACTTCAAGAATTATACCACGTGTCATTCCTTCTTTAACAATTAATTTTTTTTGCAGATAATTTTGTGTAAGACCAATTAAAAAAGAAATTAATTCTGGAATTCCTTCACCGGTTTTTGCACTTACAGGTACTATAGCTACCTCTTTTTTTGGATCTTTTAGCCTATAGTAAGCTTCTGATTGTATTCCAAGTCTTGATAATTCTCCTACAACAGTATAAATTCGACTATCGAGATTTTCAATAGCAAAATGATCAATGTTATTGAGTGAATGTGTAAAATTATTTGTAGAATGATTCCATCCAGGAACTGTATCTAGTTTATTTAAGGCAATTATAAACGGTACTTTACGTTTTTTTAAGATCTCAATGCTTTCTAATGTCTGGACTTCTATACCTTTCATTGAATCAACAACAAGTATTGAAATATCGGCTGCAGAACCTCCGCGATTACGAAGATTTGTAAAAACAGCATGTCCAGGTGTGTCAATAACCAAAATACCAGGTACATCTATATTAGCACCTAATTTTTTAAGAAGATCGCCGCAAATATTATAAAGAGTTTCAATGGGAAAGAAACTTGCACCAATGTGTTGGGTTATTCCTCCAGCTTCTCTAGATTGAACAGCAGTGCCTCGGATTTTGTCAAGAAGTGATGTTTTTCCTGAATCAATATGTCCTAAAACAACTACGATTGGTTGACGAAGTTTAGATGTCATAATATCAACTATTAGACATTAGAGTACTTCAATATTTTATTAAGTTACGATAATTAAGGAAATTTAAATAGAATCTAGGATTTGTTTTTCTCTATCAAAACTAGATGGAGAATCAGATGCATGAATTACATTTTCCGTTAAGCTAAGTCCAAAATCACCTCGAATTGTACCTGATAATGCTTTAAAAGAATTAGTAGAACCAATCATTGAACGAACGACTTCAATGGCTGATTCGCCTTCAGCGATTAGTTTAATGACAGATCCTGAAGTCATATATTCAAGTAATTCATTAAAAAATGGTTTTTCTTTATGCGGAGAATAGAAACTAGTAGCTGTTTCACGAGTAAGTCTAATCATCATCACATCAATTATGGATAATTGACGTTTTTCAAATCTAGAAATTATTTCACCAATTAAACCACGTCTTACGCCATCAGGTTTAATAAGAATTAATGTTTGTTGATTCAATTCTATATCTTGCCTTTCACAGTCCATTTGTATTTGCGATAATCACGTTTCAATTCAGTCAAATTCTTCCTGCACTTGGAAGAGCAGAACCACTGAATAGATCCATCATTCTTGGCTAGCATAGTACCCGAACCAGCTTGAATATTTTTACCGCAAAAGGTACATTGTTTAAGTGAAAGCAATAAAATCACTATTTAATTTTTCGAGCTTCTCTTTCTGTTTCACGCAAGATCACAATATCATCAAGTCTGATTGGACCTTTAATATTTCGCGTAATAATTCTTCCTTTATCTTTACCTTCAAGAATCTTTACTCGAACCTGAGTAATTTCACCAGCTACTCCAGTACGGCCTACTAATTGGATAACTTCACATGGTGTTTTTTGATCTTCGTTTTCCTTTGAACTCATAAACGATTATCTAATCCTTCAATTTGCTAACTTTTTCAATAATTTTTTCAAGCATACCTTGGTCTTCACCAGCATCTACAATACATGCTACTGAAGCTCCAATATCTATCCCAATAGCATTACCAATTTGTTGTTTAGTTGGAACAAAAACATAAGGTATTTTCATTTCATCGCATAAAATAGGTAAATGTGCAACAACTTCAGGAGGGTCAACATCTTCAGAAATAACAACTAATTTTGCAGTTCCTCGTTCTACGGCTTTTGTAGATTCATTAGTACCTTTACGAATTTTACCAGTTTGTTTGGCTTGTCGAAGTGCTTCATAACTAGCATCTACCAATTCTTGTGGCACATCAATTTTTACATAAAATGGTTTAGACAACTTAATCACCGTAAGCTACTCTTTTTTATAATTAAATAAACAGGGTTCATCTCATTCAATATTATCGCCCAACTATAAATTTTTACAATTGTATTAAAAACTTTATTGATGATTAATTAAACAAACATAAATAATAAAATAAATATGTACAGAAATACATAAATACATACATTAATGTATAAAAATGTACATAGTGATGAAATTTGGGTGAACGTTTTTGGCAGTACTCGGCAAAATCAACAAAACTCAGAATCTGAGGTTTTTTTCAAACAAATCGATATAGGTAAAAATCCTTTTGAAGTATTTGCAAAACTTTCAGAAAATTTTACAAATTTGTATATTTTAGAATCAGCAATAGGACCAGAAAAATTAGCTGAATATTCTTTTATTGGTTTTGATCCTCGATTAAAAATTAAATTAATAAATAATCAAATCCAAATTAACCAAAAGAAAAATATAAGTAAATTTGAAATATCAGATAATAAATTTATTTTCCATGAATTAAAAAATATATTAATCGAAAATTCAACAACAAATAATTTTAATAGGTTAGTTGGTGGTTTAGTTGGTTTCATTTCTTATGACATAATAAGATATTGGGAAAATATAGCAGAAAAATATACATCGATGAAATTTCCAGATTTTGAATTTGGCTTATATGACGAAGGAATAATATTTGATCATAGAAATCATAAAACATATTATTATTATACAGAAAAAAATAGGATAAGTGATATAAAAAAAATTTTAAAGAATGATCATAATAATGATTTGGTTAGCTTTACAAATCCTGAATCGAACATATCAAAAGAAGCATTTGAAAATAATGTAGATATAACAAAAGAATATGTAAAAAACGGAGATATATTCCAAGCAGTTCTTTCGAAAAAATATGAATTTAAAATTTATGGAAATCTTATCAATGTGTATAAGGAACTAAGGAAATTAAATCCATCACCGTATATGTACTATTATAAATCAGATGATTTGAATATTATAGGAGCTAGTCCAGAAATGTTAGTAAGAATAACTGGACAAAGAATTGAAACGTTTCCCATAGCAGGAACAAGGCCAAGATTAAATAACCAAATTAAAAATTCACAATTAACGAAGGAATTATTAGCTGATGAAAAAGAAAATGCAGAACATGTAATGTTAGTAGATTTAGCTAGAAATGATGTGGGGCAAATAGCTCAATATGGAACTGTAAAAGTACCAGATTTTAGACAAGTTCATCAATTTAGTCATGTGCAACATATTGTGTCAAAAGTAATTGGTGAAATAAGACCAAATTTAGATGCTTTTGATGCAATTAAAGCAATTTTCCCTGCAGGTACAGTTTCTGGAGCACCTAAAGTGCGTGCAATGGAAATAATACAGGAATTAGAAGGTGATTCAAGAGGCCCTTATGCAGGAGCCTTGGGATATTTTTCAAAGAATATGAGTGCCGATTTTGCTATTGCAATTAGAACATTAGTGGTTAAAGGAAATGATGCATATATCCAAGCAGGTGCAGGAATAGTAGCAGATTCTATTCCTGAAAGAGAATGGAATGAAACTGAACAAAAAGCAAGTGCTTTAATTTCTGCGTTAAATGTAGCTGGAGGGATAAAAAAGTGAAATTACTGGTAATAGATAATTATGATTCGTTTGTATATAATCTAGTACAGTATTTAGGAGAACTTGGAACAGATCTTATTGTTTATAGAAATAATAAAATCACTTTGGAAAAATTCAGAACTATAGATCCTGATAGAGTTCTGATATCCCCTGGTCCAGGAAATCCATGTGATGAAAAATACTTTGGTTTATGTTCTAAGATAATAAGATCTTCAGGAGAAAACAATATTCCTGTATTAGGTGTTTGTTTAGGTCACCAAGGAATTGGATATACATTTGGTGGTAAAATAAGAAAAGCTAAAACATTGAAGCATGGAAAAACGAGCTGGATTAAACATGATGGTGAAGGAATATTTAGAAACATTGAGAATCCATTTCTTGCAACTAGATATCATTCACTAGCAGTAGATGACAAAACATTGCCTGATGAGTTTATAATATCTGCAAGATCATTAGATGATAATGAAATAATGGGTTTACGGCATAAAAAATACCAGATACAAGGAATTCAATGTCATCCAGAATCAATTCTTACAAAACATGGGAAAAAAATATTACAGAATTTTGTAGATGAATAAGTCATGATAGTAGATGCAATAAAAAACAACATAAAAGGAATTGAATTATCGAGTGAAGATGCAGCATCTGCAATGAAAGAAATTATGTCAGGCACTGCTACACCTTCACAAATTTCTGCGTTTTTAATTTCTTTGAGTATGAAAGGAGAATCAGTAAAAGAAATAACGGCATTAGCTCAAATAATGAAAGAATTTGCTAATAAAATCAATCCTGTATGTCAAGATAGATTAGTAGACATAGTAGGAACTGGAGGAGATAAAATAAAAACAATTAATTTGAGTACGATTTCAGCATTTGTTGTTGCAACAGCAGGTGTAAAGGTCGCTAAACATGGAAATAGAGCAGCAACTGGAAAATGTGGAAGTGCAGATGTATTAAACAGATTAGGATATAAATTAGATACAAAACCAGATTTAGTTAAAAAATGTATCGAGGAAATTGGAATAGGTTTTATGTTTGCACCAATCTTTCACCCAGCAATGAAAAATGTGATCACTACAAGAAAAGAAATTGGAGTAAAAACAATTTTCAATATTTTAGGTCCATTAACAAATCCAGCTAGTGCAGATTCGATGGTTGTAGGTGTAGCTGATTCTAAATTAATTCAATCTTATGCGGAAATTTTACCAAATCTTGGATGTAAACGTGCTGTAATAGTCCATGGAATAGAGGGATTAGATGAAATAGCGACTTTTGGAAAAACCAAAATGAAATTTATTGGAGATATAGAAAATGATGGAAAAGAAATCATTATAGAAGCAAAGGACTTTAATTTAAGAGAAATTACACCTGAAGAAATAGCAGGAACAGGAATAGATTACAATGCAAAGATAATGTTTCAAATTTTATCAAATCAATTGCCAATAAATAATCCAAATGTTGAAGCAGTTATTGCAAATTCAGCAATAGGATTTTTGGTAGCAGCAAAAGCTACATCAGTTAGTGAAGGAGTAGAGAAAGCGAAAGAAGTCATAGCATCAGGAAAATGTATTGAGAAATTAAAGGAATTTGTAAAATTTGTAGATGGAGATATTGCAAAAATTGAAGAATTTGAATCTAGTTAACAAGGATTTTTTGACAATAGCATCGAATCAAATTAGAGGCATTATAGAAAAAGGATATTATGACATATCAGATAAATTTCTTAGATTTAATAATATAAAAAATCTTAAAGACATATTAGAAAATAGTAGAGAGTTTTATCCAATAATAACGGAAATCAAATTTGCTTCACCGTCACTAGGTAAAATAAATGAAGAGTCGGAAAAACAAAGAGAGATATTAAAAATGATGGAAAATGGAGGAGCGTCAGCAATATCAGTTCTTACGCAGCCACTATTCTTTGAAGGTTCGTTAAAAAATCTAGAGATAGTAAGAAAAAATACAACATTACCAGTATTAATGAAAGATATCATAATTGATAAAAAACAAATTGATGCAGGTTTTAAACTAGGGGCAAATGTAATATTATTAATAGAAACATTATATCAAAAACAAAGTGAAAAACTGGATGAATTAATAGAATATGCTAATAACAAAGGTCTAGAAGTACTGTTAGAAGTAAATACTATACAAGAACTAAAATGTGCAATAAAAAGGAATGTGTCAATAGTGGGAATAAATAACAGAAATCTAAATACATTAAAACTAGATATGGAAACCACAAAAAATATTTTGTCGGAAAAATTAGATATTAATAAACCAATAATAAGTGAAAGTGGTATTTTTAAGAGTAATGATCTACAAAAGTTAGGGCAAAGTGGCATAGATGGATTTTTAATAGGAACTTCGATAATGCAATCAGAAAATATTAAAGACAAAGTACATGAATTAAGTACGGTGAAAAAATAGACTTGAAATCTCAGCCAATTGATGGGAAATATGGAATATTTGGTGGAAAATATGTTCCTGAAACTTTAATGAATGTAGTTAATTCATTAGAAAAAAAATATGAAGAAATTAAAGATGATGAAGAATTTAAAAACAATTTATCAAAATTATTAAAAAATTATGCAGGTAGACCTACACCAATATATTTCGCAGAGAATTTGTCAAACAAATGCAATGGAGCGAAAATTTATTTCAAGAGAGAGGATTTACTTCATGGAGGAGCTCATAAAATTAACAACAGTATTGGACAAGCATTATTAGCTAAATCAATGGGAAAAAATCGGATAATTGCTGAAACTGGAGCAGGGCAACATGGAGTGGCTACTGCTATGGCATGTGCATTATTAGATTTAGAGTGTGAAATCTATATGGGTAGTAATGATGTAGAACGACAAAGTCCAAATGTATTTAGAATGAAATTACTAGGGGCAAAAGTACATAGTGTAAAAAGTGGATCTAAAACATTAAAAGATGCAATTAATGAAGCAATTAGAGATTGGGTTACCAACGTGGAAACGACTTATTATCTTATTGGTTCAGTTGTAGGACCACATCCATATCCATTGATTGTTAGAGATTTCCAAAGTATAATAGGAAAGGAAATAAAAAATCAATTTCCAAGAATATCATCGGGAAAACTACCAGATATGCTAATTGCATGTGTAGGAGGAGGGAGTAATGCAATTGGAACATTTTATCCGTTTCTTGAAGATAAGATCAAATTAATCGGTGTAGAAGCTGGAGGATTAGGAATTGAAAAAGGAAAACATTCAGCAACATTAACAGCAGGAAGTGAAGGAGTATTACATGGAGCACGTAGTTACGTACTTCAAGATGAAAATGGTCAGATTAAAGAGACCCATAGTATCTCGGCAGGTCTAGATTATCCTGGAGTAGGTCCAGAACATTCTTTTTTAAAATCTCAAAATAGAGTAGAATATGTCAATATAAATGACAATGAAGCAATAGATGCATTTATCGAAATGTCAAGACAAGAAGGAATTATTCCAGCATTAGAAACATCGCATGCAATTGCAGAGGCAATGAAAAGAGCAGAAAACATGACTAAAGATCAGTCAATAATCGTCACATTATCAGGAAGAGGGGATAAAGATACACCAATAATTGCAAAATATTTAGGGGATAAAATATGATGAATTTATCACAGAAATTTAAAGAGGGGAATGAACAAAACAGATCGTTATTAATTGGTTTTATTACTGCAGGAGATCCATCATTAGAAATTACACCAAAACTTGCAAATGCAATGGTAAAAGGAGGAGTAGATGTTATTGAACTTGGAATTCCATTTTCTGATCCAATTGCAGACGGTCCTACAATACAATCTTCCAGTACGAGATCATTATTGAAAGGCACTACACCAAAGAATATTTTAGAAATGAGCAAGAACATAGTCAATGATTTAAAAGTACCTGTAGTTTTACTGACGTATTATAATACTATAATGAGTATGGGAGTTGAAAATTTTTTGAATTTAGCACAAAAATCAAATATTGCAGGAATCGTTTCACCTGATTTACCGCCTGAAGAAGGGGAAAATTATAGAAATTTAGCAAGGGAAAAATCAATAGATACAATATTTTTGGCTAGTCCTGCTACGAATAATGAGAGATTGGATAGAATAATCAATTCTACTAGTGGTTTTTTGTATATGGTAAGTCTATTCGGCGTAACAGGAGCACGAGATATATTCAATGAGTATTCATTTAATGCAGCGAAGCGAATTGTTCAAAGAGTAAATAAAAGGGTACCTGTGGCAATTGGATTTGGAATTTCAAAAGCTGAACATGTAAGTCATTTTACAAAAATAGGTTTTGATGGCATAATAGTAGGAAGTGCATTTATAAAAATCATTGAAAAGAATCTCAATGATACTAAAACAATGCTTGAGAAAGTGAATAATCTATCAAGAGAATTATTTAATGCAACTACTATTAACTAATATTTTTTGGATTGATAGTGAAAAGAGGAACAAATAATTCATCATCAACGAGTCCACCATGATATCCCTTAAGAGAAGCTTTTTGGTCGGTTCTAAATCTATGCATAAGTGTGGCACCTTTACGTGAAAGAACAGTCAAGTCACCTAGAACTGAATCAAGATCTGAATTTATAATATTAGAACCAAAAAATCCCTCTTTAATAAATTTACTACTTGGAAAAACATCAAATTGATCTTTATATGGATATAATAGTTGTTGAATTTTTTTTACATCAGAATTATATAGTTTTAAAAATGACGCTCTAGAATCACCTGAAGGAGGTCGATTAAGATTATCCAAAAAGTGTGGAATGTCCTTGGTAATTATTTGACCAGTCTTATTGACGTGTACTAAACCATGATCACCTGTTATAAATATACAAACTTTATTTTTATATTGGTTTTTTAAGTTTGATATAAATTCAGTAAGAAATCCATATATTATATTTCGTAATTCACTTTGAACTTCATCGGTAAATGGACCATACACATGAGAAACTGAATCTAAAACATCCCAATATGCAAAAACAAATGGAGTCTCTTTATTTACTAATTTTGCTAGAGTCAAAAACATGTCTGAGGAATTAACATAAGGTAAAACATCTGCACCTTTATGTAACATTCTAGATAAAGCACTATTCTTGTATTGCCATCGTGTTAATACCTTAGATGGTAAACCCATTTTAGATAGAGATTCATATAGAGTATTTTTTGAAAGAAAATTTTCTGGGTTTAAGCCTGATTTTGCCAGTTTATCGCTCATTTTATCAGACTCGGGACTAAATCGAATCATATTAGTAATGGTTCCATACTTGCGTAGATACATAGTATGACCAATTATTCCATGTTCTTGAGGAGTCATGCCAGTATTAACAGTAGTTAAAGCTGTAGATGTAGTTGAAGGAAATGTCGAAGTAATAGGTATTACAACATTATTTTGATAAATTTGATTTAGCTTCTCGTTGTGAAGAGAACGTTGAAGAAGATTAAATCCTAAACCGTCAACAAGTAATAAAACTATAGATGTGCAACCATCTAATGAGGCTTTTATAGGTTCGTCGTCAATAATGTTTTTGCTTTTATTACCAAAATGGTTTAGTATTGTTGGAGAAATATTTGCTAGTGAATATTTTTCATAATGAGGTTTATAATAACATTTGAATTTAGTGCTAGTAATTTCATCCCAAACTTGTTTCTGAAATTCAGTAAAATCAGAAATCATAAACATCACTTATGGGATAATATTGCTAAATTAGGACTGTCAACTCTACAAAATCCAATTCGATTAAATTGAATTAATTCACCCGTCAGAAGAGATTCACAAGAAGTTTCAGCAAATCCATCATATATTTCATCACTTTCGTCTTTAAATTGAAAAGAACCATCCGAATTAATAAAAAATTCATCATTGTTTGGAATCCTAAGTTTAAAGGGTATTCCATCAATCGCCACCCAATGAATTTTTCTAACCTTAGGTATAGGTTTACGGCTATCAAAATCAGCTTCAATAATCATTTTAGTCTTTTTCTTAATTTCAATATTAAACAAATCCATAAGTCTAATCACTTCGCCTTCTGAAGAATTGATTAGATCTTCACTAGAAACCCAAAATTCATCTGATATAATTATAGTTCTGGAACCAAGATTTTCAGTTGGATGATGTTTCAGAGTAACCGAGTGTATAGGAACATTTGTAATTTTTAATTTGATAGGATCTTTGACAAAAAAATAACGTTTGTCAGTTTTATCACGTGCTTTACGATTAAATGAAGCAATAAGTTCCATACTGGGTGAAGATTCACTTTTACTAATACCTAATGAATCAACAAAATTATTAATACCGTCCACAACAAAACCACGTCGACGAAGTGCAGAAATTGTAACAAGTCGTGGGTCATTCCATTCTGTTATTTGGCCTTTTTCAATGAGGTTGTTAATTACGCTTTTAGATGTTGGTGAACCTTTCATTAATACACGAGAAAAATTAACTAGTGAAGGTCTAGTTTTTACCTTTCCTTGGTCAAATACAATCTTGGTAATTTTATCATATAATTCATTACGTAACTCAAATTCTTTTGAACGAAGAACGTGAGTAACTTTTTCTAAACAATCAATTATTGGAGCAGTAAGATCGTATGTAGGCCAAATCCTATACTCTGTACCTTTCCTTGGATGAGGAGAATTTATTATTCTCATCATAGTCGGATCACGCATAGCCGTATTATCTGAATTCATATCTCCTTTAAATCTAATAATTATATTAGACAATTCTGGAGAAGAAAAGAATTTTTCTATTTTTTTGCTATGGTTAACAGTATTACGATGTTCGCATTCTTGTTTTTTTAATCTATTAGTTTTTATAATTTCAGGTGCACAATCACAGATATAGAGATAATTATCAATTAGCATCTTCTTGGTAATTTCATAAATTTGTGGAAGATAATCTGATGAATAAGATATTTTATCAAATTTGAAGCCCATCCATGCTAAATTATCTTCAATTATTTTATAGAATGTATCATCGACAGCATTTGGATTTGTATCATCAAAACGAAGTAAAAATTTGCCAGAATGTTGATCAGCATATCTTGCATTTAAACGAAATGCCTTCACATGTCCTATATGTAAATATCCATTTGGATTTGGAGAAAAACGCGTTATTATTTGTTCATAAGTAGCGAAATTTGGAAGGTCTGGAAGTGAAAATTTTTCATCTTTTTTTGTAGAAGTTTTTGTATTTGGAAAATCTTTCTGAAAGTTTTTAATCTGTTCGTTCTGACTCATAGAGTTGATTTGATTTAAAATTGGTTTAATTTCAGAAATTAATTGTTTAATATCTAATTTAAGAGTAGAATCTTCTGCAATCATCTTATTTATAACAGCACCGAGTTCAGCTTTGCCATTATGTTGTATTGCATTTAACAAACTATGTTTGAATATCAATCTCCGAAGTTTGGAGCTTATCAAAATCTTACCAATCCCGAGATACTATATATTCAGTTATATTACGTAAAAGTAATTTTGACCTACTATCAGGTAATTGGTCAAAAATCTTGTCGAATTCAGTTAATGCTGAATGAGAAAATTTATCGGCTATTTCAGTAGCAAATTGTAAAGAATTATATTTATGAATTAATTCAAGTATTGTTTTATAATTTTGTTCTCGCATCTGTCTATTTCCACCTAAAATATTTTCTATATTTTCTCTGTCTTTTGTTGAAGCTGATTCAAGTAAGTGAATTAATATCAATGTGCGTTTACCTTCAATAAGATCACCGGCAGATTCTTTACCATATTTAGTACCTGCAATTAGATTTAGTATATCATCACGGATTTGAAAAGCAATTCCTAAATCTTCTCCAAAATTAACAAAGTCATTTTTATTCAAGTCGGTATTTGTAGCGATTAGATTTCCAAGTCTGCAAGGAGTTATACAAGTGTACCAAGCAGTTTTTTTCTTACACATAATAAGATAATCATCTTGTTTTATATTCCATTGATTTTCGTGAACCCAAGAGAGTTCCATATGTTGTCCTTCAGTCGTTTCATTAAGCATATTTAGAAATTCATTAATAACTAACAATGTAGTTTCATCATCCAGAATATCACGATTATGATATAGAAACGACCACATTTTTCCGTGCAGTGCATCACCAGCATTTATTGCAAGAGGAATAGTATACTTGTGATGAAGTGCAGGTCCACCTCGTCTTAATTCAGATTGATCTTCTACATCATCATGTATCAATATCCAATTTTGAAATAAATCAAGTGAGGATGCAGTAATAAGAGCTTTATCTATGGTTCCGCCATATGCTTGGCAAGTAAGTAAACAAACAGAAGAACGTAAGCTTTTTGCTGGTCGAGAAGGATAATCTTTCATCATTTGATAAAGTAAATTAATTTCATTAATTGAATGTTTTTCAGGTAATAAACGCTGTATGGTTTCATCTACAAGGCGTTTATTTTCTCGAATTTCTGGTTCGTTTAATATATTTTCAACGTTATTTTTTTTCATTTTTTCCACTAATTTGATGAATCCAAGATGTCAACGGTTCAGTTATAACATATTCTTTAGATTTAAGTTGTTTAATATCTTGAGCGCCGACAAGAAACATTATACTTTTTAGTTGAAAATGTAGATCTTCAATAAATTGTGTTAATGAAGTATAAGATTTAGAGGCGTGTTTGATCATTGGTTGTGCATATGCACACATTGACGCTCCTAAAATAATACTTTTTGCAAGATCCAATCCATTTCTCATTCCACCAGAAGAAACTAAAGGTAATTTTACAGATTTTTTAGTAAGAAGCAAACTAGCAGCGGTAGGAATACCCCAGTCCCACAGTAGCAAACCCATATTAATTTTGGAAGATAAATTTGCTTTAATTGCACGTTTTTGTTCAATACCTGTCCAGCTTGTGCCACCCAGTCCAGCAACATTAAGAGCACTTACATTATTTTTTTGTAGTTTCAAAGCTACTTGTGGAGATATTCCACAACCTACTTCCTTTACAATAATAGGTATCTTAAGATCTTTAGATAGTTCATGTATTCGTTTTAAAATTCCTCGAAAATTAGGTTCGCCTTCTGGTTGCACAAGTTCTTGTAATGGATTTAAATGAATTGCCAGTGCATCTGCATCAATCATATCGATAAGTTTCATTATAGAAGATGTTTTTAACCCTTCGGCTAATTGAGCGCCGCCAATATTAGAAAAAATGAATGCATTTGGAGCATTCTTTCTTACTATTTTAAATGTACTTGCTAATCGAGAAGATAATAATCCGGCTCGTTGACTTCCAACCCCCATACCAATGTTAAATTGTTCAGCAACCTGTGCTAATCTAGTATTTATTTTTAGCGCAGCAGGAGTTCCACCTGTCATGGAATCTATAAGGATAGGAATTTGAAAATCATGTCCTAAAAATTTTGTAGATGTATCAATATCTAAGAGATTCAATTCTGGTAAAGCATTATGAATTGGATGAACACATTCAAATAATGTAGAGATATTTTTAGCTTGAATATTTTGCAATGCAAGATCAATACCTTCTTTTTTTCGAGTTTCAATTTGTTTATTTGAATTTATAGTCATTTCAATCACCAGTAATTAATGTTCCAATATGTTCGCCATTTAATGCTTTCATAAGCATTCTTGGTCTTAACCCGTTTGTAATTTGTACATTTGTACCTAATTGAGCAATATCTAATGCTTGTTTTAATTTTGTCTGAATTCCTCCAGTAACATCAAATTTTTGTGTGTTAAAATTTATAGAATATCGTTTATTTAATTGAACTTTTTTAATTAACGTAGATTTATCGTTAATATCAGAATATATACCATCAATGTCAGATGCAAAAACTACATTTCTTGGGTTTAACATACGTGTCAAGTCTTTCACTATTACATCTCCTGAGATTATATAGAAACCTTTACTCCCAAGAATCATATCCCCGTATGTAATTGGAACCATATCCATATTGAGCATTTTTTTCAAATAATCCTCCCAATGAAGAAGAATATTTTTTTTATTGTACATTGATATGGGGGAAAATGACAATGTATTAATTTTATATTTGTTAAAAATTTCAATTATAGAGCTATTCAATTTAATCATTGATTCTCGGATTTGAATAATTGCTTTGGTAGATGTAGTTTGCTTATTCGATATTCTGAAACGTTTTGCAAAATAATGGCCAAATGAACCCGCTCCATGAACAACAATAATAGGTTTATCGAATTCACTAATTATTTTGGCAATATTTTTTATAGCACGAACATTTAGAGTTTGTGGTTTAGATTTGGCAGTAATTACAGAGCCACCTAATTTTAAAATAATAATATTATTTACCAAAGATGACACCCTGTTTAGGCAACTCAATTGAAAATGTTCTAAAACCCAAACTACTAAGCTCATCTATTATTATTTTGATTTTTGTAGAAGGGGCAATGGTAATTATAGAACCACCACCTCCTGCGCCAGTAATTTTTGCACCATATGCTCCATGTTCTAGACACGTTTCAATCATCATATCAGTTGTCTTTGTAGCTAGTCCAAAACTTGATAAAATAGAATTATAAAAGTTAATTATTGCACCTAATTTTTTAAGATCGCCATTAACTAAGCAATTAACAGCTTCCTGAGTCAATACTGATGACGAATTAACAAGACTTTGGAAATTATGTGGTAATTTATCACTTATACTAGTAAAACGATCAATCATTCTTGATGTTTGTCGTGTTTTTCCACTAATAGAAACTATTATGTTCAGTTTATTTAACAAGTCAATATTGGCAGGAACAGTATTTTTATTAAAAAGTATAAGACCACCATAAACACTTGCGGCTACATCAATTCCCGAAGGATTTCCATGTATAATTTTTTCTCCTTCAAAGGCAATTTCATATAATGTTTTTTTATCTAATTTTTCACCAAATAATGATGCAACAGATGCAGCAGTAGCCACAGAAATTGCACTTGAAGAACCAAGTCCCGAGCCTCGAGGTATATTAGATTCAATTGTAATCTTAATTTTCTCTTTTCTGTCAAAATATTCGAGTATTTTATCTCTTACAACAGAAACGGGATTAATTGGTTTTATTCTAGCATTAAAAACTTGAGTATCAACCCGAGATAGAATGCTGTTTTTATGAGAAATTTCCGAATAGACTGTCACTGTTTTATCAATTGCAGCGGCTAATGCATTAGAACCATGTACTACAAAATGTTCACCAGAAATTATAATTTTACCTGGAGCTTCAGCTATAGAAACCAAATTAAATAAGAAAACACATTACAATAATAAAAGTCAGTTGCGATATTTTAAAATTATTATAAAAAAAAGAAAGTCTATTCCTCGTCGTCGACCAATTTAGTTTCAAAGTCTTCAATATTAAAATTCATTGGTTGATCATGTGATAATTTACCAAGATTTAATAGAACGGATCTAGTTAAGAGCCACATAACTGCTGCAAGAGCTTTTCTTCCACGATTATTTGCGGGTATAATAAAATCAACATTTTCAGTAAGATTATCTGTATCACAAATAGCCAATACAGGAACACCAATTTGTGTAGCCTCTGTGACAGCTTGTAAATCCATAGCAGGATCAGTAACTATTACAGCCTCAGGATCTAAATGGTCAGGATATAGAGGATTAGTAAAGGTACCCGGCATAAAACGACCTGTAAGAGATATGGAATCAGTAATTTCTGCAAATTTACTAACGGGGGTCTTACCATATTCTCGAGAAGAATAAATCACTATTCGACTAAGGTCTAATTTAGAAATGAATTTTGCTGCAATTTCAATTCGAGTTAAAGTTTGTGAAACATCAATGATGTGCAGGCCATCAGCACGAGTTCGACTGACAAACTGTGACATAGATTTAGTTTTAACTAAAGTACCAACTCGAATACCAGTAGATAACAATGCCTTTTCAGAAATATGCTTAATAATTGATTCAGTAACTGATACGCTTTCGTCTATTTCATCTGTTTCAATATCAATTGACATATTTTTTTATCCTCGCAATAGGCAACGACATGTCATTATTTATAAAGTTAGTTTCATCAATACGAATTAATTCGTTTAGTTTAGCAATTCTTTCGCCGCCTACAACCCCACTTTTAATCATTACAGCTCCTGAACCAATTGCAATATGAGCTAAATGATTATCAACAGTATCGCCAGAGCGATGAGAAGTAATAATTCCATAGTTATTTTGATTACATAGGTTTGCAAAATCCATCGCATCGCCAAGTGACCCTGCTTGATTTACCTTTAATATTGCAGAATTTCCAGCTTTTTGTTTAATGCTATTTTTGAGTATAATAGCGTTAGTAACAAAAAGATCATCGCCCACTATTAAACAGCTTTTATTTTTAGATGAAAGTTCAGAAAAATCAGAAAAAGCCTCTTCATGTAAGGGATCTTCCACATAAATTAGATTATATTTTTCAATAAGTTCTAGAATATATGAAATTTGTTCTTCAGTATTAAGAGTCTTATTTTCACGTGAATAAACATAAAGTTTCTTATCAGAATCCCATAGAGACGAAGAAGCAACGTCCAATCCCAATCTAATTTCAAATCCAACTATATCAGAAACAGTATCAATTGCTTCTTTAGCAACTTCAAGCGCATCTGTATTAGAGAGTTGCGGTGCCCATGCACCTTCGTCACCTTTACCACCGGGAAACTTTGAGTCTTTTTTATCAAGAATTTTTTTAATTTCTCGATGTACTATAAGATTAGCTTCAATTCCAGAACGTATAGAATCTGCACCCAAAGGATAAGAAAGAAATTCTTGAATGTCTGTCGAACCGCTTCCAGCATGCATACCTCCTCCTAATACGTTGCCTAGAGGTAATGGCATTTCAGGTTGTTTTCCATCTAGAAGGATTTCATAAATCGGTTTGTTAAGACATTTTGATGTAGCATCAATCGCAGCAAGAGATAATGCATATGCAGCAGAACCGCCTATATTAGAATAATTTTCTGTGCCATCTATGTCTCTCAATATATCTTTAACTGCATAAATATCTGAAGCGTCAATACCAATCAATTTAGTTTTATATTCGTTTAAATAATCTACAGTGTCTTTACAATTAGCATTACGAAATGCAACGGCTTCAAATTTACCTACACTAGCACCAGCAGGTGAAGAGGCAGTACCAATTATATCAGAAATAAAGATATCAACTTCAATAGTTTCACTGCCACGACTATTATAAATTAAACGTGATTTTATATCTGTAATTGTAGGTGTCATAAAGAATCGTATTTATAAATAATTTTTAACATGCTAGTCTTGTGCAAATTCGTTTCTACGTTGAGCAAGGCTTTCGTGGTATTTTAAAATTTCATCGATTATATTAGCGTTTGATAACAACATACGTCTACAACAATATCGTTCTACACCAAGATCATCTAAAACTTGCTTTGCATTTTCTCCTTTATTCATTCGTGTCTCGAGCTCCTCGAGTTTATCAGCTATTAATCCTCCACAACTAAAACATCTAATAGGAATTTGCAATATATTCACCATATAATTACTAACGATACGATTTCTGTTTTCTTCTGCGTGCCCCAGGACCACCGAATTTTTTAGTTTCAGTACGACGAGAATCTCCTGATAAAAGATGTTTATCAAAATTAGTTATGTTACTACGTAACGCTTTATTGGTTTTAAAATGAACTACGAGAGCTTTAGATATAGCTATAGCACATGCTTCAGCTTGACCCATGTACCCGCCTCCAGAAACACGTACAGTAATATCAATCGTATTTCTAGAATCACCAATTATCTCTAATGGAGTCAATATTCGTTCTCTTGCCATGAGTGGATTTAATATTTCAACGGGTTTTTTATTGATAAATACTCGACCCTTACCTTGACTGATAAAAGCAGCAGCCTTGGCAGTTTTTCGAGATGCAGGAATTATTTTAGATTTTTTTGATTTCAAGTTGATTCTTCCATCCCATTGTTGATGATGATAATTCGCCTATTGTAGTATAATAAGATAATGATTTGGTTGCCTTGGCATTTTTTACAGATATTGATTGGATTTTTTCATATTCTGCAGGAACAGAGATATAAACTCTTAAACGTTTTTTTGCTTGAATGCCTGTGGTTTTTTTTCTGGGAAGCATTCCTCTTATCATTTTTGTAATATAGGTATCAGGACGTCTAGGATGAAACGGTCCATGTTTAGGATTAACTATACTTCCAATTTCTAATCGTTTTGTGTTTTCAAGAAATATATTTTTTCTACTACCAGATATTAAAATTTTTTCGGCATTTATAATTACAACTCTTTGCCCATTTAGTAACATCTTAGAGATATTTGAACATAAGCGTCCAGCGATATGACCATCACCATCAATTACAATAGGAGAATTTGTATCAGCCAACGAGCAATCTAACTCCCTTCCCTTCGGGATTATTTTCAACTAATTGTTCAATAAACATAATTTTTCCGCCGGCATTAATAATTTTTTGGTGAGCATTTTCAGAAAACGCAGTTGCACCAATAGTAATAGGATGATCAATAACACCAGTTCCAAGTACTTTACCAGGCATTGCAACTATATCATCTTTGTTGGTGATTTTTGATAATTTACCTATATTTATCTCGTGTTGTTTGTTAAGATGTCTTACTACAGCTTTCCAGATTTTGGAATCAGTTTTGCGCATAATTTGTTTGATTGTAATTATACGAGTATCATTAAAAACCAATTTTAATTTGTCTCCTTAATTGAATTAACAACAGCTTTAAGTTTGTCATTAAGAATTTTCATAGATTGCAATATGATTTGATCAGGTGGAAGAGCGCCAGAAGATTCTATTGTTAAAATTAATTCGTTATCATTATCAGTGTCAGTCAAAGTCGAAACAGAAGAAGATTGCCACTTTGCATGATCTTTCCCAGTGCCTAATCGAGCATATGCTTCAAGTTTAACTTTTTGACTAGGGGCGAGCTTTACAATCGGTATGTTATCAAGTTTTGGTTTAATCAAAGGATCATCAGCATTTTTTAAATCGCCAGAATACACTGTTTTAGTATCATCTGTTGCAATCGCATCTAAAACTAATAATACACGACATTTAGAACATCCCAAATCAATTTTACAAGAACATTCTTCGGGTAGAACATACCCATCTACAGTAATTAGAGGAATCAAGCCTAAACGGTGAGCAAGAATTTCATCATATAATACAGACGTATTATCGTGTACTACAACATCATCTATTGCCATAACAGGCACCGCATTAATAGCAAATCTCCGAATTGAATTTGCATAGGCACGATCTACATTAGTAAATAGGACTTTAATCCTATTTTCGGAAGAGTCTAGAATCTTAATGCTAACCAATATGTATCACTTTAATTATCTTGATTTATTCATAGTATTAGAATTAAAACCTTATCATTTTAAGAGAAAGATTAAGTACATGTAGGAATAATTATGTATAAAATTGACTGCAGAATTCAAGTATATAATAAGAATAATGGGAAAAGACGTTAGCGGTACTAAAAAAGTCATACAATCCCTTTCCAATATAAAAGGAATTGGAAATAATGTTGCTCATTATATCGTTAATTCTTTAGAAATAGACAAAAATTCGAGAATGGGAATGCTTTCTGATGAACAAATAAGCATAATAGAAAATGCTCTAAAAAATATTCAAACGTCTAGCTTTCCAGATTTTGATTTTAATCGACGTAAGAGTATAGAAAATGGAACGGACTCTCATGTGATGGGAACAGATCTTATTATTGCTACAAAATCAGATATTGATAAAGAAAAAACTACTCGAAGTTGGAAAGGTACAAGACATGGATTAAATCTCAAAGTAAGAGGTCAAAGAACAAGATGTACTGGCCGTAGTGGAAGAGTAGTCGGAGTAAGGAAGGTTGCACTAAAACCAGGAACTGCAGGGAAGTAATTTTGGGAGATCCAAAAAAATCACGAAAAAAGTCTTCAAGACCTAGAAATCCTTGGCAACGTAATTTATTAAAAGATGAATTAAATTTATTAGGAAAATATGGACTACGAAATAAAGGAGAATTACATCGTGCATCAACTGAATTATCAAGAATAAGAAATCAAGCTCGTCAATTATTAGCAGCACCGACAGAAATTCGGGGTTCACGTGAATTAATATTATTAAATTCTTTAACGAATAAAGGAATTGTATCTGAAGGATCTACACTAGATGATATTTTAGCATTAAATGTTTCGAGTATTTTGGATCGAAGATTGCAAACAGTTGTGTTAAGAAAACAACTTGCTAGAACACCACATCAATCACGTCAATTAATTACTCACGGACATATAATTATTAACGAAAGAAAAATAACCATACCCAGTTATATTGTGAATCAAAATGAAGAAGGGAAAATAAAAAGTATGGTTAAAATAGAAATAGACAAACCAGAGATATTAGAAGATGAAAATGTCAAAGAATCTTCAAATATTGAAGAAGAAAAAACAAATGAAAAAAAGAAAGTAACTGAACAGAAGAATAGTTCAAAGAAACAAGAAACTAAATCAAAGACTAAGGAGATTGTAAAGAATGAGTGAGGATAAATCTACAAAATGGGGAATTGTACATATCTATAGTAGTTATAACAACACAATTGTTCATATAACAGATTTGACAGGTTCAGAAACGATTGCTATTAGTTCAGGTGGCAGACATGTTAAAGCAGATAGATTCCAATCTTCGCCTTATGCAGCAATGAAATCTGCACAAGAAGTAACAGAAATAGCTCGGAATAAAGGGATTGAACATGTGCATATAAAAGTACGTGCTGTTGGAGGAGTTGGTTCCAGAACGCCAGGACCTGGTGCACAAGCAGTAATAAGAGCTATAGCAAGAGCGGGTTTTAGAGTTGGAAAAATAGAAGATGTAACTCCGATTCCACATGATACTACCAGAAAAGCTGGTGGAAGAAGAGGAAGAAGAGCATAGTTTTTTATTGATTAACTTAACTCAAGCATTTAGAGAGTTGAAATGTGTGGCATTATAGGATATATTGGAAATAACAATGCATCGCCAATATTGTTACAGTCATTAAAAAGAATGGAATATAGAGGATATGATTCTGCAGGTATTGCAACTATTAATGATAATGAATTAATTGTTAGGAAAGATATTGGAAGAATTGATCAAATAAATGAAAAGATAAAGTTTGATGCTGTGAAAGGCAAAATAGGAATTGCACATACTAGATGGGCCACACATGGAACAGTTACAATAGAGAATAGCCATCCACATGTATCATGTAACGAAGAAATTGCTCTAGTACACAATGGAATTATAGATAATTATATGCAATTACGAGAGGAACTGTCTACAAAGCACAATTTTAAAAGTGAAACTGATACGGAAATCATTGCGCATCTAATTGAAGAAGAATATGCAAAAAGAAAAGAACCAATCGAGACCTTAAAATATGTTTCAGATAAATTAACTGGCAGTTTTGCACTTGTAGTAATTTTTAAAGATCATGTAAATGAAATATATGGTGTTAGAAAATACGCTCCATTAATTATTGGCAAAGGTAAAAAAGAAAATTTTATAGCAAGTGATATTGTGTCATTTATTGATTATACAGATAATGTAATATTTTTAGAAGATAAAGAAATAGCCAAAGTTACAATTAACTCGGTAAAAATAATTAATTTTGATGGAAAAGAAATAAGACGCGGTGTAACTCACGTAGCATGGGAAGCTGCAGATGTATCAAAAGAAGAATTTTCTCATCATACAATAAAAGAAATTCACGAACAAAATTCAACTGTAAATATGGCACTTAAACAAGATAAAGTTGGATTTAATAATTTTATAAAGGAATTAACTAGTGGAAAAAATATATTTATCACCGGGTCTGGATCTAGTTATCACATAGCCTTAATTTTTAGAAATATGCTTACAAGATTTGCAAAAATATCTGCCCAAGCATTTCTATCAAGTGAAGCAGAGGAATATTCAGAATTAATGGATGATAATTCAATATTAATACCAATATCACAAAGTGGGGAAACTGCAGATTTACTTGAAGCAATTCGTAAAGTCAAAAATAAAGGAGTTAAAATTCTATCAATTTACAACACTGTAGGCTCTTCTTTGTCACGAATGAGTGATTTAAGTATGAATTTAAATTGTGGTCCAGAAATTGGAGTTGCGGCAACGAAAAGTTTCACAGCACAACTAGCCATAGTATACAAAATTATTTTTAATTTATGTCAAATGGAAAATGGAGATAAAAAGTTAGAAGGATTATCATCAAATATTAAAGAAGTATTAGACATTAAGAAATCCTTACACCAAATAATTGAAGTACTTAATGAATCAAATGATGTGTATTTCTTAGGTAGATCAATTCATCATCCAATTGCATTAGAAGGAGCATTAAAGTTAAAAGAGCTTGCATACATACATGCAGAAGGAATGGCCGCAGGAGAACTAAAACATGGTACATTAGCTCTTGTAGAAGAAGGAACACCTGCGATAATAATTAATCCAATGGATGAAACCTATAGAGATACAATTAGTAATGCAATAGAAATGAAATCAAGAGGTGCAAAAATAATTGGGATATCTTCAACAAATAATGAAGTTTATGATTATTGGATAAAAATTCCAGAAGTAGATAATAGTATATATCCAATAATTGAAATTATTCCTTTACAACTTTTAGCTTACTTCACAGCAATTAGAAGAAAAAATAATCCAGATTATCCAAGAAATCTAGCAAAATCAGTAACGGTAAAATAAAAACTAGACGTCAGTAATTTCTTGATCGTCGAGTGAGATTGAAGTTAATCTATTGCCGTCTTTATCATAACAACATAATTCATTGGTTTCATCCTTAGTTTTACTGTGAGAACCATCGCAAAATGGATATGTTTTACTAATACCACACATGCAGATTTTAACTTTATCACCAGAAGGTGTGATATGGATCAAAGGTTTGTCAGAAGAATGTTTAATCAATCTAGTCATGACAATGGCATACTAATAATAAGTAATAAACGTTGTAAGTAAAAATTTATATTTTTAGTGGGCGCGCCCGGATTTGAACCGGGGACCTTCGCCATGTAAAGGCGATGTCCTAACCATTCTAGGAGTCATATAAACTCTGGCTAGACGACGCGCCCCATATAATTTTTATAAAAGAGTTATTTTAACTATGCATCCTTAAATTATTTTAATAGTGCTAATAAACAGATGTCAAATAACATTTTAGTAATAGATCCAAGCGTAGCTGGAATATCAGGAGATATGCTACTAAGTGCGTCAATAGATTTAGGAGCAAATGAAGAATCCACTATACAAACAATACTATCAATCAAAAATTATTTTACAGGTTGTAAAAAACTTGAAGTAAATTTTTCAAATGTAATAAAAAATGGTTTTCGTGCAAAAAAAATCAATATGGAAATAGAGGAAACTACAATAAATCACAATGTTACAACTTTAACAAGAAATTTTAACGAGTGTTTATCTTCAATAACTATTTCATCAAAGGCACGAGAATTTGCAGAGAATTCATTTAGAAAATTGATAGATGTGGAATCATTTATTCATGGAGTAAAAAATGAAGATGTGCATCTGCATGAAACCGCTTCTATAGATACTTTTGTCGATATAATTGGAACAGCTTTTGCAATGGACAATCTAAAATTGTTTGATATCAATGAAATCATAACTACACCGGTAGCAATAGGCAGAGGAGATATAAAATTTTCGCATGGTAATTTTACTGCACCATCACCAGCTGTTTTAGAATTAGCAAAAGAAAATCAATTATTAATTAAAGGAGGACCAAGTAATTATGAAGCTGCTACGCCAACTGGAATAGCAATGCTTGCGGCATTAACAAATAAGAGTCAGGAATCATATCCAGTTATTAAACCAAATTTAATTGGAATTGGTGCTGGAACATATAGTGCAAAAGAATTTCCAAATATTCTACGAATAATCATTGGTGAAAAATCAAAATTAATACAAGAACAAATAGTTATGTTAGAAACAAACATTGACGATATAACTGGAGAAGAATTAGCATATGCAATAGATAAAATTAATGCAGAAGGTGCACTTGATGTATCAGTATTACCAATATATGGGAAAAAAGGCAGGCCAGCATATATTTTGCGGGTTATAACTAATCACAATATGAAAGAGTATATTTCGAATTTGATCATGCAAGAAACTGGGACTCTTGGCATCAGAATAATACCAACATCTAGATATATTCAGAATCGTGAAATTATTAATGTTAATATTGAAATAAAGAACAATATTGAAAAACTTGATATTAAAGTAGTAAAATCTGAATCAGGTGATATAATTTCGTTCAAACCTGAATTTGAACAAATGAAAAAACTTGCTTTAGGTTATTCAATGAATTTTCGAGAATTAAATCAGGATATTAGAAATCAAGTAAAAAAATTATTTAGTTCTTGATGAACGTTTAGCAATAAGTGATGCTAGAACTCCTGCAGCTACGCCTGAATCGATATTAACTGTGGCTATTCCTAAAGAACAAGACTGTAACATACTCATCAGAGCTGCAATACCATCTTTTCCATATCCATAACCAGTTGAAGTTGGAACTCCAATCACTGGTATATCAACCAATCCAGCAATAATAGATGGCATTGCGCCCTCTCTACCCGCTATGGCAATGATAACATCTACATCTTCTTTGATAATTATTTGAAGAGAATTGAATAATCTATGTATACCAGCAATTCCAACATCATACTGAGTAAAAACTTTACATCTCATTTCCTCTAAAATGATTTTAGATTCTTCAGCAACAGGAATATCAGAAGTTCCAGCAGTAATTATTGCAACCTTGCCAGAAATAGAAGTTTTTGATTTTTTTTTCGAGATAACCAGCATATTTGCAATCAAACTTTGACGAATAAATTTTTTAGGAAATGTTTTAGAGAGAGATTTCATTTGGTGATTATTAACTCGACTAATTATTACATGGCCAGAATTAGAAAATAGTTTTTTAGAGATTTTAATTAAATCGCTAGATGATTTGCCTTCTGCTAAAATTATTTCAGGAATACCTTTTCTAGTAGAACGGCCTGAATCAATCTTCGCAATATTATCAATTTCAACGATAGAATATAATTGAATAAATTTTTTTGCAGTTTGAGGTGTAATTTCACCTTTTGCTAGTCTGTTTAATATTTCATCGAGATTCATTTTAATAACGAATTGCCATTTATATTTCCCGAAGAGTAACCAGAAAGTTCAAAAGTAACATATTTAAAACCCATATTTTTAAGTTCGCAATCGACTATATCTAATAATTTCTCATTAAGCAATAGGTTTCGTTCGTTTATTCCAACTTCAATTCTTACAATATCGCCATGGTCTCGTACACGAAGTATTTGTATTCCTGTCATTTGTTTTATAAAATTCTCGGCTTTTTCAATTCTATTTAATTTTTTAAGAGTAATAATTTCTCCATGTGCAATACGTGAAGAAAGACAAGGAGAAGATGGCTTATCTGCTGTAGGTAAATTAAATAATCGAGACATTTCACGGATTTCTTCTTTGGTTATTTTCAATTCGACAAAGGGTCTTTGGATTTTATATAAATCACCTGCTTTTGTACCGGGTCTATAGTCAGATAAATCATCATTATTAGTTCCATCTACTATAGTTTCAATACCTTCTTGGTTTGCAAGATTTTTAAGGGTCTTAAATAATTCTTCTTTGCAAAAGTAACATCTATTTTCTGGATTAGTAAAATAATCAGGATTATTAATTTCAGAGGTATTTATTACAATATGTTGAATTCCAATCAAGTGAGCCAATTCTTTTGCATCTTCAAGATCTTTTCGAGCAATACTTGGAGAGTCAGAAGTCACAGCAATAGCTTTAGAACCGAGAGTCAAGTATGCAACTTGAGCTAATAATGAGCTATCTACTCCACCTGAATAAGCAACCATTACATTATCTCTAATACTAAACCATTTTTTCAATTCTTTTAATTTTATGTCAACAACACTTTGCATTTTTTTTCACTTTGATATGACTAATCAATTAATTAAAATATATAAAATATTTATTATTTTGGTCGAATTAAACCAGTTTCAGTTAATATGAGATCCATTGGTACATCATTAGTCTTGGGTTCTATTTCTGATAATTGAAAATCGAAAGCTAGTCCAATTTTATACAAATTATTTTTATCTTTTAAAAATGAGTCATAATACCCATAACCAAAACCAAGCCTATTACCTGAATAATCGAATGCTATTCCAGGTACAATTATCAATTTAAATGTATATTCAGAAAGCAAAGATCTTTGTTTTAATGATGGTTCCAATATATTCAAAGCGCCTTTTTCTAAGTCGTCACGACTGTTAATTTTATAGAAACTCATTGTGTTTTTAGATTGATTAATTTTTGGTAGAAAAACGTCTTTGTCAAGGCTAATAGAATAATCAATCATGGAATCAGTAGATACTTCATTATTAAATGAAGAATAAAATGCGATTTGTTTTGATTCTTGAAATTTTTGTAATGAAAAAAGCCTATCAGCAATAACTTTTGATTTATTTTTAATTGTTTCATCTGATTGTAGTGAACGAAGTTTTTTGAGTCGGATACGGAGTTCGTTTCTACTTTCGGTCATATCATAATATTAAGTTGAAAGATATATATGAAAATTATTTACCATTCGTTTTAAGCCAAGTTATTAATTCTGTTTCATTAACATCATCGGAATTATCTAGTACTGGAATACCAGTGTTTTCTAGCTTTAAACGAATTTCTGGAGCCGATGGGTTAATTTTTGCCATTTCAGCATATTCAATTTCAACCCATACAATCCCATCTAGAAATTGTTCGACAAGATTTTCAGATAAAAAAGCAGATGCCGGATAATTTAATCGATATGCTATTCCATTGATCCATTTTAAATATGGATGCGACATGGGATTACCCTCTATGACGGTTCTTCTTGCAAGTTCATCTGTAGAACTGTATTTAATAATTTTATAAACTACATATTCTTTTAACGGTTTATAACTAACTTTTATCGTCATATAACTTCACTATGTGTAATTAGAAGTACTACTTAAATGAATAGTGTTAATGCATCAGGTTCACTAGCCCAAGATAAAAATGCAGATGCTCCTACAATATCATCTACTTCAGGGATAAGGTCTTCCTCCTTGACATCCATAAACCCCATAGTGGGTGAACAAGCATGTAGTTTAACACCACTATCTTTAGCCATTTTAATCATTTCATAAACATCAGGCCAAAATTTTTCAATCTTACTCTTCATCATAGTGGAAGCTATTTTAGTCATTCCAGGTATAACTCCAACTATATTAGGCATAGGCATACCAGGATTTCCCACTGGTGCAATCTTCACAGAATTAACACCGTCTTTAGTGAGAACCTTCAACCCCCAAAAAGTGAAATATATATCAACAGACATTCCCATAGCAGGCGCAGTGGTAGCTAGAACAAGTGCAGGATATATCATATCTATAGTGCCTTTAGAAACCACTAATATGAGTCTCTTTTTCTGAACTGCATTATTTTGATTATTTTCTGTTTGAATATTGGCCAAATTTATCACTTTTTCTTAATATGAAATCTGAAGGTCTTGGGAGAAGTATCTTCAACAATGCTATTAATCAGAATATTTCCAGTAGTGTGTGCCCAACCTTCGAAATCCATTGGTGCACCAGGATCAGTAGCAATAACTTCAAGAATCTGTCCTGTTGAAAGTTTAGAGATTTCTTTTGCAGTATTAATAATTGGCATAGGACAAAGCAAGCCCTTTTGGTCAAGTGTTTGATCTACTTTAACATCTTCAGTCAATTATAATCTCGTTATGATTATAAGGCCGTTATATATATAATTTTTCCAAGAATCCAATTATGCGAACTATCCCCAGTTAAATTCTTGCTCAACTATCTTACCAACTTCTTCATTAAGTTCAAATTGATAAGATTCTTTTATTTTTACAGCGGATTGAGCAGGTATATCTCTCAAAGTGATAATTTGAGTTGATATTAATTCAGCTTGGCATAGACAAGGTCCTTCAAAAAATTCAATTTTCAGAGTTGCCCAATCAACACTATTCAATCCATAATTAATGACCCAAGCTTCGACTATGTGTTTATCATCCCCATCAGGATTATGAATCTGAGTTGTAGAGAAACCAATTAATTTTAAAATAGGTTCTTGTAGCGATAACAGAGATTCATTTTTATCAGCCAATTGCGTCTTTAGCTGCATAATTTCGATGTCAAGTGTATTGATTTTGTCATCATATCTTATCACAGCATCATTATGTTTAGCCCTTTCCTCATCGTAAAGTAATTTATATTTTCTATATGATTCTAATTCATCAACTTCATTCTGAAGAGTAATAATTAGCAAGCTGTTATCTTCTATATCTTCATTTAGAGAATTAATTGTTAAATTTTTCAGTGTTATTACAGATTTTAAATTCATTATTTCAGAATTTAGATCCATTATTGAACGTCGAGTGATTTCTAATTCATCAGAATATGATTCGAGATTATCTAATTCAGAATAAAGTTGGTTAATTTGAGGATTTAGACCAATAAATCCTGCACCAAAACCAATAGATAATCCGAAAATAAAAAATAATGAAATGGGCATCCAATTCATACTTTATGTTGTACATTATACATTTATCAATATTTCATAAGGCAAATATCGTCTATAAAAGCAAAAAAATATACAATTTAAATATATTAAGCAATAAACAATAAAAATTTTGTAGTGATAATTATTGAATATAAAACAAAATCCCAATTCAAATTTAAAAGTATTAGTAAGCGGAGCCAGTGGATTCATTGGAAAGAAGCTTGTAGAACGTCTATTAAAATCAAACATATCAGTTAGGGCAATTTCTCGAAATATAAAAAATCTTTCAGAATTAAAACACGATAATTTAGAGAAAATGGAAATAAATGCATTAAACTACAATGAATTAGTAAATGCATTAAATGGAATTGATGTAGCATATTTTCTAATTCACTCCATGGAAGGTGAATCAAATAATTGGACAAAATTCATTGAATTAGATAAAAAAATTGCAAAAAATTTTGCAATGGCTGCCACAAAAAACAATGTAAAAAGAATAATCTATCTAAGTGGACTTGTCAGTATTCCAGACAGGGAAATGTCAAAACATATGGCAAGTAGGAAAGAAGTTGGCGAGATATTAAAGACATCAAAAGCTAAGGTTACAATTTTTCGAGCATCAGTAATAATAGGAAACGGAAGTGGAGGATTTAAAATGATGCATTACTTGGTTGAAAGATTACCTATAATGATATGTCCAAGATGGGTACTAACAAAATTACAACCAATATTTGTCGATGATGTAATATCATATCTTTTTGAAAGTCTATTTAAAAGAGAAACCGAAGGAAAAATGTTTGATGTGGGAGGCCCTGATACAATACCATACAAAGATCTGATGAAATTGTATGCTAAAAAAAATAATAAAACAATACGAATGATAATAATTCCATTTTTGAGTCTAAGATTAACATCCTATTGGGTTGACTTGATAACCCCAATGAAAAAGTCACTCACCAGGCCTTTAGTAGAAGGATTAAAAAATGAATCTGTAATAACGGAGAATTCAATTAAAAAAATCATACCATTGAAATTGAAAGGAGTAGATCAATCATTGGATATTGCAATAGGTACGCAGATACAGAACCAGAAACATACTGCAAGAAAAGAAATTCTATTATCATATTTGCTAATTTTATTAGGAATTACAGGTGCTGCGCATTATTGGGTAGATGAAAGAATAATGTCAATGCATCTTCTGGGACATATAAGTACAGGAATCTGGTTCTTATTGTTATTAGTTGGTTATTTTTTTATAAAGAAAGGAGCTCGACTTGGAGCACTATTGGCAGGGATTGTTGGTTGGACTGCTGCATTGTTTTTGTTAATCGATAGCATGTATTTAATTTCTTATTTGCCAAAAATTGGATCTTATACTGTAAGTAAAGGAATAGCAATTCTAGGTAATTATCCAGATGCAAATACTGTTTTATTGAATATAATGGGTTTGTTTGTAATTGCAATATTACTAGTTGTAGCACATTTTACATTTTATGATAAAAATAAAAACGTAAAATAATATAAAAAGTAAGAAAATATGGGGTTTTTAAATTAAAAATTAAGAAGGCCGAAATGATTGGGAAAATTCAAAGGATATCGGGCAATGTTAACAACTTTCCCACATACACTACACAAATAATGAATCTGGCAAACCAGAATGCCAAAGGAACAAGGCCTAAAGTAGTTGGACAGCTAACTGATTTAATTCAAGAATGTCCATATAATGAACACAAAAAATGGAAAGAATGGTATCTTAACGAACAGCCCAATGCAATAGACAATGCAACCCAGAAAGTTCTTGATGGGGTTGAAAAGCTAAAAGATGGAATTAATAAAATAGATGAAAATATGGTCCGATCTTGGGTAAAAGAATTAGTTATAGATAAGACTTTCATTGGTTTAAGATTACAAGAAGTAATATTAATAAAATTCTCAGAGATGTTGAAGACTAAGTATCGTTTAGCAACACCTGAACAGGAAAGCAAAGGTATAGATGGCTTTTTAGGAGATGTTCCTGTTTCGATAAAACCAGTTACGTATAAAATTAAGAAGTCGTTGCACGAAGATATAGATGTTAAAATGATTTTTTACGATAAAAAGAATGATGAAATTATTATTTCTGATGAATGTATAAATCAATTTTATTAAGCGTATTCAATCTCGAATATGTTATCCTTAATTTTGCTAAATGTCTTTACCATGGGTATGACCATTCTTGTTTCTTGTCTTGTCATTACTGGAAATTTATATCTTTCATTAAAGTAACTTAGTTTTCCGTTTTCTTTTTCTCTTTTTTTAACGAAATCTAGATGTTGTTTAATTCTTGTATTGTTATATCCGTTTGCTAATTCTAAAAGATTATCCATACGTAGATTTATTATTTCCATGAAATTCGAATCTATCTCATATCCAATGCTGTTCCGTCCAGATGCCATAGCTCCAAGGGTAGTGGTACTCGTTCCCAAATATGGATCTAATACTACATCGCCCTGGACCGAAAACATGGTTATTAATCTATACGCTAACTCGAAGGGATAAGCAGCACTTCTTTCTCTAATGTTTTTATGGTTTAGTTTCTGTCTGTCACCCATTAAGCCTTCCCAAATGTCCGAAAACCATTTATTTCGTTCTTCCCAAAAAAAAGCACTTCTGTGTCTATTCGATTTTTCTAATTCGGTGTTAAACTCTCTTTTGGCCCCCTTTCTTAAAATTAAAATGTATTCATGTTCTAAAGTTACATAAGCTCCCACTGGCAACATCCCAGAACCCATAAATTTGTTCGGTTTATTAGACTGCTTTCTCCAAAGAATGTCGGGTAAAACATGGAACCCTAATTCTGTGCAAAATGATAATATTCGTGCGTGATTTGAATATAATTTAAAGGAATTATCTATTTTTCTGGTTGCATCACCAATGTTAATACAAGCAATACACCCAGGCTCTAAAACCCTATAAACTTCTTTCCAGACTTTATCTAGTTCTTGATGCATTAATTCAAAGGCCGAATCATCATCATAATCTGCAAGGGCTTTTTCTATATCTTTGTTCTGTTCTGAAAACATCTCATCCCACATCTCTATCATGGGATATGGTGGAGATGTAACAACAAATTGAATAGAATCATTGTCTATATCATTCATAATTCTACTATCGTCTATGATTATTTTGTGTGATGTTTTGACACTCCCACTATTGTTTTCCAGTGAATTATTTACATAATAATCTATACTATGACTCTCTTCCATCGTTCTGACTCCTTTTTCTTTGGCTTAACAACAATAATGAAATCCTTTTCCTCGTCATCTTATCTTCCAAGCTAAATAATCTCCCTTCTCAAGTTCAAACTGTTTAATAATACAAAGGGCATGGTAGTCCTGTTACACACTTTTTGTTTGTTTTATTCAGAATTATAGTCTGTCCATTAACCATGTTTAATACTATGATTGTCTTTTATATGAATGAAATCATAATTAAGAAAAATATGGGATTAGAAAAAACAAGAGAGAAGAATAATGGTATATATTCGAAATAAGCAAGTAAAAGGAAAAAATTATGCATATCTAGTTCGTAGTGTTTGGAACAAAGACAAAAAATCCACTAGTCAACAGACAATAAAATATTTGGGAAGATCATCGAAAGTGACGATAGATAATATTCCTGTAAGATTTCGGAATAATCCTAATGTAATCAAATTCATAGTTAGAAAGAAACACATACAACATGAAGATTTATCAGAATTAATTTATGCAACACAAAAAGAAATCTTAATTAAATTATCAGAATCAGTGACAGTTGATTATACTCGGTTATATGAACAATATAAAAAAAATTTTTCCACTGTAGAATTTTTTGACAAGATAATTAAACCGATTCTCTATGATGTAGGAGACCGTTGGAAACAAAATAAATTACTCATTGGAACTGAGCATGTAATTAGTAACAGAATTAATACAGTTATTAAACAAACAATAACTCATAGAAAAAAAAGAACAAATTATAAAATTTTGATTTGTAATCCTACTGGTGAAAGACACAACATAGCGTGTAATATATTAGAATCAGTATTAATCAACAATGGTTTCAATGTTTTTAATATTTCACCATCAACTCCAAGTGAAGATGTATTACAATACATAGATGAGATAAAACCGAACTTAATATTGATATCAATAACCTTACCCAATAACATTAAAGCGGGAATTAATTTGGTGGAAAGAACAAGTAATTCATGTAAAATACCTATAATAGTAGGTGGGCAAGCAATTAATTCTAAAAATTCAAATAAATTTTTATCAGCAACAGTAATGGATTCAAATAACTCATTTAACCAAATTGTGAAAAAAATAACAATGATACAAAAAAGATGATGGGGACGGCAGGATTTGAACCCACGATCTCCCGGTCACTGCTGCTCCAAAGGTGCATCATCCGTTATGTCAGTTACCTAATTATACTATTAGCTTCTGGAGCCGTTAGCGGCACAATAATGTGCTGACGCCATAACCGAGCTAGGCTACGTCCCCTGTTATTTGAAATATATATCCAATATTTGAATGGTAATATATTTCAATAATTATTTATAACATGTATTTATGACAAGTTTCGAATTCAAACCACTTTCACGTTCTTTTTACGATTCAAGTACAGTACTAGTAGCAAAAAAATTACTAGGTAAATTAATTATCAGGAAGCTAAATGGACGGATTATAAGTGGAAGAATAGTGGAAACGGAAGCTTATACATCAGGTAAACATGATGCTGCAAGTCATGCATGTAAAGGTATAACTGAAAGAAACAAAGTCATGTTTGGTAAAAATGGCATTTCTTACGTTTATTTTACATATGGAATGTATTTCATGTTTAATGTAGTAGCAAAGAAAAAAACAGAAGATGCAGGAGCTGTGCTAATACGTGCATTAGAACCAATTAATGGCATTAAAATAATGGAATTAAATAGACATGTAAAAAATAAATTAAATATAACTAATGGTCCAGGTAAACTTACAAAAGCGCTTGTAATTGATAAGAAATTCAACGGTATAGATATGACAAAAAAAGGGAAATTATATATCACAAACTTTGAACGAAGAAGAGAGGAAATATCAGCTTCTACAAGAGTTGGAATATCATCTGCTATGGATAAAAAATGGAGATTTTACTTGAAAGGAAACAAATTCGTGTCAAAAAAGGACTGAAAACAAGAACATCATGAGTAATTAGTATAAAAATCAAAATTGGCAATCGATATAGAACAATAAATTATTAACTTAGGAAAAGACAAACAATAAAGTTAATTTACATCCTTTTTCTATACGTTAATGTTGCCGGCCATAGCAATGGTGTTCCACCTGGTCCCATTCCGAACCCAGAAGTTAAGCCCATTGACGCTGTTGTGTTAGTTAGGTCCGAAAGGTCTTGCGAAGCAATAGTGCCGGCACATTTAATATTTAACAAACCTTATTTTCGAGTATTAATTAATTTATAATCTATAACAAGTGATTAATTTGGAACTATTATTAATATTAGGTGGAGTAGGTAATGCATTTGGAGATAATCCATGGCTCAACAATCCAGTAATTAGTATAATGATTTTTTATCTTCCTTTAGCTCTTTTGATTTTATATGGTCAAAAAATTCAATCATGGATGATGTTAAATGACATATCAAAATCAATTGGTAAATTAAAAGAAATGAAAGAAAAAAGCAGAGACGAGGCTATAAATCACATCACTGAAGGAGTAGATAACAAAGATAACGTAATTAAGAAGATTGATTCATTTTTAGAATATTTTACAATTATGCCAGTTGATTTAGATCCAGCAGGTGTTGTCAACAAATTAGATCATTTAATGACAACAAGAGATGAACGAATGAGAATAGAAATAAAAAATATGTTGCCTGAATTAGATTCAATAAAAGCTAATTCTGTAGAAAATATTATTGAGATTGCTACATCGTATAATTTTGTTTATAAAATTGCTAGGCATTTTTACTTGATAGGAAAAAAATCAAGCAATATTCTAATCTTAGCACAATTACAAATGATTATGCCTTTTATATTAATGCAGGCAGATGCGTTAACAAAAGCTATGAGTACATTCAGGGAAAGTCAACCGATTGGAGATTCAATAGGTCCGATGATTGTAGGTAAATTAATGTTAGAGAAAGAAAAACATGAAATAGCTAGAGACACAATTTATGCTGAATCAAATATCGAAAATCGGAAAGTCTATTTAATTACTGCAAAAGGTCCAGGAGGTACTGTAGGTCAACCAGGAAATGCATTAAAAAATATCATTGAGAAAGGAACTAAGCCTTCTATTTTGATAATGATTGATGCTGCATTAAGATTAGAGGGAGAAAAAACTGGAGAGATAGCAGAAGGAATAGGAGCAGCTATAGGCGGGATAGGTGTAGATCGATTTAAGATAGAAGAAATAGCTACGGAAAATAACATACCAATTTATGCAATAGTCATAAAACAAACTTTGGTAGAGGCAATATCAATTATGAGAAAAGAAATAGCTGAAACTACAGAACCTGTACACGATATTTTGAATCGATTAATAATGGAAAGAACCAAAGAAGGCGATTCAGTGATAATAATCGGAGTAGGTAATACAGCAGGAGTGGGTCAATAGATGTCAATGCCGCTTATGGGTGTACCTGACAAAAAACAACGGAAATTCAATATATATACTATAGAGGAATGCGGTCATGGTTCAAAGGACAAAAATGGAAAATTTGAAAAAGGTACAAAGTCCGAAGGAGAATTTAAGTTTGAAAAAGGTACAAAGTACGAAGGAGAATTTAAGGATGGGAAAAAACATGGTCAGGGAATATTAAAAGATTCAGACGGTAAAATTATCTATGAAGGAGAATGGAAGGATGACAAACCAGATGGTAAAGGAACAATAACAATTCCAGATAGTGCGTGTAAAAAATCAATTAAAAGAAAATTTGTAAAGGGAGATTATGTTCATAAAATTATTGATGAATGTAAAGAATGCAAGAATAACAAGATTATAACAATGATATTTGCAGAAGAAGAAAAAAGCTAGGTTTCTGTTAAAATTACGGCGCCATCTTCAGTAGGCGTTATAGTATGTTCAAATTGTGCTACTATTGCATTAGTAGCTTCAATCAGGTCAGGATACACGCGGAAAATTTTACGTGCAACTAATTTATTTAATATTTCATTTAGTTCTTCTTTAGAGTAATTGTCTAAATACCAACGAGGAGAGAAAGGCAATGTATTTCGTGTTTTCCAGATTGTGTCAGTGAAATTATCCAATTTTTTATCACCTGTATGTTTTCTTCTAATCAACATGTATATTGTCTTTGTAGTTCCGTCAACTACATAACCGGCTGCATTTTTTAATGTGAGAAAAGGTTCTATTGCATAAACATGTCCAATATTGAGGTTACTTCCAAATGGAGTAGAAATATTAGGGATTGAAATCCCTGCATGTATTTTAAACCTTTCAATAGAATGTCCAGAAAGATTAGAAATAGGTTTAAAGCCATATTTATGAGCTGTTTCTTCAATTATTTTACCAATAGTTGCTGAAGAAGTTCTATGTTTTACATTTTTTATTGCCTCGTAAAGAACTTTTTCGGTAGCTAAAGTTAATTCATAATAATCAGGATTATAAGATATTGTAACTGCTGTGTCTGCTACAAATCCATCAATGTGAGCACCCAAATCCAGTTTTATTACGGAATTATCGGTTATTACACGATCCTCAAATAATTCACCACTATAATGTGCTGTTACATCATTTATCGAAACACCGCAAGGAAAACCAGGTTCGGCACCAAGTTTTCTAATCATATCTTCAACTTCAGTACATACCTGCGTAACAGTCATACCAATAAGATTTCTTCGTTTGAATTCATCTCGAACTTTTGCTGTTATATTACCTGCTTTAACGAATTTTGGATCAATTTCAAGCGCCGTATTCATTAATTCAACGTTAGTATTCTAACTAATAAAAAAATATCAATTAATTCACATTTATATTGGTTAAATCTAAATTTAAGAGACTTATAGTAAATATAAATGAAAAAATATGCTCGAATTGCAGTAGGTGGAACATTTGATATATTGCACAAAGGGCATGAAAAGCTGATAAATGAGACATTTAAATTAGCAGATGAAGTATTTGTAGGATTAACTTCAGATAAATTTGCAGAGAAACTTGATAAACAATTAATAAATTCTTATTCTAAAAGAAGTAATAAATTAGAAAATTATATTCGAGATAATTTTTCCAATTCGAGTTACAAAATATTTGAATTAAGTGATTATTTTGGACCGGCAATTTTTTATGAAAATCTTGATGCTTTAATTGTCACTGTAGAAAATCAACATAGAATAAATGAAGTGAATGAAGAAAGGGGAAAAAGAGGAATGCCTCTACTAAAAGCAGAGGTTATTGAATTAGTAAGAGCTGATGATGGCAAACCAATATCAACAACTAGAATAAAGCGTCTAGAAATAGACAATCAGGGAAATTTATTGAAAAAAACAAGTTAAAAAACACCTATATTATATTAAGGAATGAAAACCGATAATTGAGTGATAAATTTGGCTGAATATTCTGTTACGCCATGGGAAGTCAAGGGAGATTTAGATTATGACAAATTAGTAAGAGATTTTGGAACTTCATATATTGATGATGAATTACGTACTAGAATTAAAAATCACACAGGTGAACTACACTTCATGTTAAGAAGAAATGTGTTTTTCAGTCATAGAGATTTGGGATGGATTCTGGATAGATTTGAACATGGCGAAAATTTTTTCCTATATACAGGAAGAGGGCCATCAGGAAATACTCATCTGGGTCATTTGTTACCATGGATATTTACACAATATCTTCAAGAGAAATTCGGCGCAGAATTATATTTTCAGATTACAGATGATGAAAAATTCTTACATGATCGTAAATTAAGTCGTAAACAAGTTACTGAATTTACTCATGAAAACATATTAGATATAATAGCATTAGGGTTTGATCCAAAAAAAACATTCGTATTTTCAGATACAGATTATATTAAAACACTCTATCCAATTTCAATAGATATTGCTAAACATATTACATTTTCTACAGCAAAATCAGTTTTTGGTTTTAAAAATAGTTCTAATATAGGAATGATATTCTTTCCTGCATTACAAGCGGCAACATGTTTTTTGCCATCTATTTTACAGAAAAAAAACATACCATGTTTAATTCCTGCTGCAATAGATCAAGATGACTACTGGAGAGGAATAGCTCGCGACATTGCACCCAAGTTAGGATATTACAAACCTGCTCAAATTCATTCAAAGTTCTTGCCAAGTTTGCAAAAAGGAGGAAAAATGAGTGCCTCATCACCAGAAACTGCTATTTTTACTACAGATGAGTTAGAAATTGCGGAAAAGAAAATAAAGAATGCATTTACTGGAGGTAGAGATACATTAAAAGAACATAGAAAATATGGAGGAAATCCTGATATTGATAGTGCATTTCAATATCTAAAAATGCTAATCGAAGAAGATGATAAGAAACTTTCAGAAATAGAACAAGAATACAGGTCTGGAAATCTTTTGTCAGGAGAATTGAAGGAAATAGCTGCAGAAAAAGTTAAAACATTCTTAAAAGAACATCAAAGAAAAAGAATGCAAGCTGAAAAGATATTCGATAAATTTATTTTGAGAGATTAGATTAAAATGAGCGAATTAAATCCTGATTCACTACATGTGCTAGAAAAGAAGGTGCTAGTGTATCTTCGAGAAAATAGAGAGGCAGAATTAAAGAAAATTTCTGCTGAAGTAAATTTAACTTTAGATCAAGTTAGAAGATCAATTGAATGGCTTAAAGAAAAGAATTTAATAAAAATAGATATAACCCAAAAAAGAACAATTTCTCTGGATAAAGAAGGAATAAAAGCTGTAAAACAAGGATTGCCAGAAAGACAACTGATTAAGAAATTAGAACAGTTAGGTGGAAAAAGTGAATTAAGGATACTATCTCATGAATTGAAATTATCTATAAATGAAATTTCTGCAGCTTTAGGTTATGCTAAAGCAGCAAAATGGATCAATGTTAAAAAAGAAAATCAACAAGTAATGATACACAAGAACAATGAAACTAAACTTTCTGAATTAGAAAAGTTATTATCAAAAATGAAAAATTCTATGGATTTATCATCTTTTTCGAAAGAGGATATTGTCTTATTAAAACAACTGAGCAGAAGGGCAAACTACATAACAGAAACTACCATGAAAAATTACAATATATTATTAACAGAAAAAGGGTTAAAAGTTGCCAATAAAACGAAGATTGATAATGCTTTAGAATCTCTAACTCCGAAGCTATTGGAAACTGGTACATGGCGTGAAAGGAGTTTCAGGCCATTAAATGTAGAAGCACCTGCACCTCCAATTTATTCAGGTAGAAAGCACCCAGTACAAAGATTTATTGATGAAGTTAGGGAAATTTTTGTATCTTTAGGGTTTGAGGAAATTGAGGGGCCGGTTATTCAGTCTTGTTTTTGGAATTTTGATGCCCTTTTCACGCCTCAAGATCATCCAGCACGTGAAATACAAGACACATTTTATATTAAAGATGGTATTTCTAGCGAATCAAATTCAGAAAAACTAAGTAACAATATAGCAAACGTACATGAAAGTGGAGGAAAAACAGGATCAAAAGGATGGGGTTATAAATGGAATCCTAAATTAGCAAATAAATTAGTAATGAGAACACATACAACATCGGTAACTGTTAAGCATCTAGCAGACAATATTCCAAAAGAAGCAAGAGTATTTTCAATAGGTCGTGTATTTCGGAATGAAAAAGTTACCTTTAAGAATTTAGTTGAATTTCATCAAATAGAAGGAATAGTAGTTGGTAAGGAAGTAACATTAAGAGATCTAATGGGTTTACTAACTAAGTTCTATCACAAACTAGGGCTTAAAAAGGTAAAATTTTGGCCATCCTTCTTTCCTTACACTGAACCTTCGTTACAATCTATGGTGTATCATGAGGGTTTATCGAAATGGATAGAACTTTGTGGAATGGGAATATTTAGACCTGAAGTGACATTACCTCTTGGAGTAAATAATCCAGTATTAGCTTGGGGTGGCGGCCTTGAAAGACTTGTAATGTTAAAGTATGGAATAGATGATGTTAGAAAATTATATGAAAATGATCTTGATTGGTTAAGGAGAACTGCATTATGCCCGTAGTAACAGTATATTTTGAAAGACTACTTTCAATGTTAAATGGAAATATTTCAAGAGAGGAACTAATTGATAAAATTCCATATCTAAGCTTAGATATTGAAGAAATTACTGATGATTATATAAGAATTGAATACAATCCAAATAGACCTGATTTTTCGACTGATTATGGTCTTGCAAGAGCATTAAATAGCTTTCTTCAATTTGAATCAAAATTTGATTCATATAATGTAAAGGAAAGTAATGTATCAGTAACTGTAGACAAATCAACTAGTAAAGTCAGGCCGTATATTGTTGCAGCATTAGTTAAAAACATCAATCTAGATGATGAATCCATAAGGCAAATAATTAACATGCAAGAAGATCTTCATAACGGAATAGGAAGAAAAAGAAGAAAAATCTCGATAGGAATTCATAATTTTGATGTTATTAAACCTCCAATTTATTATAAAACGGTTAGTGAAAATTTTTCATTTGTTACATTAAATAATGCGAAATCGTCAACAATTCGGGAAATATTAGACAATACTGATGTAGGCAAGTCATATGGTCATATAATATCAGGAAATTCAATTTACCCAATTCTTGTCGATTCAGCAGATGGGGTTTTATCATTTCCACCGATAATTAACGGTGATTTAACTAGATTAACAAATGAAACCAGTAATCTTTTTATTGATATAACAGGAACCGACTTTAATGCGGTGAATAATGCACTTTCTGTATTATTTACTACGTTAGCAGATGCAGGAGGTCAAGTGTATTCTGTTAAAGTGAATTATAGTGATCAAGTTTTTGTTACACCCAAAATCAATCCAAGTAAATTACCTCTTGATCTGTCATATGCAACATCATTGTTAGGACTTGAAATAAGCGAAAAAGAAGCTGTTAATTACTTGCAAAGATGTAGGATGAATTCTATAATTGAAAATAATATAGTTATGGTAGAACCACCTCCGTATAGATTTGATTTAATTCATCCTGTAGATTTAGTTGAAGAAATCGCAATCGGATATGGAGTTGACAATATCACACCGACTGTACCTAGTACTGATCTAGCAGGTAAGCCAAATAGTAAACAACGAATAATTTCAGCGGTTAAAGAAGTTTTAATCGGTTTAGGTTTGATAGAAATAATGACATATGGATTAATTAGCAACGATAATTTAATGAAATCAAATATGGAAGATGAACAGATCAAAGTAATTGAAACAAAGAGTATTGAGCATGAAATATTAAAAAAATCAAATATTCCTTCAATTCTTTATACGTTATCTCGTAATATACATAATTCCTACCCACAAAGAATTTTTGAAGTGGCAAAAATATTCAAGAAGTCAGAATCATTAATTATTGAACCATATCACGTTACAGTGGCTTTAGCACACGCTGAAGTTAATTTTACTGAAGGGAAATCTTTTCTAACTGCTCTGGGACGACAGTTATTTAATCGTCAATTTACAACAAGGAGAATAAATAATGCAGTGTTTTTGAATGGTAGATCTGCTGAGATACTTGATTCTGATAAGACAAACATTGGAGTGGTTGGGGAAGTTCATCCAAAGGTTTTAGAAAATTTTTCTATCAGAACACCGGTAGTATTATTTGATATCAACTTAGAGAAATTAATCAAGTCAGAAATTACTTAAGAATCCCTGATAGAAATTCGTTTCACGATCACTTTATCATTTGGATTATCAAGATTATCTCTAGGGACATTAACTATTTTATCAGCGACATCCATACCTTCAACTACCTTGCCAAAAACCGTATATTGCTTATCAAGAAATGGAGAATCAGAAACAACAATGAAAAACTGAGAACCAGCACTATTCGGATCATTAGTTCTTGCCATTGAAACTATTCCTCGTACATGACTGATATCATTAAATTCAGCATTTATTGTATAACCTGGACCGCCTTGACCATGACTGCTTCTGTCATCACTTTTAGTATTAGGGTCGCCACCCTGAATCATAAATCCAGGAATTACACGATGAAAGGTTGTGCCGTTATAAAATCCATCATTTGCGAGTTTAATGAAATTCTCAACATGCCCTGGTGATTTATCAGGAAAGAGCTCAATCACTATATTGCCAAAATCAGTCTCAATAACAGCTACTGTGCTCATTGTATTAACTGAGTCAGAGTCATTATTAAATGCAAAAAAGTATACAGCGCCAATTAGAACTAGCAAAGCAATAAATCCGCCTATCATTTGTGTTCTGTTATTACCACTAGACATAAAGTAAGGAAAGACACGATTGTTATTTATTTCTTTAAAAATACATAAATTAGAAAAACGCACTATATAATTTGACTGTATTAAGCACTGAGACGGCCGATTACGAGTTAAGTATAAACATTATACATCGATGATTAGTTGGCCACCCAGCAGTGTTACAGGTCACAAAAACCCCGATTTAAGAAGGCCTATCAAGTTAAGCTAATTTAGCGAAACGATGAGATATTTCTGTCAGAGGCGGGGTACAATCAATAATTTATAATCAGATTAAATAATTGACAATAAATTAATTTTTTAATTATTGAAGTTATATAAATAAGTAAATGAATTTTATAATGAAATCTTGAATCGAGATGAATTATCCAGAGCATTAGAATTACGTTCAAAGGATTATAAAGAAAGATTAGATGATAAATGGGAAAAAGTTCTTGAGAGTCACAAGTGGTCAAGTTTTTATGAACCGTTAAGATATGCAACTAAAGACGGTAAAAGAATTCGACCTTTGATTCTTATGTTAGCTGGTGAAAGTGTAGGAATTCCTGGAGGTAAAACTGACTTAGCTGCTGTAGCGGTAGAATTATTGCATACGGAATCAATAATTCATGATGACATAATAGATAACCAAATACAAAGACGAAACAAGGATTCGTTTCATCTTCGATATGGTAATCATACAGCCTTATTAACTGCTGATTTTGTTTTTGGTATTATTCTCGAAATAGCATCACGATATAATGATCCACGTATAGCAAAAGAACTATCTTTAGCTGCATTAAAAATGTGTGAAGGGCAACAGAAGGAATTAAATGTTAATTCTAGAAGAATCCAATGGATAGAATATCTCACTGTAATTAGTCAAAAGACAGCATCACTATTTCAAACATCTTCAAAGTTAGGTGCTATTATTGGTGGTGGAAATGAAAGCGAGATTAATGCATTAGCGAATTATGGCCTAAATTTAGGCATAGCATACCAAATCCATGATGATATACTTGATTGGGAAGAAGATGATAAATTTTTAGAATCAACACAAGATAAAAGGATACAAGAAAACATTGTAAGTTTAAAAAAACTCAGAGAGCACAGCACATTATACTCAGAAAATGCAAAAAGACAATTAGATAAAATTAAAGAATCAGATTATAAAGAATTTTTATATTATCTGGCTGATTTTACAGTTAAACGAGATTATTGATTAAAAAAAGAATTTGTGATTTCTTGTGACAAGTCATAAATCAAATTCGGAAACAAACCTGTTATTATAATAACTATTGTAGCAAATAACAGAACAGATTTGAATGACATAGGTTCTATTATATTACTGACAGTCTTTGGTTCGTCCATATACATTCTTTTTATTACAAGAAGGTAGTAAGCAACAGAAATTGCACTATTAATCAAACCAATAAAAGCTAACCAAGCATAACCCCCATCAACAGCAGCACCGAATAATACTAATTTACTCCAAAATCCGTTCAAAGGAGGAATACCAGCAAGGCCCAATAAAGAAATTGCTAAGCAAAATGAAGTTATTGGCATTATTTTAGAAAGACCTTGATAGGATGTTAGATCAGTACTAGAAGTTTTTAATCGAACTAAAGCGGCTGCAATAAAAGCAGTGGCTTGTAATATAGCATGATTTAAAGAATGATATAATAAACCGATCAAGCCCAAATCAGAATATGGTAGAACTACTAAACCTATCAACAAATAACCTGCTTGAGCTATACTAGAATATGCCAGAAGTCTGGTTATTGATTTTTGAGTTAAAGCTGCTAAATTACCTAAACTCATTGTAATTACAGCTACTATAGCAAGTGCAAATGACAAATCAAAGGAGAATAAAGGGAAAATAACAGCGAATATTCTTATAGCAGCTGCAAAACCAGCTTTCTTAGTAGCTGCAGAGAGTAAGGCACTGATTGGAGTGGGTGAACCTTGGTATGTATCAGGAATCCACATATGAAATGGCACGATTGATAATTTTAATCCAAGACCAGCTAGCAATGCTATAGTTGCAAACATAACCAATGGAATTAGATTCGAATTGAGACTTGCAAGATTATCTGCTATTACATATAAATTGGTAGAACCAACTAAACCGAAAATTAATGAAATGCCATAAAGTAAAATTCCTGATGAAAGTGCTCCAAGAACGAAGAATTTTACTGCGCCTTCATTTGATAGCTTATCTTGTTTATTAAAACCAGCCAGAATAAATGTTGGAAGGCTCATTAGTTCCCAAGCAACAAATATTAGAAGTAAATCTATTGCAAATGAAAGGAGCAACATTCCAATGGATGTGAAAAGTAGCAGAGAATAATAAATTGCTTCATTACTATGATCTTTTACATAATCAAAGGATGAAATTACTACAAAAAGTGAAACTAGTATCACAATGAAACCAAAAAAGGAACCTAAAAGATCAGTTCGAAGTAAATGCGGTAATGTTGATTCTTGTGAAATTAAACCAATTAATGAACCAAAGAGCAATAATAAAGAAATTGATAGAGAAATAGCAGTCAAATACCTGATATAACTTATGCCTTTTTTACCGAATAGAATATGTATAATCGGTATAGAAAGTGCAGTAATTGATAATAAAACTAGTAAAATAATTGGAATATTCAATTATGCGACACCACTAGAAATCAAATTCACGTAAACTTCGGCAATAGGATTAGAAACACCAAGGATTAACCAAGGCACAACTAAAGTCAAAACTAGAGGTATTAAATATAAAACAAGAGTTAAGGTAGAAAAATTACCCAAGTCATGATGACGGATACGAGAAGTAGTTGGATCAGACATAACTACTCGCTTTAACATCCATAAGAAATATGCAACTGTAATAACAGGTATAGCAACTATTACAGCATAAATTGGATTCACAGCAATAGCTCCCACTATAACCATATATTCGCTAAGAAAACTACTGAAAATTGGAAGTGCCATAGCTGCCATAGAACCGAAAACTAAGAGACTGGCAAGTCGAGGACTTGTGAATTTAAGTCCTTTAATAACAGTAATATCTCTAGTTCCTGAAACTTTATGCAAGTAACCAGATAGCATAAACATCAATCCAACGGCTGCTGCATGTGTAAACATTTGAAAAATAGCACCAGATATTCCAAATACTGTCCCAGTAAATGCGCCAAGAATCACAAATCCCATATGATTTACACTTGTAAGGGCAATCATTTTTTTAATGTCTGTTTGAACTAAAGCTACAAAAGCGCCATAGAACATTGTAATAACACCAATTAAAATAAAGACCCAAGCGTACTGAGCTGAAGCTTCTGGGAGAAGTCCTATATTAAATCGTAAAAATCCATAACCGCCCATTTTTAAAAGAAGACCTGCCAAAAGAACGCTAATCGGTGCAGGAGCTTCAACATGTGCATCAGGTAACCAAGTATGAAATGGAACTATAGGTAATTTAACTCCAAATCCTATTAAGAACAATACCGAAGAAATAATTTGCAATCCTAAAGGAATTCTTCCAGCAACATCAGTAATATTAAATGAATTAGGGGCGACTGAGAAATAAATTAAGATAAATGCAAACAGCATAAAGATACTACCGACAAATGTGAATAAGAAAAATTTTATCGCTGCATATTTTCTACGTGGCCCACCCCATATACCAATGAATAAGAACATGGGAATAAGAACAACATCCCAGAAGACATAAAACAGAATCATATTCAACGAAGTGAAAACTCCCATTATTGCACCTTGGAAAAGTAATAGAAGCGAATAATACAGAACTTTTCTATCAGAAATTAAATCTCTTGATCCAATTACTACTAACAAAGACAACATAGAAGTAATAATTACAAGAGGTGCGCTAAGACCATCCATTGCAACATAATAATCTATTCCAAAATGTCGAATGATAGAAATTGGCCCTTCAATAAAATTGTAACTTCCACCCGTTCCATTAACTAAAATTAATCGATATGCATAAAATGATAATAATAATTCAATAAATGAAATTATCGCTGCATAAATTACAATATATTTTTGAGAAGTTTTAAAAATAAGTGGCATAAGTGAAGCGCCTAAAATTGGCAAAGCAATTAAAACTGAAATTATTGGGAAACTAAGCTCTATCAAAATATCACCTAACCAAATAACAACAATGTTAACAATATAATTCCTAGTGCAAAGAAGAATACATATTGTTCAGTAATTCCAGTTTGAATCTTACGAACATTACGAGAAATCAATATATTAAAATTAGCAATTCGAGTTGCAGTGCCGTCAACTATGTATTTATCAAATTTCCCTCCTAAAGTTGATAAAATAATAGAAAATTTTGGCACCACTGTATTCAATTTATCAAGAATTCCAACTTCAACATGTTTATGTATTAACTGTGAAAGTTTTAATGAGCCATTAATGAATACGATATAATAAAGTGAATTAATATACCACCTATTAACAAAGAATTTTTGCAAAGTTAATAAGCCTGGAATATTTTTTACCGTTTCAATAGGGTTTAATTTTCCATTAATATAAAATAAATAGCCAGAGCCACAACCAACTAGAACTGCAAGAATAGATGTAGAAACAGCAATTAAATTAATAGAAAACACATGTTCGTGAATTTCCATACCAACAGCATATTCAAGATGATGTCCCAGTGAATTCGCTAAGAATCCTTCATAAATAGGTCCAGTAAATCCAAGGGCGAGTGTAAGTATGGCAAGAATAACATATGGTGCATACATTAGAACGGGTGCTTCATGAATATGTTTGCCACTCGACTTTTCTAATTTAGAAAGGTGTCTGCTTTTTTTCCCGAAAAAGATCATTCCAATCATTCTGAAGCTATAAAACGCAGTCATGATAGCAGTAATACTTGCTAATCCATAAAGTGCTATTAGAGTAAAGGAACTTTCTACGCCAAGAATTGAAGCTAAGATTGCATCTTTACTCCAGAATCCACTAAGAAGCGGAATGCCTGCTAATGATGCAGCGCCAATTGTCATTGCAATAAAAGTTAAACGCATTTGTTTACGTAATCCACCCATTTCATTCAGATATTTAGTGTGTGTTTGATGAATTATTGCGCCAGCTCCCATGAATAATGAAGCTTTAAAAATTGCATGACTGGTCAAATGAAAGAATCCTGCAACATACCCTACAATAAAGTTTGAAGTTAATCCTGCAACACCAAATGCAAGCATCATAAAACCAATTTGAGATACAGTAGAATAGGCAAGAACTTTTTTCAATTCATTTGATACCATAGCTTGGGACGCAGCTAGAAATGCAGTAATGGCTCCTATCCAAGCTACAAATTCGAAGAAGGGCATAATTAGAGAAATATTTTCAACTGCAGTAACAAAAATCGGACCAATACGAGCAATTAAGAATACTCCTGCTTTAACCATTGTAGCAGCATGAATCAAGGCAGATACAGAAGTTGGGCCGGCCATTGCATCAGGAAGCCATTCCTGTAAAGGAAACTGAGCTGATTTTCCAATTGCGCCACCAAAAATGAAAAGTGCGACGGGTATCAATAATCCTGACTTTGCTAATTCAACAGCCCAAGTATGAGATTTTGATAATTCCATGAAATCAAATGTTCCTGAGAAATAGAACAATGTAAGAATTCCAATTAAAAATGATGCGTCGCCAACTCTAGTCATTAAGAAAGCTTTGCTACCAGCATGTGTAGGAGAATAAGCTAACGGAATTCCCCAAGCTTTCTTTCCTACGGTTCCAACATAATCTTTTTTGTGATCTTTATTCCAGAAGCTAATTAATCCATATGAACATAATCCAACACCTTCCCAGCCAAAGAATAGTTGAAGAAAATTATCGGAAAATATAATTAATTGCATACTTCCTATGAAAAATACCATTAGGAACCAATATCGGGTCATATTATTTTCACCTTTCATATAACCCATACTGTAAACCATAATTGAGAATGAAAGCCAACCGACAATATTTGACATTAAAATACTAAGTGGGTCAGCTAAAACTCCTGCAGTTATATCTAATGCAGAGATCCACATAACTTGATGATGAAATGTTTCACCAGCTAGTGCAATAGGTAGCATTGATGCACAAAGAATTGCAGAAATTAATGTAATAAATATCGCATAATAATCTCTAATTTTTTCGCCAATACGTGCAACAATTGGCATTAATAAAGCGCCAAGTATTGGAATGGCAAATACTAACCATGGAATTAAATAATTAATTTCAGTTGACATTATCCTATACCTCCAAATACATTTTGAAGTAACGGGACTAAATTATCAGTAATAACAGATGGATAGATACCAATTATGAGAGTTAAGGCAGAAAGAAAGAGCAATGGAATGGTTATATGAAATGATGGATCTTTTATATTTTTAAATTCTGATGGTAGTTCGCCAAAGAAAACTTTACGTATAGTAAGTAGAGCATATCCAGCAGTAATTGGCGTACCAGCTAGAGCAATGGCTGTAAGAATAAGTTTACCAGTAGAACCAGTCTCAAGTGCGCCAGCAAATGAACCTGCAAAAATCATCCACTCAGATTGAAATCCACTTGTAGGTGGAACTCCAACTATTGCAAGAAAACCTATCATTGCTGCAATACCTGTTATTGGAAGTTTGCTACCAAGTCCTCCGAGTTTTTTTATGCTTCTTACACCACCAGTTTGCATTATGATAGAACCAGCAGCCATGAACAGAAGAGCTTTTCCTGTTCCATGACTAACATAATGAAACACAGAACCAGTTACACCCAAGTAATAGAGCGAACCCATTCCAAAGATGATATAACCCATTTGACTTACACTGGAATAAGCCAATAATCTTTTCAGATCGTCTTGAGCATATGCCATTAAGCCACCATAAATCATTGTCAATAATCCCCACAAACTAATTGCAAATACAATAGTTGGATAAATTGAAGGGAGTATAAACAGAAATATTCGTAGAAATGCATATGCACCAATACCAATCATAGCTGGTGAAAGTAAAGCACTTATTGGAGTTGGTGATTCTGCATGTGCGTATGGTAACCAAACATGAAGTCCTGCAGCAGCTAATTTAGTCAATAATCCAACACTAATTGCAATGCCAACCCAAACGCGTAGTGAAGAAGGCAATCCACTTTCATTTAAATCAAAAAAGTTGAAACTTCCTCCAAAGAATCCAATTGTTAAAATTCCTCCAAGAAGAAAAATTGCTCCGACATGAGTCCATAAGAAATACATTAATGAAATTTTTTGGCGTTCTCCATAACCAAATTCTGCTATTAAAAAGAATGAAGGAATAAGCATTAGTTCAAAGAATATATAAAATTGGATTAAATTTGTGGCAAGTACAGTTCCAAGCATTCCTGCAGCATAAACAAGATACAAAGCATAATATAATGAAATTTTTCGATTGATGGTATCACTAATTGCCTTTTTAGAATGAAGATCTTCTTTGATTCTATGGGCCATGTAAGGAATAGAATACATTGCAATAACGGTAGAAAGAATATAGATAAGTGCTGCAAATGGAAAACTTAATCCGTCAAGAAATAATCCAAATTCGCCAATAGGTTCCCAATTATAGCTTTCTAAGTGTTCTGGGGATGAAAATCCTGAATAAAGTAACAAAGACGTGCAATAAAAAAGAATTAGAAATACTAACCATCCTACATTCTTGCCAATTCTTAATCCAATAAAATAAATCAGAGGGGCTAAAATTATTGGTAAAAACACGGCTTGTAAAAGTAGCATAAATTATCCCCTTAACTTTTTGAGTTCCAAAACGTCAATATCGTTGTTCAGTCTAAATGCTTGTACAATTATTGCCAATCCTACTGCAGCTTCTGCTGCTGCTAATGCTATAGCAAAGATAGCAAATGTTTGGCCAGTAACAATAGGAGTTTCAGAATATCTTGCAAAAGCAACGAAATTAATTATTGCAGCATTAATAATTATTTCAACTGAAAAAAGAAGTCGAATCGCATTACGTTTAGCAATTAGTCCATATATCCCCACGGATAATAAGGCCAACGATAAAATAAAGTAATTAAAAAGCGGTTCCATATCAATTCTTCCTCTCTATCTTCGCCATAGTTAATGCACCAATAACTGAGACTGCAAGAACTAGACCAGTGACCTCGAGGATTAACCAATAATCGTTAATCATTTGGATTCCAATATCATAAAAATCTGGAATGGATGAATTTGGTGTAATTATATTAGATAGACCTGAATTATATGAGACGTATCCAATAACAAGAAAGAATGTAAGTGCGGTAACAATTCCAACAATTCGTTCATTACCAGATTTAATTGTTGACCATTTCTCTCTTCGGACAAGCATTATAACAAATATAATTAGTACTGAAATTGAACCAATATAAACAAGAATCTGGAACATAGCTAAATATAACGCGTCTAGAAGAATGAATATTGCAGCAACACCAAGAAAAGAAAGAGCTAGAGCTACCGCACCATATACTAGTTCCCGAGATTCTAATGATAGAATTGCAGCAATTAACGTAACAAGAGATATTACCAAAAAAACCAAATCAGTCGTGATGAGCACCTCGTTTACCAGGTACTAATTTAACAGTGCCTTTCTTTTCTGGAAATACTGCAAGTTGAAAAGGCGTATGGACAAGTTTTCTTTTGTCAGTGACAGAGAGTTCATATTCTGGAGTCATAAACAAACAATCAAATGGGCATGCATCAACACAAAAACCACAAAAAACACATCTGCCATAATCAATTTGAGGCATAATACTTCTTTCATTAATTGGCCAGTTACCCTCTACACGGACCATATCAATGCAATCAGCAATATTTTCACAGGCAATGGCACATAAGGAACAACCTGTACATTTGTCTGTATAAAGAATATGCCTACCCTTAAAACCAGGACTTCCAGTATCGGTTTTGTAATCAAAAGTATAACCTGAATCTATCTCCAGTTTTTCTTCAGGATAACGTAATGTCATTCGTTTTTTAAATATATTACGAATGCCTACAGCAAATGCAATAAAAATTGCTTTAATAACGGTATAAATCATCAAATCACTCCTAATGATACTTCAATTACGGCAATAAATAAATTTATGAAAGAGAGTACAATTAACCAGACCCAGCCAAGACGTATCAATTGATCAATTCGAAGTCTTGGCATTACTGCTCGTGGAAGAATTACAATAGTAATAACAAAAAATAGCTTAATGAGCAACCAAGCTAATGGTGGAAGAAAAGCAGGTCCATACCATCCTCCAAGAAACAATAAAGTAAACAATAATGAAAGAGCATAGAACTTAATATACACACCAAGTTGTAATAAACCAAAGTGCATTCCGGTATATTCTGTCAACCAACCCGAAACTAATTCTGTTTCAGCTTCTGGAATATCAAAAGGTACTCGTTCAAGTTCGGAAAGAATTGTTATATAGAATATAATTGCTCCAAGTAACTGAGGGAATATAAACCAGACTTGTTGTTGGGATTCAACAATACTAATTAGGTCTAATGATCCACTTAGAATAACTACTCCTAATACTGAGATTAACATTGGTATTTCATAAGCAACAAGTTGGTGTAAAGCTCTTAATCCACCAATAAAAGCAAATTTATTACTACTAGCCCATGCAGCAATCAACACTATCAATGGACTAAATCCAATTATTGCAAAAGGAATTAATAAACTAACATCTGAACGTGCAATGTAAATATTTGGAGACAATGGCAATACTGCTAATAGAGCCGCACCGAGTCCAATAGACAAAATAGGTGCTGACCAAAAGAAGAATTTATCTGCTTTTTCTGGTACAACAATTTCTTTACCTAGTAATTTAAAGAGATCGGCAATTGGCTGAAGCACTCCTTCAAATCTTCCTGCGTATAGAGGACCAACTCTTAATTGTACTTTAGCAATCAATTTTCTTTCATATAAAATGGTTATAGTAGCAATTAATGCAGCAAATGTAAATCCAGGAAAAGCAGCAATTTTAAAGAATGTGGAAGAGGGGCCAACCCCATATTTATTTGCAAGTTGAATGCCCTTTATTGGATCAATTAATGCAGTAAGGAATTCATTGGTTGTTGGAACTGATATTCCAAGTAGTGGGATAAGAAGAAAGAATACAGGAAATATAATTACTGGAGATAGTAACAGTAACCAGAATAGAATTGAAAGTATACGTTTTAAAAAATCTTCAAATGTTTCCATAATTCTCACTTATCTGCTTCTACAGGCCAATAGTCTAGACTCCAATAAATAGCAGGCATATCAGCTAATCTGCTACCTACAAGCAAGTGAGACATTCCAATTAGATTTCTAAAAGAAGGAACACTAATTTTTACGCGGTAAGGAAATCTTTCACCATTACTAACAATATGATAAAACATTGTTCCACGAGCAGCTTCAGTTCGTACAAATGCTTCACCAGGTTCTCCTCGCATAACTCCACGAATAACGTGTTTTATAGGACCGGGTTTCATACGATCCAAAACTTGCCGAATTATATCCATACTTTGTTGTAATTCTCTTAAACGAACCATACATCTGGCATATGAATCACCTTCTTTGTATACAGGAATATCGAAACGAATTTTATTATAAAAACAATAGGGTTCATCTTTACGTGTATCTGAATTTATTCCAGATGCTCGAAGATTTGGTCCTGTAATACCCAATTTTACAGCATTTTGTTTTTTCAGAATTCCAATTCCAACAGTACGACTCTGCATTAAAGGATTATTGAAGAAGATTTCTTCATATTCTTTAATTCGTTTTTCAAAATATTGAAAGGTCTTGAGAGCACGTTCTTTAAAACCTCCTGGGATATCATTTCTCACTCCGCCTGGAACCACATATGAAAAGGTAACTCGAGTTCCACCAATAGATTCAGCCAAGTCAATAAATAACTCTCGATCGCCCATTGGCCACATAAACATAGTTGAATGTCCAAGAAAAATCCCATATATTGCCAACCAATACAAATGAGAAATTATTCGATTTAATTCTGCCATTATCATTCTGATATATTGAGCTCTTTCTGGTGGTTCTACATCCAGTATTTTTTCTGCAGTTAACACATATGGTAATGTTATTCCTGTAGCATCGATTATAACAGGTCTTTCTAAATGAGGGATGTTTTGAATATAGGTTCTATATTCAGCCATTTTCTCTGCACCACGGTGAACGTAACCAGGATCAGGTTTAGCATCTATTATGTAATCACCATCAAGTGTAATAACAATACGAAAATGTCCGGAACCTGGATGTTGCGGTCCCACATGAAGAACCATTTTGTCTCCGCCTTGATCAACGACTTGCATATTAGTCCCTGCCTGGAAGTGAAAAATCCTTTCTTAGAGGAGGTATATCATCCCAATCTTCAGGAAGAAGTAATCTTTCCATACGGGGATGATTGAGAAATGTAATTCCAAAATTTTCAAATGTTTCCTGTTCATGAAATTCTACACTGGGCCAAATATCAAGTAAAGTTTCAATCTCCGGTTTGTTCTTAGGAATAGTTGTCATTATAGCAAACATAATACGTCGAAATTTTTTGATTGAAACACATATAGCATGATATTCAACTCGGAATAAATTATCGTCAGGATAATCTGTTGCACCTTGGGAAATTATTTGATCAAACCCAAGTTCCTTAATTGCAAGTGCAACTGCTTTGAGATTAGTTGGAGAAGTTGAAATTTTTATTCTATTAGGTTCTACATACTCTTCAGTTATTTGTTTATTAAATTTGGTTTTTAGACCTTTAACTAATTTAGTTTCGGTAATTGTATTTTTGGACATGTTTTAAATTTATTACACCTTAGATTTTCTTATTTTGTTTTGTAATTCAATTATTCCTTGAATTAGTGTTTCTGGTCTAGGAGGACAACCAGGAATGTAAACATCAACAGGAACTATTTTATCAACTCCTTGTAATACATTATATGAATCAACATACAAACCGCCAGAAATAGCACATGCCCCCATTGCAATAACCCATTTAGGTTCTGGCATTTGTTCATATACCCATTTCATTCTAGGTGCCATTTTTCTAGTAACGGTACCTTGAACTACTAAAATATCACATTGTCTTAAGGATCCAAAAGCTTCTAACATACCAAATCTTTCAAGATCATGGCGTGGACCTGAAGCAGCTCCAAACTCAATACTACAGCAAGCAGTTTCTAGATGTACTGGCCATAATGAATAGAGTCTACCCCAATTAATTAAATAACGAATAGGTTCTCTAACGTTTTTTTCTATAACATTGGCAAATAAATCACTAGCTTTTCCAACCAGTAAATTTAGTGTAGGATCAGTTACCAATTTTCTCGTTTTCCTGCTAATGTAAGTGCATATGCCATAGGTATAAGAACAATTGCTAAGAATGGTAACAAGACTTGTAAACTCTGAATTCCTAATTGGGAAAATGATACGCCCCAAGCGAACAAGAACATGATTGTAACATCAAAAACTACGAACATAATCAAATAAGAATAATACTGCATGATTAAATGGATACGTGATTCACCGGTTGGGGGCTGGCCAGACTCAAAAGTCTGTAGTTTAATAGGATTCCTTTTTTTTGGTGCAAATAAAGTAGGTAAAAGCAACATAGGAAGCGAGGCCAGAACGCCAAATAATCCCAAGATTATAATAAAGGCGAATTCGCTTGTAATCATTTTGAATACAATTGATAAATCGGTAAATTTGTTTATTTAAAGATTAAGTAAAAATTTAATGTTATTTCTAAATAATAAGTTGTAATATTTCTAAATAATAAGTTGTAATATTTCTAAATAATAAGTTGTAATATATGTCAATTAGCACGCCAAGTATGAGAACATGAAACACATCGAAAGAACTGCGTAGAAGCCCGTTCTAAACTACTTGTTTGTTTATCCCAGAAATATGCAAAATTGTGACGGCATTTTGGACATGTAATTTTAGTAGTAGGAAGTGAACGTAGTTTTTCAGCCTTGGCATCTACAACTTTAATGGTTGTTGCAGGTTCAACAGGTACTTCTTTAATTTTTACTCTTTTTGTTTCTTGGGAATAATCACATGATATGCAAGACAATAGGAGTTTAGTTTTGGGTTTAGAACCAGATGTATCTTCAAACTTTTTAGTTTGGAGTTTTGCGTTACATTTAGGACAAAATTGCAAAGCCCATCATCGACCTGAAACAATGCAATAATAATAAGTAAAAAGTTTTACGGAATTTCTTAATTTTAAAATTCTCATATATAACAATTATTGTTATGATAATCGGGAAATTTATTCAGTTCTTCTATATATCGTATTCTGCCTCTCGAAGCATATGATAATTCACGTCTGTAAGTTACATCAACTAAAGCTCTTCTTTCCAAGGTTTTTATTGCTCTACTTGTAAGATATCTTCCTTGACGATCATAATCAAATAATAAAATAGTTTTTTTGTATAACAATGTTTTATCCACGAATTTAGAAAGAGTATTATTATTGCAATAAGTAAATATGTTGCCAGAAAATCCTAAAGAAAAAAGCGCTATGGCATCATTTTTTCCTTCAACAACTATTAAAGCACCATTCTGAAATTCATGATTCAATCGAGAAATAAATCTTGTAAGAAAATTAATAAAATCTGAGTCGTAATGAAGTATGTTCACTAGATAAAATAAATATCAATGTACTAAAAATGTATGTATTATTTTCGATTTATTATTTTTTCAAGAATTGGAATAAATAATAAAGGAATCATGGTCCCTATAATTATACCAATTACCATATCATTCATAGAAGGATCAAGAATCGCACCAAGACCATTAGAGAAAGTATGTCCAACGCCAGCACCAATTAATCCGCCAAATAATCCTTTAGACTTATTATCAAAAAATTTTTCAATATTAATACCTGTATAAGCTCCAAGTAGTAACAAAAAATTATCAATGAATCCAAAAATGAATCCATCAGGTAATATCATTTATTTCGAATTCTCTCAATTATTGGAACAAAAAAGATTGGAATAATAGTACCAAGTATTATACCAAACAACATACCACGCATTGATGGATCTAAAATCGCACCAAGAGCATCAGAAATAGAATTTCCAATAGTAGCACCCAATACACCACCCAATACACCACTGCCTTTTTTGTTCATATATTTTTCAATACTAACTCCGGTATAAGCTCCAAGTAATAGAATAGAATTATCAATAAAGCCGAAAATAAGACCATCAGGAAGAGCTAACATAACAATAATGTAATTATAATGATATAAAATCTTGTAATTAAAATATTAATAATTAAATAATTATTAATTATTCATATATTTTAAAAATAAATTATTAATTTCTATAATAATTATAATCCTAAACCGAGTAATTCTTTAGCAATTATCATGCGTTGTATGTCATTAGTACCTTCATAAATTTCTGCAATAAATGAATCTCGAAATCCTCGTTCAATTTCTGAACCTTCTTTTATTCCAGAAATGCCCTGAATCTCAATAGCACGAATAATTGCACGAGAAGCTACTTCAGTTACATACGCTTTTGAAATTGCAGAACCTCGAGATATGGAATCACGTAATCGTCGAGGAACCTTTTCACGAGATTCAATAATTTTGTAATACTTTTCCAATTCTACAAGATTATTATAAACAAGATACTTGGAAGCATATACCTCCATAGCTATATCAGCAAGTTTCCATTGTACAGATTGTCGATTTGATAAAGAGCCGCCTTCGGATTGATTTTTTCTAAGAAAGTCAACGCATAGATCTAAAGCTCTTTGCGCAGCACCAAGTGCACCAACAGCCAATGAAACTCTTCCACCATCCAAAGTGGTTAATGCTACCATAAATCCTGCACCAACATCTCCCAATACATTAGACTTGGGAATTTTACAATTTTCAAAAATTAATTCTGCAGTTGAAGAAGCTTTCAATCCCATTTTCTTCTCAATTTTACCAACTGAAAAACCAGGTGTGTTTTTTTCCACTAAAAATGCAGTAATACCACCCATTGGTCCTAAGTTTTTATCATTTGTTGCAAAAACAATTGTTAAATCAGCTTGGTCTCCGTTTGTACAAAAAATCTTGCTTCCGTTAAGAATGAAATCCTCACCGTTAATATCAGCAGTTGTTTGGATATTAGCTGCATCACTACCAGCAGCTGGTTCGGTTAATGCAAATGCGCCAAGTGAATTTCCAGATGCAAGAGAAGGAAGATATTTCTTTTTTTGTTCTTCAGTGCCAAATAGCACAATAGGCGTAGCACATAGACCAAGATGAGCGCCAAGAATTGTTCCGTGGGAACTACAGATTCCTCCAATCTCCTCCAATAAAATTCCATATTCGATCTTGCTTAATTCTTGACCACCATAATTTTTTGGAATTGTTAAACCAAAATATCCTTGAGATGCCATTTTTTGAATGTTATCAAGAGGAAACTCTTCGTTTTTATCATAATCTTGCACAGTAGGAAGGATATTTTCGTGTAGGAATTCCCGAACTGTCCTTCGAAATTGTTCTTGTTCCTCTGTAAAAGAGAATTCAAAAGGCATTGTATAAAAAAGGAAATCCAATCAGTATAAAGGTTATCGTTATAATTTGAACGGAATCAGCTCGTGAAGTGTTTTGCAATTAAAACTCTAAGATCATCATTCGAGTCTATGAGAGATTTTACTGCTTCTGCATCTCTCACAAAGCGTTCAACAGGATAATCCTTAATGTATCCATATCCACCATGAATCAAAAGTGAAAATTTTGTATTTCTTTGTGCCATTTCTGAAGATGCGATCTTTATCATTGCAGCTTGAATATGAACATCTAAACTATTGTCTTTATTATTAGAAATATTACCAAGCATTGCGGAAGCAGCTTCAATATCCAAAGCTATACTTGCAATTTTATGTTGTATAGCTTCAAATTTTGATATACGTTTAGAAAATTGTTCGCGTTCGTTAGAATATTTAATAGCTTGGTCCAAAGCAGATTGCATTATTCCAATACTAATAGCACTAATACCCAACCATATAGTCTCTTGTATAATTTTAATAATGTCTGGTGTATCTTCAAATTTTCCGATTAAATTAGTTTTTGGCACCTTACAACTATAAAATGAAATAGAAACTAATTCATTGCCGTTTAATCCAATCGTCGATATTGGTTTACTAAAAGATATATCGGGATTGTCTTTTTCTACCAAAACAAGTCCAGAATCTTTTCCAAAATTACATAAAACAATAAAAAAATCCGATAATGCACCATTCAGTACAAAAGATTTAGTTCCACTGATTGAATAGTAATCGCCTTCTTCCGTTGCTTCTGTACGGATGTTGTCTACATTTATAAAACTTCCATCATCCCCAAGCACTGCAGTGCCTATCTTTTTACCAGTTGTTAGTTCTGTGAGAAGATTACTTTTCTGTGAATCTGTGCCAAATTTGTTAATAAGTTGGACTGACAAGATATTATGAAAAATCAATAACGAAGACAATGCTGGTGAATACTTTGTAAGTTCAAGCATTCCATGAATAAAGGTAGAGAAACTGGTTTCAGCGCCACCAAACTCACTTGAACCTAACATTCCGTACAAACCGAATTCAGAAACCTTTTCGAGAATAGAGATAGGAAGTTCTGAATTGCTATCAATATCTGAAACAATTGGATTAATTTCGTTTTCGCCAAAATTCTGTATTACTTCCTTGATCATTTCGATTTCTTCGTTCAAAGATGACAATTTATTCATAATAGATTCTCATAACATAATAATCTTATCCATAGAAAACCGTCTGGTTATGATGAACAATAAGAATAAATAATGATTTATCAACTGCCAAGAACAACAAGTTGTTGTCAGTGTGTTGTAAAAAATGATTATGACAGGAACATATATTCTATTAGGAATTAACTTTCTATTCTTTTTAGTTCTAAATGTCATACTAGGCAGTACAGTATGTGGAGACATACCATGGAGAATGTTTTGCATAAAAAGCAATTACCTTTTTCAATTTGCACAAGTTAATCAATTCATATTTGCAGGAGAAAATCTATATCAATTAATTACAAAAATGTTTGTTCATCTAGCTATATTGCATTTTGTTTTGAATATGTTTTTTTTATGGTTTTTCGGTATAAGATTAGAAAAAATTTCTAGTTCAGTATTTCTTATTCTTGTATTTTTATTATCAGGTATTTCTACGAGTATCGCAAATTTATTTCTTGGAACAATTATTTCTGCAGGGGCATCAGGAGCAATTTTTGGTATTGTTACAGTATTCACAGTTCTAAATTGGAATCAAAAAAATACAAAATTATTGTTTCTAGCTTTTTTGATCTTTATACATGCACCAGCATTACTAGGATCTAGCATTAATTATCTTTCGCATTTTACTGGATTGGCATGTGGTGCTTTGCTTGGACTAATTAGGTTTAAAATGTCAAGTAAAAATATCAAGTAATTACTTTTTTATTGCGCTAAATTAAAGATAAAACATGAACAAGGTATTTTTGCTTAGTGCTGCAGGAACATCATATGGAAAAACAGATTTAACTGGAAGAGATTTATCAATGTTAGCTTCAAAACATGCAATAGAAAGAGCAGGAATAAAATCACAAGATATTCAAGCCGCGTTTATAGCAAACGCATTTGGCATGGCTGAGAAGCAAGGTCATTTGGGCCCATTATTGATGAGTAGCTTGGGTATTCCTCATGCCCCGTCATCAACTATAGAAGCTGCTTGTTGCAGTGGAGGATCAGCAATTAGGGAGGCTTACATTAACGTTGCATCAGGTTTTTATGATGTTATTTTGGTTGCTGGAACTGAAAAAATCAGCCACCTAGATACGCTTACAGCGACAACTTATTTTTCATATGGGGGAGACTATTGTTTCGAGGGAAATTCAGGTGCATCTTTTCCTGGATTATATGCCACAATGGCAAGATCTCACATGCATGAATACGGTACAACAGAAGAAGAATTAGCTGCCGTTGCTGTAAAGAATCACGATAACGGATTTTTGAATGATAAAGCGCATTTTCAAAAAAGGATTACAATAGATGATGTGTTGAAATCCGCAGTAGTTGCAGATCCATTAAAGCTTTATGATAGTTGTCCTTTCTCAGATGGTGCAGCTGCAGCAATAATTGCTAGTGAAGAGTTCATGGATAAAAACAATTTACAGAAACGTGTATCTATAAAAGGTTCAGGAAGGTCAGGAGGCTCTGGATCATTACACACTCGAAAAGATATGACCAGTTTAGAATCCACCATTAGAGCATCAAGGGAAGCACTAAAACATGCAAATATAAATATTAAAGATATAGACTTCGCCGAAGTTCATGATTGTTTTACAATCGCTGAGATAATTGCAATGGAAGATTTAGGAATATTTGAAAAAGGTGAAGCTGGTAAGGCAGTAGTTGAAGGGAGAACTAAAATCAACGGAGACATTCCAATAAATCCGTCTGGAGGTCTCAAATCAAAGGGTCATCCTGTTGGTGCAACTGGAGTTGGTCAGGTAGTTGAAGTCTTCGAACAATTAACAAGAAATTCTAAAAAAAGACAAGTTGAAGATGCAAGAATTGGATTAACTCATAATGTTGGTGCGACTGGAGGCAGTTGTGCAGTTCATATATTCGAGGGTGAATAAATTGGCTGAGGATTCTGTATTTGTAGGAGATATATATGAAGGCACTAGAAATGGAAAGATCAGAGCGTATGAATGTACTGAATGTAATCATCAGGGAGTAGCAGTACAAGCATTTTGTGATAAATGTGGGAATAATAAATTAACTATTAAAGAAATTGGTAACATTGGTAAAGTAATTACTTACACAATTCAAACAGTTGCTCCAGATCCATTTGTTAATGAAGTTCCATATGCATGGGTAATTGTAGAACTCGACAATAACGTTAGGATAACTGGATGGATACCATTTGTTTCTTCGAGAGAAGATCTGAAGATAGGAGATAGGGTAAAGCTTGTAAAGTCCTANAAACCTGGAATGGTTTTTGAAAAAATAACTTGATTAAATAACAGTTAAATGAAATCCATACACGTTTTGAAATTATGGTACTGTTTGTAAAACGTGTAGGCATAATTGGAGGAGGCATTATGGGAAGTCAAATAGCAGACATAATGGCAATTAATGGGAAAGAAGTAATCATACGAGATGTTTCTGAAGAGTTTACAAAGGGAGCTATGGAAACTGTAAATAGGAATCTTGATGAGTTAGTTAAGTTTCATGCAACACGAGCAGAAAAAGAAATTGAAAGAATTGAGAATAAAGATGAAATACAATTAAGTGATGAACAAAAAGAAAAAATTAAAAATGTTTTAAAACCAAAATTTAATCAAGAATCAAAAACTGAAACCGTTGCTCGGATAAGTACTACGACAAATATTGAAGATTTTAATGATGTTGATTTAGTAATTGAGGCNGTTGTAGAGAATATAGAAATTAAAAAGAAAGTTTTCAATGATTTGGATACACATACACCAAAACATGCAATTTTAGCAACGAATACATCTTCATTGTCTATAACCGAAATAGCCGCATCTACTAAACGACCTGAAAAAGTAATAGGTATACATTTTTTCAATCCACCTGTATCACTTCCATTGGTAGAAATAATACCTGGAACAGAAACTAGTGAGGAAACCGTTAATGATGTTATTGATTATGTATCAACATTAAGAAACCACCGTTACCCAATGCAACCAATAAAAGTTAAAGAAGTTCCCGGGTTTTTGGTAAATAGAATATTATTTGCAATGATGAACGAGGCGTTTTCATGTTATGATCAGGGCGTTGCGTCGATGCGAGATATAGATTTAGCTATGAGGGCAGGTGCAGGAATGCCTATGGGGCCATTCGAACTAGCAGATCTTGTGGGAATTGATGTGATATATAATGTTCAAAATGAAGTGAGGGAAATGATTGGTGGTAATACCATGAATCAACCATCTCAAACGCTCAGAAAACTCTATCACGCTGGACGTTATGGTAAAAAGTCAAAAAGAGGATTCTACGATTATAGATAGGTGTATGGGTATGTCAACCGAAGAACATGTAAAGACAAGAATTGAAGGNAGTATAGGCATTATCACTGTGGANCATCCTCCGGTGAATGCATTGAATGCNGAGGTTCTTGGACAGTTAGATAAAGCNATAGACGATATTTCCCAGAATGAAAGCATAATTGGCGTAGTNATAACAGGNGGAGGAAACAATGCATTTTGTGCTGGTGCAGATATAAAATCATTTGCTAAGCTTACCAATCCCCAAGATGTTATGAAAGTCATAACACTAGGACAAAATGTATTTAAGAAAATAGCTAATTTAGAAAAACCNGTAATCGCTGCAATTAATGGTGTTGCATATGGCGGTGGAAATGAACTTGCATTGGCATGCGATATTAGAATTTCCTCAGACAGAGCTAGGTTTTCACAACCAGAAGTTAACTTAGGATTAATACCAGCATGGGGAGGTACACAGAGATTGAGTAGATTAATTGGGACTGCAAAAGCAAAGGAATTAATTTTTACTGGTCAATTTGTAACTGCGCAAGAAGCATTTAGAATTGGAATGGTTAACAAAATCGTTCCTGACGGTGAAGAATTAAGAGCAGCTTCAGACATAGTGCGTCAGATTGCATCAAGGGCAGCTCCATTAGCAGTTAAAGCAGTGAAGAAGATAATTAATTCAGGAAATGACAGCAAAGCGATTAATGATGGGTTGGAATTGGAAATAGAAGCAATGAAAGAACTCGCACTGACTGAAGATATTCAAGAAGGAATAAAATCTTTTACTGAAAAAAGACAAGCCAAGTACAAAGGAAAATAAATTTAACTACTAGCAATATCTAACAATGTTGAGCGTACAATGTCAGAAATAATTGTAGAAGAATTATCATCGTCAAGCGGAGGCGCTATTTTCCAAGTTACTGTACGAGATGAATCAGGAGAAACTAAACATAAGGTTAGAATGAGTCATGATTATCATCAGAAACTTGCAAATGGGAAATCGAGAGAAGAATTTGTCAGTAAATCGTTTGAATTTCTTCTTGCAAGAGAATCGAAGGATGCAATTCTAAGTGAATTTGATATGCCNAAGATATCGTCTTATTTTCCAGAATACGAAGACGAAATTAAAAACATGTAAAAGTCAGGTATTTTGACCTAAATCTTCTGTAATTTTAGCTACCAACATTTTCATCTGGCGCTCTAGCATTAACTACTCTTGCACGATCAGGAATGAGTTCTATTATTTCTTCTATTTCTTCTTCGTTCTCGGGGCCGTATAAGACGAGTAATTTATCTTCATCTTGCAATACATACTCAATATCGTCTATTTCTTCACCGTTTATAATAATATGAAGTTTGTTAAGTTCATCTTCATTATAGGTTTGACCATCCAGAGTCAATGACGAGTCTGTTATAGGGATGTTAAGCGAGTCCATAAACCAACTTAATGGAATATTAATTGCGTGTAAATGAATAACGTCAGTTTCGTTTTGATGCAAGTGTGCATAATTACTTTGATGGGCATATTGTGTTTGGTTTAAATCTATAATTTGTCCATCGACATGAATTAGAAGATCGATATGCTGGTGAGTAGAACCTATAGGACCTATCTGTGGTGCAGAAAAAATTCCATAAAGCATATAACCAATTCCAAAAACGACTAGACCGAGTATGGCATAATTTCTAATTTTTTTAAGTTGTTTTGATCGTTGTCTTCCTTGTTTTCTTGCTAAACGCCGCTGATTTTTCTCACGTTTTTTGCCACGCTTCGTGTCATCGTTCATAATCAAAGTAATTAACCTTTAGAATATAAAGAGCTTCCATAATTTAGAAAAAAATCAGGATGGAGGAAGTCTAACATTGTATATCTTTTCTGAAATTCTATTATTTTCATTATCTGTTACAGCAAAAACCAATTGGGATTTTTCTTGAAGTAGATTGTTTATTCCAATAGAAGTTGCGTTCATTGAAACCCTATACTGGATTGTTATTGTTTCACCTGCAGGTAACAAATCAATTTCCACTTTTTCATCAAACAGATCTACATTCGAAGAACCAAATGTTTTTTCAGATGAGACAAACCTATACCAATCAGTCGATTCAGGTATATGCGACAGTGTGACCACTATATTGTCTTTGTCTATGTTGCCAAGGTTTGCGATACGAATTGAGAAAATTTCGTTAATCATTTCCTGGGAATCTTTGGAATACGATCTATACTCTAGATTGTAATCGTCAGTTTCTCCATTCAGTTCTGCATCAACAGAAACAATCAATGATGAATCAGGCCGTGACATTAACGGATAGATAAAGGAAAATGCTGAGATAATTATTACAAAACCTATTGCTAAAGCAGCTATTCTTAATGTACTTGTCATTTTTTTACACTGTTTGGATAAAATTGTTAAGTTCTGAAATAATATAATAATTATGAAATAATATCAACAATGTATACAATTGAACAGAGATAACAGCATCAAAATCGTTCTATTATTGGTTATTTTACTTTTCAGTTCTGGAATATATTATTTTTATGACAGTGAAAACAACCAGAATTCATCAGAAAGAGAATCACGTCCGCCCAAAGATTTTTTTGTAGAGGCTGTAAGTAAGAGCGAATATGATCCTGCAATGCTGGAGATACGAGTTGGCGATACAGTAACCTGGAAGAATGTAGATGAGGAAGCTCATACAGTATCAAGCGGAAATTTTACAAATAATGATGAAGTTTATTTTCACCAGATGCTTTTGCCAGGGGAAAGTTTCAGTGTTACATTTGAAGAGCCAGGAGTATTCACCTATTCGTGTTTAATAAAATTCCATGGAATGTATGGCGGAATAAGAGTTCAAGAATGAAATTAATTCATTTCCTTCCTTTGGAAGAAAAACAAAGAAACGATCAAACCAAGCATGATATAAACGAATAAAATTCCCAAGCTGAGATTAATTTCTGGAACGTAAGCAGTAATGGACAAAGTTTGACCAGGTGCAAAGAGGGCAGGTATTCTTATTATTTCATCCTCTGGATATGGAGTTTCAAGAATATAGAGAATAATTTGATTGGCGAAAGTTGGAGAAAACCAGGGTTTTATTTTGTCAACTATGAGAAAATAATCAACGATTGGAAATACTAGGAAGAACAGAAAGAAGAAAGCTATATATGAAATACTGCTTCCCTTCAAAAAAGAACCTATTGCGAATGATATCGAAAGAAAGGCCATTGTAGAGAGGACGGCAAAAAAGAATGAACTTATTAGATTGCTTGGAAGCGAACTATAGAAATAATAACTTAAGGCAGACAGGACGATGTAAAATATCCCAAGTACTATCGTAACTGCTAAAGATGCGGCAGCAAACTTGCCAAAAAGCAGACTGGTACGGGAAATAGGGTTAGTAAATAATGTATATCCGGTCTTGTCTTGGAAATCACTAATTAGCGCATCGCCGCCAAACAAAGTCACCGATATAAGAATCAATAACGAGAGGAATTGTACGAAAGTAATCGCAAAGTCCGTAACAGATGCTTGTGCTGCAAGCGATTCGGAGGAAGCCAGAGTTGGGAGCGTGTAGATAAGCAGGGGAGTCAAGAAAGCAAGAATTACAGCAGCCTTCATCTTCCTTCCACGAATAAATTTTAGAAATTCAAATTGAATTATATCACGAAATTGTTGAATTCTGTTGATTTTAGTTCTTTTCATAAATCATCGCACGGAATCCTTTATAGTTTGTAGATAAATTTTTTCCAGGTCCTTGGTGCCAAATTTCTTTGTAAGGTTCTTTACGGTATCAGAGAAGACCAATTTTCCTTTATCAATAATTGCCAAAGTGTCGCATAGTTCTTTTATTTCACTGATTAAATGGGAACTAAAGAAAATTGTTTTGCCATCTTTGGATAAATTCTGAAACACGGTACGGATTTCAGCCATTCCTCGGGGGTCTAAACCAAATGTGGGTTCATCTAATAGAAGGATCGGAGGCTCATGGAGCAAAGCTTGTGCAATTGCTAATCGTTGTTTCATTCCACGTGAGAATGTTCCAATTTTCTTATCAGACCAGTCTTCCAAGCCAACCAACTTGATGAATTTTCTAGAATTTTTTGAAATNTTATCTCTTTTCATTCCACGCAATCGGCCAAAATATTCTAATGTCTCATTTGGGGTGAGTGATGGATAAAATTCTGCAGTTTCAACAACCGCGCCAACTTGCAATAATGCATCTTGTGGTTCTTCCAAGGCATTGATATTGAAGAAAAATGCTTCNCCCGATGTNGGTTTAATCAAAGAGGTTAATATTTTCAATGTTGTGCTTTTCCCAGCTCCATTGGGACCAAGAAATGCAAATGCCGCGCCTCGAGGAACTTCCAAAGATAGGTTGTCTACAGCGGTCAGTTTGCCATATGTCTTTGTAAGTCCTTCAATCGTGATTGCATTGGGCATTGGAGGATTATGCATAAGACATAGTTATAAATTACAATGTCATGTAACAGGATAACAAAATGGAAACACGAGTTGTTGGAATGATTGTACTTGCAGGAGTAATTGTACAGATTTTACTGGGGTTATACGGTGGTGTAAAGCCTTCAATGACCAATCCTATGACTTTACTACACATAGTAATTGGAATTTCTGGTCTTGGAATTACTCTATTCATGACTAACAAAGCACTGAAAGTTGCAGCAACTCCCGTTACAAAGTATGTAATGATTGTGGCATCAATTGTTGTTTTAAGTCAGGTGGGTACAGGATACATGCTATTGACTGGAATGAGCAATCGTCCCATGGATCATGCGATGAGTGCATACCTGATAGTAGCTTTACTTGTGGGACATGCAGCTTATGCAATGTATTGGCAGAAGAAACAGCAAAGTAAAGCAGCATGATTATTTAGTGAACAAAGTTTTGTTTCTATATGTTAATTTCTCTTAAGAGCATCACAAAGAAATTTCCTCATTCATCTGGAGAAGTCATTGCAGTAGATAATGTAAGCCTCGATGTGGATAAAGGAGAATCAATACTATTAATCGGGCCTAGTGGTTCTGGAAAAACAACACTGCTAAACATGATAGCAGCAATTGAAACACCCACGTCAGGCCAGTACGAATTCAATGGCAACTCCGTTCCATATGGAAACATAGATGCCATGACAAGATTCAGAAGAGAAAACATAGGATACATATTCCAAACATTCAATCTGATTAGAGATCTCACTGCCCTGGAAAATGTTGCATTGGTGCAAGAATTATCTGGAAAAGTAGACCTTGATGCGGCAAAGGATTGCCTTCGACAGGTAGGACTAGACGGCATGGAGAATAGGTTTCCTTTTGAATTGAGTGGGGGACAGCAACAAAGGATAGCAATAGCAAGATCAATGGCAAAGAATCCTAAAGTTCTGCTTGCGGACGAGCCAACGGGAAACTTGGATGAAAAGACAACTCATGAGGTTTTCCAGACTCTGGTCGAAATGTGCAAGAAGAATTCGATAACAATCATTGTTGTGTCGCACGATCTTAGCCTCTCCAAATACACATCAAAAATAATCGAAATGCGTTCGGGAAAAACTGTCGACAAGAGTTAGTTCACCTTGATTGCAATAATATTGAAATCACTAATCAGGGGACTACGAAACTTCAAGCTCAGGCTATTTCTCATGCTATTTCTCATATTCATGACTGCAATGATGAGCGTGACGCTTAGGGAATTTTCTAGCAATGCAGAGGATCTTTATGTGAATATTTATGACGAAACCAATTTGGCAGACATAATAGTAGAGACCGACACGTGGATGTATCCCGAAAATGCTTTCTTGGAGGCATGTTCAGGGGCAAATA
>PAVW01000014.1 GCA_002713205.1 Nitrososphaerota archaeon
TATTCTTATATTTTACGGTTAAATTATTAATTATTCTTATATTTTACGGTTAAATTATTAATTATTCTTATATTTTAAGGTTAAATTATTAATTTCGATAATATTTGACAAATAACAAGTATAAAATGCCAACTATTGAAGTCAGGATTAAAGAACCTATTATTCCACGTCTAGAAAGGCCTTCATCTTCGGGTAAATCCATTTGAGGTAAACCTAAAGCAGCTATAATTCCAGATTTACTTCCTCCGGTGGCAACAAAGACTCTCATATCCCCGTTGGCATCAGATGCAATCGTAACTGCAGTATTTCCTGCTCCGTTCATAGGAATTTTCTTTAGCACTTCGCCAGTTTCCGAATCCAATGCATAGAAGGTGCCAGATATGTCTACCAAATAAACAACTCCTGAACTAACAGTAATGCCACCCTGATATCTTGATTCAATGGGAAATGTCCATTTTATCTGACCGGTTGAAACATCAATAGCATGAACTGACGAGCTCTGTGCCTCCTGTGTGGTTTCAATTTGATATCCGTTAATTAGCTGATCTTTGTAAATAACCTGACCTTTGGTAAATTTTGTGCAATAGTTCTGGCTTGCTACGAACAATGTGTTTTCTGCAAAGGCAGATATTGTGGAACTGCCACCAAAAGCACCTGGACAATAAGTTTGGTCAACTATAACCTCCTGAGATAAAAGGAAATCTGCGTCATTCCCTTTGTTTGAATTATAAACATTAATTTTTTGTGCTCCAAAGCTAATTGGTTCATGAAGTAATTCACCGTTTGTTGCATCTAAAATATATGCATAATCTCCTTTAGTTGAAGCCATTATGACTTTTCTTTCTTCGCCGTCAATTGTTGCATTAGCTAATATTATAGATCTTGCAGGTTCATGGCCATTAATATCATGAGGAGTAGTTTGATAATACCATATCATTTTGCCTGTTGATGCATCCAAAGCCACTATCGAGTTAGTATAAAGATTTGGACCGGGTCTCAACGAAGCATCGTAAGACAGAGCAGGTGCGCTTGTTGGAAAATATACTATTCCTGTTGATTCATCGACCGCCATTAATGAAAATATAGAACCTCCACCAATCAAATCATTTTCTCCCCAGTCACCAGGATAAGGTTTGATGTTACCTTTTGCTGCATTTTCGTTATCCCAATTATCGTCGCCGCCACTTGGGGGTATAGAAAACCATCTCCATAAAAGCCGACCATTGAATTCATCATAACCTGCAACGAAACTTCTTCCTCCTCCACCTCCAGCAGAAACTCGAGTGATGAGAATTGTTTCAAAAAATGTAGGAGAATAGTGACCTACATATTTACCTGTATTGCCTGGGATATCAGAACATGTATTCAAAATTTCCTTTTTAATTTCACCATTAAAGGGATCAAACGCGTAGATGTTGCAATCGTTGGTTTGCATCCATATATAATCATGGAAGAAACTAATAGAATGCTGAGCTTCTAACATAGACCAATTTTCCGACAGAGCTAACTGAACAGGATCATATTGAAACGACCAAAGCTCTTCACCATTCAAAGTATTTAGTGCGATTAACCGGTTTGATTCACTAACAAAGTATAACAGACCATAAACAGTAATTGGAGGTGCGTGAGTTCCAAATGCCATTCTTGCACCAGGTATAGGAGCTGGCCTTTCTGGGGCTTGATATATCCATTTTAATTCAAGATTTTTTACATTTTCATTAGTAATGATTTGTTGAGGATTTGAACCAGTGTTAAAAAGATCAAAAGCAGGTTGTGTCCAATTAAGGCCTTCGGGTGATTGAGAAATAGATTGCGGACTAAAAGAAGCTAGCAGAAGTGCAACAATTGACAAAATCATAATTTGTTGAAATTTCAACTATTCCAATAAGTCGGTAATAGTTTGTAAATTTAATGTTTTTCTAGAGATAATAATTTCAATATTAGGCGAAAAATTAAATAATTTAAACAGAAATACACTTTGTTTTTTATGAAAAACAATTATCTCATTATTGGATTGATATCTGTACTAATTGTAGGTATTGGAATTTATTTTTTGATTGGGGAAAATGGATCAAATGATGTTGTTCAAACTACAGTGGAACAAGGATCATTTGATGTAAAGTTGAAAGAAGATGAGATTAAGGTTTTTCTAAATGAAAAGAATCAAGCTAATTTCATTCTTACGTCAAAAGATGGATTTGATTCCAATGTCAAATTTATAACTAAAACACCACTTATGGGTATAAAAGTTTCTTTTGATAATCCTGAATACCATGTTTCAGCTGGTGCAGAGACAAAAGCAACTATTTTCTTTGAACCAATTAATGAAATTGCGGTAGGTCAACATAATGTTACTTTAATGATAAAGAGTCAAAAAATTACTAAAGATGTAAACTTAATTCTTGATGTTATTGGAGAAGGCGAGGTACAGATTACAATTGAAAACTACAATTTTGATCCTCAGATAATTACAGTTGTGCAAGGAACAAAAATTGTCTGGTATAATAAAGATGACGTGATTCATACAGTGACGTCAATTATCGATGTTTTTGATTTGGATATGGAGAGGCGAGAATATGAAAGCGTAACATTCAATGATATAGGGACCTTTACTTATCTTTGTAGTCCACATCCATATATGACTGGAATAATAAATGTCATTCCCAGAAGATAATGTTATTAATTTGTTAGAAAATAATATTATTAATTTTATAGATAAATTTATTAATATAGTAGAGGAATAGTATAAACTACATGGCATCTCAATATGAAAAACTAATACCAATACCTCTTCTTATTGCAACTGCTATTGTTGCATATATGGCATTTTCTGGAGGCATTCCCATGTTGGGAATAGGAAATGAATTACAAGAAGAACAGCTTACGATAAATGCAGTTGGTGATGTTGCACCTTTACTTCCAAATGCACCAAAATTCAAATGTCCAGCGTGGATGGATGCAGATACATGTATAACTCTATCTAATTCATGTGGTAATGGTGTTTGTGATACATTTGAGCTTTGTAATACCTGTCAATTTGATTGTGGATGTGGAGGAGCACAAGTTTGTAATGCACAGACAGGACGTTGTCATTCTCCTGCAGGAGTTTGTCAAGCACCTCGAGGAGCAGCCTAGTCCATCTTTTTTCTTTTTGGGAATCAACAATAAATTAATTAATTCAAAAAAAAATAATCATGGGTATGCAGAATAATAAAATCATAGTTATTGGATTAGCGTTAATATTAAGTTCCGTACTATCTTATTCTATATTTGGCTCAAACCAAGAACAACAAACTGAAATCGGAGTAATAGAAACCGTAAAGGAATTTGATCTTAGCATTGTAGAGAGAAAGCTAACATTGGATCCTCCAATAATTTCTGTGAATGTAGGTGATAAAATTTTACTGCGAATACAATCAGATGAAGAGTTAATGTTTCACATTCATGAATATGATCACGAAGTTATGATAATACCTGGTAAAATTGAGGAGTTAAGTTTTCCAGCGACCATCCCTGGAAGATTTGAAATGGAAATACATGTAGAAGAACATGAAATGGATGAGATGGATATGGAAATGGATTTTAGTAATGCAAAAATCAGCATTAACTCAGTGGAAGTCATGGACAATATGGCAACTGTAAATGTAGAAATCGAAGGAATTATGGGTGATAAAAGTGGAATCCATTGGCATCTAAAATTAGATCAGGAATTACTTGAAAAAGATGATCATGCAGCAATCATGGTATTTGGGAAAGATAGCTACATTTTACATGGAATATCCAAAGGCGAACATACAGTATATGTAGCATTAGTAAATAGCGAACATGAATTAGTAAGTGAAATTGCAAGTCAAATATTCGTGATAGAAACTGATATGGATGTGAATGGGATGAATATGGAAGAAAAAGATGGGCATGAAGATGATAAAGAACCCATATTTGTTGGAATTCTTGAAGTTATGCCAAAATAATAATTAAACAGAAAGAAAATTAAAGACTATATTTTAGTGAAGAATATAGGATATTAAAAATGAAAAAAATCTTTTTCATTGTAAGTTTAGCTGCATTGTTACTATTACCCAATGCATATGCTCATGGATTTGGATCAAAGATAGATCTTCCATTGCCAACCTATCTCTATTGGATTGGGGGAGGTGCTGCAGTAATAGCATCATTTGCAATAATCAGCATCTTTGTCAACAGAAAGACAGACAATGATTCGTATTGGAAATACAATTTACAAAATATTTCTTTGATTGATACTTTATACAAAAACAAATCCTTGTTAGGAATTTTTAAAATTATTTCAATAGGATTGTTCGTGTTATCAATATTAACCGGAGTGTTAGGGTCTCAGTTTCCTGAATATAATTTTGTTCCAACATTTGTCTGGGTGATTTGGTGGGGTGGATTTATCTGGGTGCACATATTATTTGGGGATAGTTGGAACTTTGTAAATCCTTGGAAGAACATCTACGAATTGATAAAGTTTAGTGAGAAACCAATTAGAAAATATCCAGAGAAATTAAAATCTTGGCCTGCGTTTATGTTTTTTTTGGTATTTGCATGGGTTGAACTTATTTATCCTGATCCTGCAAATCCGCAGTTTCTTGGAAATTTAATTTTTCTGTATTCAGTAATTGTTTTGCTTGGTATGAGAATATATGGAAAACATAAATGGCTAGATAATTGTGAGCCATTTACAGTATTCTTTAATTTTATATCTAATTTTTCAATAACACGAGTTACTTCAGATGGAAAGATATTTGTTCGTCCTATTGCTTCAGGATTGCTCGACGTAAAATTTAGATTTGATCAGCTTTGTTTCCTAATTTTAATATTGTCAGTGGTAGCTTTTGATGGATTAATTTCTACATTTTTTTGGTATAATCTAATAGGAATAGAGGCTTTTGGAGGCAGTGGTAGGTTTGATGTACTATACATAAACACAATCAGTATTTTGCTATCGTTTTTGGTTTTTATGGGTATTTTCTACCTGTTTGTTGGAATATCAAAAATGGTTACTCAGACAAAATATTCAATAGGTGAACTAGCCATGGCACTTGTCCCATCTTTACTTCCAATATCCATTGTGTACCATTTAGCGCATTATTCTGCATATTTTTTCCTGAATGGTCAACTAATAATCAAGTTAATTTCTGATCCATTCGGTTTTGGATGGGATTTATTTGGAACAAAATCCTATGAAATAGTTAGAACAATAGATTTCTTGTTTTTATGGAATTATCAGGTTCTTGTAATCATAATTGGACACGTATTATCAGTGTTCATTGCGCATAAATTGGCACTTCGAATTTTTAATGATAATAAAAAAGCAATATCTAGTCAAATTCCAATGCTAATACTAATGGTTATTTACACCATGTTTGGATTATGGTTATTATCAACTCCTAGCATACTTTGATATCAATATTGTATTATGACTAAATCATTAAAAGCAAAAAAATTCATTTGTATTTTTATAATTGAGCAGTAATGAAATTCAAGAATGGCCTGAAGTAGGGGAATTAGTGCTAGCATATGCAAAAAAAATTACCGGTCACGGAATAAACGTAACGTTAGAAGAATATGAAGACATGCCTGGTTTTTTGCATATATCTGAAGTCGCTACAGGTTGGGTTAAAAATATAGGGAGATTTATAACTGTAAATCAAAAAATCGTGCTAAAAGTAACAAGAGTTAATGAGAGACGGGGAGAAATTGACTTGTCGTTAAGACAAGTTGGATCTGAAGAAAGAAAGAAAAAACTAATGACAATAAAAAGATATGAAAAATCCAGGTCAATTTTCGATTCAATGCAAATAAAATTGAAAATAACAGATGATGAAAAAGAAAATTATTTTCAAATAATGGAAGATGAATTCGAATTTATCTACGATGGTCTTGTAGGCTTGGTAAAGAATGAAGAATCTGCATTTAAGTTAGGCATTCCCGACAAGGTAATTGATTCGTTAAAAACAATTTCAAAAGATAAAATAATTATTCCTTTGGTTAATGTTACAGGTACAATGGAAATCACATCGTTAGAACCTGATGGTGTGAATTTAATAAAAGATATATTAACCAATGTTAATAAAACAAAATCCAAGGTAAATAATGTTGAAATATATTATCTTGGTGCTCCAAAATATAAAATAACAGCATTTTCTGAAAATTATAAAAAGGCGGAAAAGATCTTGTCATCGTCTGTAGAAAAAATTGAAAAGTCACTTCATAAAAAAGGTAAATTTTCCTTTACTAGGAACAAGTGAAAAATTTGAAAAATCTTTTACGTAAATGTCCAAAGTGTCAAGAATATTCATTAAAAGAAAAATGCCTTGAATGTGATGAGAAAACTATTACACCTCATCCGCCAAAATTTTCACCGGATGATAAATATTCAAGATTAAGAATTAAGGATCGTTATAAAGAATAAATTTATGGCGATGGTGCTGCTAGTACCGGTTCTTCCACTTCAGATCGGTCCTTGACAATTTCATAAATTAAAACACCTGTGAAAGCTCCTGCGGGTGCATCAGGGTGGATGCTTGATGAAGCAAAGGCAAGTCTTAAGGGTCCGTTTGAATCTACTGGATATTTGAGTTGATAAGTGTATAATTGTGTATTCCCTTGTGCCCATGGTTGATTTTCTATAATTTGCCCTTCTTGATCAACTTGTACGCTATTAACGAAAGGCATTAATTTACCAAGGAATGAATTTGTCCAAAGATTTTCGTTTGGGGTAAATCCATCGGCTTCTACGAATTCTTCGTCTTGCATACCTCCTATTCGAATGAACCATTGTTTCTTACTTTCGTCACCTCCACCGCCTAATAGGAAAAATTCTCCAATTCTCTGATCATTTCCTTTTCTACCTGCAATAAATATCAGAACATAATCTGCATCTAGCGTGTCTAAGATTTCTAAGGATTCAGCCTCAGGTGACATAAACATTCTACCGAGAACTTCAATTCTAGTACCGTTAATGGTGGCGTTATCTGCTAAACTAGTACGATTACCCATTACAGTTATCCAATATCCATAATCCCACCAAGCAGCAATAACAGCATCTTCTTCAGTGTTTGTTTGCATCCAAGCTAGTGCTTCTAAGAAGTCACCTTGAAATGCACGTTGAGTACTACCAGAATTTGCTATAGCTGTCGGAATATCTGCCGAGTATATTGTATTAAAAGAATATGATGGAGTAATGATTGGAAAACATAAAAGGGCAATCACAACTACCGAATAAAATACTTTTAATCCAACTCTTATCTCTGAACCGCCAGTTTTTCGTTTACCAAATCCAGTTAACATGGGTTTGAACATAGAACGAGTTAATGCAGCAAATCCAATTGCTGCAAGAATTGCTATCGATATAGTAGAATAAATCATCAATCTGGAGAATGATGATGAAATATAAATTCCTGCGCCAGCAAATGCAAGAAGGAATATAGAATCAATACTGTGTTTGTTGAAAAGTGTTATTATACCAAAACATGCAAATGGTAATAAAATCAAATATTCAGAAAAGTATTGAGCACCTGTTGGAACAAAGTGTTCTGCAACAGATTCTACCAATGGAACGCCACTTCGTTGGAACGGAAGTACAACGGTGAGATACCTACCGCTTACTTCAGAGAGGAATCCGAAACTTAATATAATTATTCCACCTAATACAGACCCAATAATCACATTTGTTATTATTGTACTATATTCCTTGAGTAGTGAATAAGAACGAATTACATAACTCAATATAGCGAATCCAAGAGATCCGAGCAGGGCAATTCCTATAGGGCCATCAATTATTGCAACACCTGGTCTTGGAGATATAGCACTAATAAGAAGATACATGGAAATGAATATAGCGCCAGAAAAAATTGCTTTGCCTTGGTTGATATTGAGAAAGGGCATAATTATAAACACGGCAGAGACTACAATGGCAAAAAATAGTGAACCTCCCCAAGCAGTATTTGCTAGGCCCAATAATAATCCTGAGGTTATAGAACGACCAACAAGACTGTTAAATTTACGTTTTGAATCAAACATGGTTAAGAAAAAGTATACGCCCCATAATGCAAGGAAAAGCGCGAATGGTTCAGATTTGAACCAACCCAGATTTCCTCTTTGAATTATTGAACCACTAAATGCTACTATTAAGGCTGCGAGAAGTGATCCTCCAGGACTTGTAACTCTTCGTGCAATAAGATAAATCGGAAAGATTGTGAGCGCTCCCACCATAGGAGGGAACATTACAACAAAATCATAAAGAGATGCAGATAATCCAAAAATATTCCTAGCAATAAGATAAAATATTGCACCTGCAAAATGTAAACCGACTTGGGAGGTTCGAGCTACTGGTCGACCTTCAGGATACCAAGTTTTATAATCGTGCCAGGAAAAATAATCTAGAAATCCACGAAGTCCTTGTGTGTCGAAGTTGTCTACTAAAAATTTTGAAGCGTAATAATCAAAGAAAGGATCATATTCATTCAAATAATAACCATATTTGACTGGCATTATTCTAAGTAGTAAAGCAGCTGAAAAAATAACAACTAATGCAATAGAAACAACCAAAGTACGTCTAGATATTTCAGGTCTAAGAGAACTCAGATTTAGTGAATCAATATATTTACTCAATTAAATTTAATCAACCCTTTTTATCACTGTTCCGTGTATTATTGCTTTTCCACCGGTATTTTCGGCAATGAGAGTATCGCAATTTTTACATTTAATTTTTAATGTTGATGTGGAAAATATAATGCGTTCATTCCCGCATTTTTTACACTGTACAGATAGAAATGAACTTCTGGAATTAGGAATTGGTAATAGATGTCTCTTCATGCTAATATCTCCATTTTTCTAATCCGAAGACCACGACTTTTCATATTGTATTTGCTGCAATCCTGACATTTATACCGCAACGTTACTTTTTTAGTAGTCTTTGCAGTTCGCTTTAATTCAGGAAATTTTTGTCCGCCATAACCTTTTCTGTCTTCTTCATGGCGTCGTGCACCCAATGAGCTACCTCGTTGTTTGCCAGCTTTATATATTGAAACTGTATGTAATTGGTGTTTTTTGCAACTTGGACAATAGTGTTTCATTTCCTTGGGAATTTTCATAGTTGAATAACCTGTAAAAAAGTATGTTAAAATATCTTATTTGAACTTTCTGGATATTATTAAAAATCTACATCCAATTCTTGAACATTCCCGTGGTTAACCAATGGTTTAATGTTATCAACAGGCAATACAGCAATATCTTCTTTAAAAAATGGGCCATAAGTGTGAGAATCAACGCCTATAGATGACGAAGAATCTTTAAGGAATCGAACTAGAGCATATTTTATAGTTTTATCTTCTTTAAGGCCTTCAATAAAAGCTATCCGTCCTTCTCCTATTGCTCGATTTAATTTAGATGTTCTTTTGGAAGCATCAATCAAAGGTTCTAAGGCGTATTTTTCTTCTGGGGTAAGTAGATTACGCAGGTTTTCTTGATTATTTTGAAGTGCCTTTAATAGCCTAATATTCATAATTTTTTCGGACATATTTGATAGCATTTCACGTTCTTTTGTTATTATCATTTCAGGAACAGTTACTGCAACTTTACCGAAACCATTTTTTTTAGATTTAATATAATTTGTAATGTCTAGATAAATCGATATAGGAATGTCTGTTAATTCGTCAGAATTTCTTTCAGCTTCTAAAATACCGTAGACTTGTGAAAGAATATTTGATGATGACATTCAATATTAAAATGAATAATTAGAATATAACTGTAATGAATATTATCCGGAATTACAATATTTGAACAGATGGAAATCAAGCTATTGTTGCCAATTTATGTAATAGTAAATATACAGAGGCAAAAGTTGGCAATGTTTCAGTGCTTTTCTTAAAAGGCCCATATGTAATTCCTTTTAAAGTAAAAACCGGACAAAATGTAATATTAATTTTTAGAGGTTCGCTGCTAAGTACAACAGGTTGTGTAGATGGTTCAAATGACAAAATATCTCCACATTTTATTTTTGCAAATCCGCTTTTGTTGTGTAAAGAAGTTGGGAGGCGAAAGATTCTAGACATGTCAGGAGTAACTGATGGATCTATATTTGAGCGTAATGATATAACACTTTGTTTAAAGATTTTATTAAATTTTGACTTTGTCGAATATATCTCTGCAATTTTTTCAGAAAAATTCAAAGAATCAGCCGAACTACCTGTTTCATAATCTGTAAAAAAATGCGCTATTCGACCAGGCCAGCCAGGTTGATTTGATAAAGGTATATGTTGAATTAGTTGAGAATATGAAAATTTTTTATCAAAACCCAAAGATTGTAATGATATTTCTTTACATAACATATAGTCAACTATTTCCCTTCTCTCCCTGCGATCCAATTTTTCATAAACGGAATTTTCGACAACTAAATGGTATCCTTTATTTCCAGAAAAAAAGATTGAAATATCTTTTTGGGAAATTCCAAAATCTTTTACCAGTATATCAAATAATTTAATAGCTTCGTTTTTAGTTGCGCCAAGGCAATTTGAACATGACCAAGTTAAAACATTAATTTTATTATCTTTACATTTTGTGCAGTTATTAGGACGTGAACCCTTACCTACTTTTCCACAATTCTTGCATATCCAATGGTCGTGTTGATTCTTACATTTTAAGTTTAAAGCATCTGCATCAATATCAAAAGCTAAATCACTTCCCTTCCACTCTTTCTCAGCCATGTTTTTAGCTGGATGATTATAATAGGAGCAAGAAGCATAAACTCCTTTTGGAGATTTATAAATTATATTTTCCAAAAAATCAGAAAAATCAGAAACAGAAATATGACGGTGCATAAATCCATCAAAAGACAAATAGCCAAACTCCCGTTCTTTTAGTCTGGATGGCGAGTTAATTCGATTTTTATTTTTTTTATAATAATCTCTAAATATTGTTTTTATAGATTCAGTGTTTTTGTCTAGCATTTTTTTTCACCATGTTTGTTTTATTACGAAATTGGAGAGGATTGATTATACTTCCACAAGCTTCGGTTTTAAAACAAAAATCATTTGTTTTCATGGTTTTACAGCTAGGTACAGAATATTTCGTACCACCGCCTTTTAGACCTGCAATATGCTCAACTTGGTATCTAGTAATACTTTGACTGAAACCTAAAGAAGTAGGGTACATTTTTATTATATCATCAACATTTTTTCCAGCTCGTAATAGGAAAGTAGTCATTAAAAATTTCCCATAGTGTTTTACTTGATCGCCGTTTTTTATCATTTCAATTGCCTTGGATACACATGGAGGATATTCTCCTGTAAATACTATATTACTACGATTTAACGGCGGTCTGGGCATGGAATTCTGTATTTCTTTAATGGTTTTACTAATAGATTTATTTTCCAACAAAGACGGAGGAATTTTAGTTTCGTCTAATTTGGAAATAATCATTTCATAAATTTCTGAGCGTAATAATTCCACAAGTTCTTTATGTTTAACATAGACAAAGCCCTGATCCACTAGTCTGTTGACCAATCTCCAATTAACTCCTCGAAGATGAAGAGAACGTGGAAGGTAACTATTTAGCGGAATTTTATAAGCCCATTTGTCAATAGAGTCGTCATTTATTTCAATTGGTTGTATTTTTAATATAATTTCAAAAAGTTTTGGTATAACTGACTGTCGTTCATTCAATAGAAAATTTTCAATTCGTTTAGATTCAGCTAAAGCAAATTTAGAAATTGCATAAGAATTATTGGTGGATTTAATCAGTAACAGAGCTAGTGGGAATGAAAAAATTTCAACTTCAACATTGGAAATACTAGTAGGGGAAATTCCGTGTTTGAAACCGTGGATTATACGATTTTTAGCGTTTTCAAGTATATTGTAATCAGAATTTAATAAATCAGTTATAGTAAAATTTAGTGTCTTGACGAAAGCTCCTGTTTCAGGAAGGAATGGATATTTTGCATAATCTTCTTTTCCAATATCTACCAATTTCAATAACTAATCTAACAAATATTATGACATTGACTCTTATATTATTTCAATTAGGGAGATATATTCATAAACATCCATTTATCATATCAATTCATACAAATGTTAAACCCATATGAAGAACGAGCAGGCATGCTGTTAAAAACAAAGAAAAAAGAATTACGGGAATTGAAGAAAAAAATTTTAACAGAAACTGGCTTCTTTGGTAAACGAAAATTAAAAAATGAAATAAAAAATACCACTGAAGACATAGAATATCTAAAAAATGATATCTTCCTTTATAGGCGAGGTGTTGCATGGAATAAAAAAAAGTCATTAAAAACTATCAGAAAATAGTAAAATAATTATTCTGTTCAGAAATTTAATAATAAAATGTAAGAATGTTCAAAATAAAAATCAAATTCTTTATATATGTTCGATTTTTTATTATATTTATGCCGTATAATAGAAACGCAGATGGAAAGCTCATTAGAAAATCTATGGGTGTTTCAGATGTTTTTGAGAAAATAAGAAGTGAGAATGTAAAGTTCATAGACTTGCAATTCACTGATGTTCCAGGAAAATTACATCATGTAACCGTTCCTACTCACACAATAAATGAAAGTAGTTTCTCTGTAGGTGTACCTAAATTGGATGGTTCATCAATTCGAGGATTTACCGGAATAAATGAATCGGATATGTTATTGAGGCCCGATCCAAATACTTTTGTCATAGTTCCATGGTCAAATCCTGAAGCCAAGTATGCTAGATTGTTATGTTCTGTTTATTGGGGTCAAGGAGTATCAACTCATAAAGGTGAAGCATTGGAAAAAGATCCTCGAGGAACGGCCCAGAAAGCTGAATCATATCTTAAAGAAAACGGATTTGATATATCCTACTGGGGACCTGAATTAGAATTCTTTGTTTTTGATAGTGTAACTTGGAATACTTCAACACCTGCGTCGGGACAAAGTTACTGTATAAAAAGTAATGAAGCTGCATGGAAACCTGGCGGATATAAAGAATTCAATGACGAGGGGAAACGAATTTATCATCCAATTAGACATAAGGAAGGATACTTCCCTGTTACACCGCAAGATACATTGATGGACTTTAGAAATGATGCTGTGTTAACAATGGAAGATAATTTTGGTATTGTAACTGATGCTCACCATCATGAAGTGGCAACAGCAGGTCAGTGTGAGATAAACATGCTTTACGACTCGCTTGTAAATCAAGCTGATAGTGCTCAATCATTCAAATATGTTGTAAAAAATATTGCATTTCAATACAATCAGGTCGCAACTTTCATGCCTAAACCGTTGGCAGGTGACAATGGTTCTGGAATGCATGTACATCAAAGTCTATGGAAAGGAACTACAAATGAATTTTATGACGAAAACGATGCTCATGCACAGATTAGTCAAACGGCAAGATACTATATTGGAGGTATTATGGCCCATACACAGTCATTAGCCGCTATAGTTGCTCCAACTACCAACTCGTACAAGCGACTTGTACCTGGATTTGAGGCTCCTGTATACATTGCTTGGAGTAGAAGCAATAGGTCGGCAAATGTCAGAATTCCCGTCAATCTTACAGGTACACCTGCAGCTAAAAGAATTGAATTCAGATGTCCAGATCCCTCTGCAAATCCATATCTAGCTTTCGCGGCAATGCTTTGTGCAGGCTTGGATGGAATTAGAAATAAAATGGATTGTGGGGATCCAGTAGATGAAAATATTTATCTGCTTTCGCCTGAGCGAAGAAGACAAATGGGAATCAGAGAACTTCCAAAGAATCTTGGTGAAGCAACAGACGCTCTGGAAAGCGATAGTGAATTCTTGAAAGAAGTGTTTGATCCGAGTTTGTTGGAATTCATAATTGAATTCGCAAGAGATCAACATAACGAAATAATTTCAAGAACTCATCCACACGAATTCGAATTATATTTCGACGTCTAGTAAAAAAAACAAATGGAGGATTTTTATCCTCCAAAAAATTTTTTTTATTTCGGTTTTTTAATTTTCCAAGCAATGACTTGGATTAGATCGCCTTTGTGGATGTCATACATCTCTCTTTCGGCTTCTGGTATTGCAATTCGTCCAAGGTCTTGAACTCGTACTTTGAATCGTGCCATTCTGCCTTTACCCAATTCTGGTAGTTGTTCTTTTATCAAGACGCTTTGCTTGTTAAGATAATCAATGAGTTTGGAATATAAAATCTGTGAATCGTCACGGATGATTTTCTTTGCGGGTTGCTTGGACCTCGATTTGCTAGTCTTTTTCATACGGTGTAATACAAACTAATATATTTAAATTATACTTTAAAAGTATGTAGAAGTATTAAATCAGGTTATTGGATAAAAATTAAATTCTCAAATACAATCATTGTATAGGTAAAATATGTCAAGGGTAAAAATTCAGGAACATTCTGAGATCTCCTCAGCCGAGTGGTTGTCAGTAAACCAGTTTCTATATGAGGTAAAACAGATTGACTCTGCATGTATATCAGTCTATTATCCATACGGTAAAGGACAGGAAACCATATCTTTGCTACAAAAAACAAAGAGGAAGGAGTCATTTGAAAAAATAGAATTAAAAATTGAAAAAAGAATCATGGAGCTTAAAAAGAGTCCTTCATCGGCAGGCAAGTTTGTAAAAACCCTTTGTATTTTTGGATGGATAATAAACGGCAAAGTAATCACCAAAGAAATTGGAACCTCAAAAAAACTACCCTACATCTACATGGCAAGCAAAAGACCATATATCAAGCCATTCCGTGACATTCTCAAAACCAATTACGATGTTCTGCTAGTAACGCTTGATCAAAAATCTGCAAGAATACAGAAATTTCATGGGAGTCAGATAGTCCAAGAAGATAGACTTAAGATCGACTTGCGGGCAAGGCATAGGAAAGGAGGACAGAGCCAAAAAAGATTCCTGAGAGCAAGACAAATCAAAATTCATGTTTTCTTCAAGAAAGTTGTAAATAGAGTCAAAAAGATGGATTCAAATTCCAAGTTAATACTGTTGGGTGGAATTGGTCCTGCAAAAAAAGAATTTTATGGTGAGCTTGATTCGGAATTGGTAAAAAAATGTCGATTTGTAGAAAACTTATCTTTTTCTACCCCAATTAGCGATGTTCATAAGAAAATAATCCGTCACCTGTATCAGCATAGAAGAAAATATGTTGTAGGAATTATTGAAAAATACGAAAACCTAGTCAAAGAAGGATTGACTGCGAAAAGAAACAATGTTATTTACAAGGCATTAGAAATTGGAGCGGTGGATACGCTAATCGTTTCTGCGGATTATCACACCAATTCTCAATTTAAAAAGATAATGAAGATGCTGGAGATTGCAAAAAACACGTCAGCTGACATTGAATTTGTGGCCTCTCCAAAAATAATCAAAAAGCTGGAAATTCATGATTCGGTTTTAGCCATACTCCGATATAGGATAAAATAACTTTTAAACAAAAATCATCCAATATACGACATACTTGACCTATCGAAATTGTTTATGATTTCAAAAGTTGAATTGTCGGTTTTGCCTGGTCCTAGGCTTTGTAATTGCGGATACAAGGCGAACAGTTCTTTAGTTGCAAATCTCATCGTAGGATGTTCTGGTCCAAAGTTCTGTTCACATATCTGTGAAACTAGTTTGTGTACTTGTGTTTCATCATGATAGCCGAATGTATGCAGGTATTCATGAGTAAGTATGGAGAAAATAAAGCTGTTGAATTCAACCTTTGATTGGGAAAGTGTCTTCATTGCGTGTAATATTGTGCGGTTAATGACGATAATATTGCTTCCTGCAACATGATATGCTCCTATGTGATTTGGAATTTCTGCGAGGATCATGGTCAGTCCAGCACGGTGAAGTGATAACGATGATTCAACGGATTTTTTAACAAGTGTAAAAACCTCATTGTAATCTTTAGCGGTTTTTAGTTGTGGGATGAGAGGATATTGATTCATCATAAAAATATACACAATTACGGTTTATATATTTAGTTGGTGAAAAAAAATAGGCAATCCTTAACACATGTATAAACTACAGGCGTAAGGATTACATTGATGTTTGTATAACATTTTTCTAGTTGAATTAGTCGACGCGAATGTCAGTTTCGTCGTTGGATTTTTTTATAGGAATTTCTAATTCAAGCATTCCATTGGTAAAAGTCGCTTTTGATTTGGGGGAATCAAGCTTTCGGCCAGTTGGAACATCTGTGTTATACTTTCGATCTCCATTTTCAGCTTTGATTTGAACTGTTCCTTGGTTTTCCGTAATCCGGATGTCTGCTTTATTTACGCCTGGTAATTCTGCCACGATTCGAATTTTGTTTCCGTCCTTATCGTCAATTACTTCGACGAGCGGTTCTCTGTGTTCTGAAATTGAATCTGTATTTTGAATTTGAGAAGTGTTTTCAATATTTCCAAATTCTCGGACTATGGGCTTGCCATCAGGTCCAGTTTGCATAGTATATCCATAGAAATACGGTTTACCAAATTCCATGTTTTTGGGAAAATTAATTTGGGTATCAGTAAACATACTATCAAAGCTTTGTATCTCTCGATACATATTTTCGAAGATTTTTTCGATTAAATTATTTCGTTTTATGTTCATTACAATATACCTCGTTACTAACATAAGGTTAGTAACTAAAACATATAAACGTTACTAAATTAGTTCGATTTATACAAATATGGATATTGTGGTTATCGCAATTGCGGTTTCACTGCCGGTGGGTGTGGTCCAGAGAAGAATAGTATAGACACCTGGTCCAAATTCATCAATTATTTTTGTAAAGTCATCGCTAATTGAAAAAGCGGTTTTGTCTGAACTGTGTTTTATTTCCCATTCTCTGGCAACTAAAACTATTGTTGTTTCAGACCGTAGGTTTAGTATATTCTCCATGTCTTCTTCTGTAACTTCATCAGATGGATTTGGTATCATATTACCTACAGACATGGAAGAAACACATGCAAAAATGCTGCATTGGTGGCCATAATTATAACGAGTGGGAGTTGACATAAGTTGTTGATCTGAAAGAGGAACAGGTGTTGGCTCAAAGAAGATATCTACATTGTGTAAAGTAGAATTAAATTGTATTTCGCCAGATAATTCCAATATGTTATCGGAAGTAATAGTAGGATATTGTTTCCAATCAATGTAATCATGTTCAAAATCCTGTACAATTGATATACAGAAATCATTCCAAGCTATACCTATAGCAACATTATTATGAATTGGATATAGGAGTGTTTGTGAATGCTCCCAGTTGGACGGTTCATCATCTTCAACCATTGAATATTCATTCCAAGCTATCACTTGTTTAATGGATTCTTCAGTCCAGTGTTTTTTAAGATTAGGAGTTCCCAATACACGTGTGTTTTCCATAATGCCGCCTTCGCCGCCATCTATTGAATAACGCATATAAGGCTTCATTCCATTAGGGCCCCAGTGACTAGATATACAAGTAAAAAGAAGCTCATCGGCGTGTTTTTGTGTAAAACCATTATTAATCAAAACTAGTTCTGGTGCTCCATATTTTGCTCTATCTGCATTGATCAATTCAAAGGCATATTGAACAAGTTGTTGCTGATCAATGCTCTCGGGAGCTAGTGACACATCCTTTTCATTTGTGCAAGCGAAGATTAATTCTGGATCACCTTCTCTAAGGTCGTCTAAAAAGCATATTTTTGGCTCGTAAAAAATAGTATCCCAGCTGAACCACAATACAGCTGTCATTAATGCCACTATAACAATGACTGCAATATACAGAATTTTCAATATAAATTAACTATTTGTTTGCTTATTATTAGCTTCGCCTTTTTCGTATCATCCAGCCAATATATGCAGCCCAACCTACAGCTACAACGACAATGCCTATTTCAGTAACTGGTAATCCTGAGCCTCCTAAACTTCCTGAGCTTCCTGAGCCATCATCTGGAGGAGCTACTATAACAATATCAACCCAATTACTTTGGTCCGCATCTTGAGCTGAAACCCCTTCTGGATAAACTGAAATTGTTCTTTTGTCAGAACCACTTTCATCAAAGAATATAAACCGTGCTCCAATTGTGCTTCCGTATACTGCGGCAATATCATTAGCATCACCAGAATCTATTGGATGTAATATTTCGAAATGATTGTAGTTACCAATTCTACCCACCATCCCATCAACATCAACTTGCTGATCATCCAATATATCTAATCCAGGACCAACAAAACCGTCACCGACTCTATTTCTCGCACCAATAGAAATTGTATCCTCGCCAACATTAAATTGTTCTCCGTCGTGTCTTACATCAAAATCTATTGTTAAAATATCCAAGCCAACATTAACTACTTCATCTAAGGAGTTATCTGAAACTTTTGCAGCAATGTATAGAAACCGTCTATCATTCATAACATAAATGGTAGTATCTCCTTCTGGCATTGTAAACGTTACTTTAGATGCAGCGGCCCATTCTCTGCCATCTTCATCAATTACACCATCTATCGTAGGTGGAGTACTTGTATATGCTTCAAAAACATCTCCAGAATGTGCATTAACAGGAACTGTCCAAATTGAGGAAGTCAACAGTGCAGTTATTAATAAAAGAAAAAGTCCAATAAAGTTCATTGATTTCATTGTATTCTCCTTTAGTTATCATGTGAACTAATTAATAAATAATCTATTAAAATTATTATCGTATTTTAATATATTTGTAGGCATCAGTTAAAGTTTCAAATGCATAATGAACTTTGGTGAATTGTTTTCTGAATTCAATAACATCTGTCTTAATTGTATCAATATTCTCTTTGTCAATTATTATTCGTGAAATAAAGTTTGCAATTTCTATCATTTCAGACTCTTTCATACCCAATCTAGTGATCTCTGAACTACCAAGACGAATTCCACCTGGGTGGACATAATCTCTACCTGCCTTTTTGTCACCTGGTAGGAGTTGTCGATTTACAATTAGATTGGCTTTTTCTAGTTCTTTCTCAAAATATCCACCATCGCCATATTTTGAAGTGTCTACAGCAACTTGATGTGATTCAGTAAAACCGTTTTTTTCACCAAGAACTACAAGTCCTTTTTCATTTAGTGATTCAGCAAGAGCTTTGGCGTTTTTTACTGTTTGTACGGCATAATCTTTACCAAATTCTAACATCTCTGCAAATGCAATGGCCTTTGCAGCAACACTATGAAGATGATGATTACTTGTATTACCTGGAAAGACTGATTTTTTTATATCATCTGCATATTTGTTCCATGATAAAATCATACCACCTTGAGGTCCAGGCAGTGTCTTATGTGTACTGAGCGTCATTGTTTGTGCGCCTTCACGTAAAGGATCTTGAAATTGTTTTCCAGCAATCAGTCCTGAAACATGTGCAGAATCATAACAAATAAAAATATCATGATCAAGAAGAAAATCTTTTAATTCTTTCATCGGGTGTGGAAAAAGGAAAAGGCTTCCACCGAACATAGCCATGTTGGGTTTATCATTTTCCTCTTCAATCATTTTTGTAATTCTTTGTTTTGATTTGTCGACATCAATGTTCATTTCTTCTCTATCAAAAGCAAAATAATCAATACGTAAACCGTGAACAAGTCCCGCGGTACCTGAAAAATCTGATTTGCCATGCGATATATGTCCGCCAGAAGGAATAGGTAGTGCAATCATCTTGTCATTGGGATTAGTGAATGCAGAATACACGGATAGATTTGCACATACGCCAGAAATTGGTCGCACGTCAGCAAACTCGGCATTGAATAGTTTTTTTGCTAATTCAATAGTAATTAATTCGACTTCATCAATGTATGTACAGCCTGCATAAACTCTTTCACCAGGCCATCCCTCTGCATATCTGTTACCAAAATCTGAGACGAATGCTTCTCGTACAGCAGGGCTTGGTATATTTTCTGATGCTATTAATGGTATAGATTCGGAGAACCATTTATGATGTTTTTCTAATAAACCAAATACGTTATCATATTTCTCACGTGACAAAATTATCTCTTATGTAATTGGCATAATTAGGAAAAAATAAAGCTTGTTAAATTATACATGAAAAGCTAAATTATATGCCATAAAGACGTATTATTACTGTAGATGAGAAGAATCTATAAAAACAAAAAAGAGGGCAAATTAGGAGGCATTTGTTCAGGAATAGGGGATTATTTGGACATGGACCCTGTAATAATAAGATTAATTTTCATATTTTCAGTTTTTGTTTGGGGCTCGGGTATTCTGATTTACATTATTTTATGGGCAATAATTCCCACAAACCCTAATCCAAGTAATAAAGCAGCACCTGCAAAAATAGATCGAAATAATACATTACTGGTAGTTGGATTTATTGTAGTTAGTATATTTGTTGTTGGTTGTTTTATACAAAATTCGTTTTGGATGGTTGATATTAGAACAGATCACCGAATTAATGCAGATGGTAAACAATATGATTCAATGCTTCGTGAGAAATGTGCTAAAATGCGTGAGGATATAGACGCAAGGGAACGTGATGTAGATTCCGATAAAAAGAAAGATATTTTCGACAAGTGTATTAAGAAAGGTTCGATGAAACATAATAATTTAAATGAAAAACGAATGATGAAAAGAGATCGCAATCCTATCTTGCCTTTTATTGCAGGAGCAATATTCGTTATTGTAATAATGCAATTTATGAAGAAGAAATAGGAATTTAAAGATATTCAGTCAGTCGTCTTTGGAATAATAAATGATTTAATAAATAGCTTGAATTTAACCAGTGATTCTTTTTAATTGTAAGTTTTGAAAAAGCGTATTTCAGCGCATCTGATAAATTATCAAATGACTGATAATTAGTTTTTAATTGGTGGCGAATACTTTCACGGACGTTCCAAACACCAACTGGCAAAATGTAGCCCGGATGTATCTCTCTGAACAGAAGTGACCCAGCTTGTTTTCTTTCAGCAAATAATGATTCAGCAACGGCTAAACGTGTAGAATAATAACACCCTCCAACTTGTGCATATTGTTTCCTGCCGTGATATGATTCATGATCGCCAAGTAGATATGGTTCTCGGCCCCACATATTCCAAGTAGTATTTGGAAACCATGCTTCAATCCATTCAAATTGCCATTCAATTGGCAATAATATACTAACATACAAATTATCCAGATTTTTTAGATAGTAAACACGAAAATCGTCGATGGTTGGAAATTGTTTAATTTCTTTGATGAGTGATTTGGAAATAGTATCATCTACGGCGGTAATACTCCACCTGGTAGGAACGAACTTTCTCTTGTTCCCAATACCCAAGTTTCCAACGCTTAGTGTTTTTTGAATTCGTGATACAAGTACACCTTTGTTATATAGATCTACAATTCCATTGGAAGCCTTCAAGTCACGATCATAATATGCTTTTTCAATTCTTTGATCAACTGATATATTATTTGTATGAAATGATTTCAACGGCGCGGATGGGCCAAACGGTTGCGAGTTTTCATGGAATGACATTCTATCATGGGGTTTTTTGGTCAAGTTTAATTCCAAATCAACCGGTTTTGACGCCATACCAAGTTCTTGTATGTTTTCAACAAATTTTCCACCTTTGCTTGCGTCATGAATATTTAATGTAGTATTGCCACGAATTAACGAATGACGGAAATCAATTATTTCGTCAATGGATTTACCATTCCATTGTTCAGGAGTGTCCAATATTTCCGTATTTCCAAAATAGTTTGGTGTCATTGGACCAATGAAGACTTTTGGGTATCCAAAACGCCCAACAAATACTCCAGGAGGTGCGGTTCCTTCTATATGTGTAGAATCAGGATTGGTAGAAACGCGTGAAATAGATTCAGCTTTAGCAATTATTGGACAACGTGATTTACCGCACAGTAATTTTGTTCCGCGGCATTCTAGACACATTTCAGGAGGCGGTTCTTCAGTAGTTTTAATAAAGTTGGAAATCTGAACAGGTTTACGAAGAGATTCTATTTTTATAATGTTGTTGAGTGGTCTTTTATCCGTTAAGGACATCTAGAATATGATACCGGTTATGAAATAAAAATAATGTCGTCAATTTTTTTCCATTGTATCGATACAATGGAATCTTTTTTTCACTAGTAATTCGTGCTCGAATTCCTCTTCAGAGAACCAAATATTACAATTTAGACAATGGAATCTAGTCAATAAAATAGGTTAATATTTGGAAATAATTAGTTTTTTCATTTTTCTAAAAATCTCTATTAAGAATATATTTAAACGATGATGAGGTAGAAAAATTAGAAGATGAGTTCAAAGAACAAAGAGAAGAGTCAAATGCCAGCATCACAAGCGGGTTTGCTTACTTTTTTTGGTGATGATAGTAAAGGGATCAAAATAACTCCAACGATAGTCATCGGAGGATGTGTTACTCTCATTGCAACATCCATTATTCTTCGATTGTATCCAATTATTTAGTTAGATTACGAGAAACTTTCCAAGATGGAATCATCTTATAACATTCAGAGAAGATTTAGGCTACTTTTTAGATTACCTTCCGCTCCCGCGTCTTTCTTTCTTGCCACTGCAATAGTACTATCAATTTTATTCATACAGGGAATATTTGCAGAAACTGTCAGAAATTTAAATTTAATTCCCTTGTTTCTAATTCTGTTTTTTTCTTCAATAGTCATTGAAAGAATTATATTATGGAAGCATCCGTTTGCAACATTCCGTAGGTTATTTGCTGTTTCAATATTACCAAACACAGTTTGGGCAGTGTTATCGGCTTTTGGATTATATCGTTTTACCGTCTTGGGTTCAGAAGATGTGTTCTATGTAATGGCATTAATGGGAATGTTTTCTGCAATAAGTATAAGAATATTAATTTTGGGTTCGGTTTTCTTTAACAGAATTGTGTATGGTGTATTAGTATCAATAATACAACCGTTAATTCTTTTTGCCAGTATCCCATACATTCAGATAGGAATTTTTTTTCCTAAAGAACAATTAATTCAATTATTAAACAAAGAACCATTTGCATTTTCTATAGGTATAATGATTCCATTGGCTACAATGACCTATCTAATATTGTTAAATAAAACGGGAGGAGATATTTTAAAAAATTCACCGGTAAGGTTGCTGCAGGCATTTTTACAGGCTTGGGTTTCTGAAAGACCAAAATTATTCGAAGAATTATTTGATAAGATAAGTTTGGAAAAAGATGTATCAACCAAAATATTAGAATTTAAAACAAAAACAAATCGAAGTGTTCTAATTGTTCCTGAAGTCCATCCTGGACCATTTCACCCTATTGGGAGTAGTAATCTGCCATTTGATTTATGGAAATGGTTTTCTAATAAAAAATACCAACCATTGGTTTTTCATGGAATTTCTGGACATGAACACAATCTACCTTCAAAGAACGCATTGGAAAACTATCTAAGTTCTATGGAAAATTTTCAAGATGTTTCAGAGGGGAATCTCTGTACTGAAGCTGTTTCGGTAAATGTAGGTAAAGCTACGGTTACAGGATTTGGGATAGGCGATCATGCATTGATTATGATAACATTATCGCCACATGGTATGGAGGATTTTCCAATATTCGTAAGGGAAAAAATCAATAAATTAGCTTTGGGTGTGGGTTTCAATGGATTAATTTTAATTGATAGTCATAATTCACAGGGTTCAAATCCAATGATGGAAGATTGTGGAAACGTAATAGAGGCTTCTAATAGACTATTACGAAAAATAAGATTTCTTCCACAATTTCCTTTTGAAGTAGGTTATGCGCATTCATCGCAATTAGATTTGTTAATGGGTGAAGATATTGGACCTGCAGGAATTGGTATGATTTTATTAAAAATCAATGGTAAGACTTATGAAATACTTGGTGTTGATGCAAATAACATGGTGTTGGGGTTGAGGGAAAAATTGATGGTGAAGTCTTCCCTTATAGAAATTTGTACGTCAGATACACATTACAATGCATCTAAAGTAATGAATAAATTGGGATATTCTCCATTAGGTTCAATATCGTCCGAGGAAGATATTTCTTCTGTTATAAATAAATTAGAAAGACGAGCAAAACAATCATTAGAAAAAGGAATATTTTCAATCAAATATAATACGGCAAGGGTGCGCGTGTTGGGTTCTTCATTATTAGATGATTACTCAATAGGAATGGATAAGGTATTTAATATTGCAAAAACCGGTGGTGTATTTTTGTTTCTTATTACGTTAATAATATATTCACTAGGTTACACTATTGCCAAATAATCATGGCATGGGAAACCAAATCCAGGGTTCGCCCTGTGGGAAATAGGTCGGATAGCAATCAAAAACTTGGTTGTTAAGTCCTTGATAGCGTACATGATCAGATGTGTAATGAACACAAACGGAGATTTCAATATTTTCTCCTATATCTAAGAGTTCTAAAGGTATACCTGTGAGAAGTTGAGTTTTTTGTGTACCGATTAGACCAGGAAAATCATCCTTGCGTANAATTTGAAAACCATCCTCTGTCACATCTCTAAAAATTCCTCCAGTCAGGTCATCTCCAGCTTCTGCACTAGAAAGAGGATTCCACACAGCNTCTATTGAATAGTCAGTTATATTATCACGATCTCTATCAATTCNAACGCGCCAGTTTAGTAGTTCATCGGTTGCTTCAAATGGTTGAGCAGCACTTGCTAATGAAGAAGCCAAGTTTTTTGGCGGTGCTTTTACAACGTCAATTTTTANCCAGAGCCAATCGTCTTCCACCCAGATTTTGATTTTCTTTATATCGACCCACTGAAGAGTGTCATCTAAAATTCCTGGTGGTACAAATTGACCAGGAGAAGGAGGAACAAACTCTGAATCGTCCATTGGATCGTATACTACAACACCTTCTACTCGGTCACCAATGTCAAAAGCTGCGTCTGATTCAAACAATTCTCCTAGNCCCGAGTCTCGTTGATCTGATATTAAATTATCTGACAAGATAGTATAAGATACACCAAGTACAATTACTATCGTAACCACCCAAAACAGATTTTTGCGAATAATACTAGCCATTATAGGGTTTTAATTATCTTAATTAATCTAATTAGTTTTGCTAAGATAGGAAAAGAAATTGAAATTTGGAACATCGGGTATAAGGGGAGTTTTTGATAGTGAAATTAATAGTCGTGATATTATAAAACTGGCTGAATCAATCATAGGAAATAACATGGGTGAAAGGTTTTTTGTTGGATTTGATTCCCGAAGAACTTCTATGTTATTTACGAATGTCCTGGTTTCTTCTTTAAGTTATTTTGGAAAAACAGTAGTAAATGGTGGTTGTTTACCAACACCAGTTATTGCTTACTCAATCAAGAAAGGCAAATATGATATTGGTTTTTCAATCACAGCATCACATAATCCATCAGAATATGTGGGAATCAAAGTGTTTGATTCAAATGGAATGGCTTTATCTGAAGAGAAGGAGAGCATGTTGGAAAATTATAATGAGCAATCAAAATCACCTGCAATAAAATTTGGAAAGATATTATATGATAGAAATTATGAAAATCAATACAAACACGAAATCACAAAAATGTTTTCCGGGACAAAAAGAAAATTCAATATACTAATCGATTGTTCAAATGGTGTAACAAATAATTTTACGCCGGTAATTTTATCAAACTTGGGGCATAGTGTGACGTCATTAAACTCTCACCGCAGTCATTTGTTTCCTGGTCATAATCCCGAACCGATTCAAGAAAACTTGGTGTCTACAATATCCCTTGTGAAAAAATCCAATTTCGATTTTGGATTTGTACATGATGGTGATGGTGACAGGTTAGTGATAATTACAAAAGATGGAATTGTTCCTGATTATATTTTTTCATATCTTATCATGTCAATAATTCTGGAAGAACGGAGAGGGGATGTGGTGATATCAATTAATTCGTCAAATTCCTTGGAAGAACTTGCATTGAAAAATTCCTGCAAGTCAATCAGAACTTGTTTGGGTAAAACGTTTATTTTATTGGATAAAAAATCTGGAGTTTTTGCAACAGAACCTAGTAAGGTAATAGATCCTTTTTGGGGTCTGTGGGAAGATGGAATATATGCAGCGATAAAGCTCGTTCAATTCATGTCAAAAAATGACATTTCAATGCCTGAAATGATTAGTAAGTGTCCGAAACGCTACTACAACCAGAAGAATATTGCCGGAGTGTCATTGGATATTGAAAAAGTAAAGTCGGAATTCATAAGGAGATTCCAAGACAGGATATCAGGTATTCAAGAGATAGATGGTTTGAGATTCATATTGGATAAGGAAACATGGGTTCTGTTTAGGAGTTCGGGGACGGAAAGAAAAACTAGAATTTATGTAGAAAGTTCTGAGCAGACTCGAAGTAATCAATTGATGAACGAGTCGGAGAAAATTTTATCGGAATCTTAGTTTGAACAGTCTACTGCCAATAAGAATTACTGACCATAGAAATGCAGTAAGGATTATACTTGTTGCGGCCAAAAGTTCAACACTTCCATTTACAAAAAGATCCCATAGAATAGCTGCAATTACTTCATTGTGTGGAGTTACCAAAAAGATAATGGAGCTTAGCTCCCTGAATGTTAAAACAAATATGTAAACCCATCCAGATAGCATTGCAGGTTTTAGAAGTGGTAATATAATTGTTCTAACAGTAGTTGGCCAGTTTGCACCAGTCACTGCGGAAGATTCTTCAAGTTCCCGTTGGATTTGAACTAGTGCTCCTGATGCAAATCTAATTCCTTGAGGCATGTACTTGACCAAGAATGCAAGTATTAGTACAAATATTGTTCCATAGATGCCTATTGGAATTGTCAGAAAGGTCCATAGCAACCCGAGGCCTAAGATGAATCCAGGAAATGCGAGTGGTAATGTACCAAATCCTTCCAGTAATACTGAACCCTTTATTTTTCGACGTTGTGATACATAAGTCAGTATTGCTGCAATAACTACAACCAGAGTTGCGGAGATGAGTGACACGGTGATGCTGTTTATAAGGGCATTAACTATTCTTCTTTGTCCAAGAACTGTTTCATAGTGTTTGAATGTCAGGTTTCCAAACAAATTGGTTGGATCCCAAAATGGTTGTAATGAAAGAAGTAATACTGTTCCAAATACGACAAATATGTGGGTAAAAACGTAAGTTGCCAATATAGCAGTTCCAGCATATCTCCATTTTCCAAGTTTTAGGATTCCAGTACGATATCCCTTTCCAGTTATTACTTGGTACTTTTCTCCGTGCTTGGTTGCCTTTCTGTACAGGTATACTGCTGTAAGTGTAATAACCAAAATTATGCTCGCGTATGCGGTGCCAAGTCCATAGCTGGGAGGTATATTCCAGACCACAGCTTGGTATATTTGGCTCATAAATACATCTATGCGCGCAGGAAGACCAATCATTGCGGGAGTTTCAAACGACTCGAATGCAAGGATAAACGTCAAAAGAAATACCGAAAGTATAGACGGTAGCATGAGAGGTATGGTAATTTTTCTGAAGATTGTGAAAAGTGACGAGCCTGCTATGCGAGCTGTCTCTTCCAATGATGGATCCATTGTGTAAAACGCTGCCGATATTACAAGATATGCAAGAGGTACAAGTGATATTCCCATAACCCAAATCATTCCGTACATGGTGTATATGCTGAACAACGGTTCGGTCGCGTTGAAGATGTTTCTATACCAGACGTTGACCAAACCTGAATTTGGGCTAAATAGATATATCCATGCCAAATTATCAACCATCCCTGGAAGGATGATAGGAAGTATCGGTATGAACCGGAATTGATTTCTTAGTGGTGCATCAGTCCTAGTTGTTATGAAAGCTAGCACTGTTGCAATTGAAACGCCAACAATTGCACTGCCAAGTGCATAGATTAGTGAATTCTTTAACAAGACATATGTCTTGGGATCAGAAAATGCAAACTTGTAGTTGTCAAGTGTAAGATGTCCTTCTCCACCGGGATTTCCGCTCCAAAAACTTCCGAAAATCAAAAAAGAAACAGGATAGATAATCAACAATAAAACAACCCCCAATAGTATGTAGAATGTTGCTGATGCAGGTGATATATTGGAGAGTTTGTTTTTTAGCATGTGGAATTATGTTTATCTCGTAAATTATCTATATTAAACCTGTTAGAATTATCTTAATACAGGTTAATGCCTAATTCTGTTTCTGTGTAGTGGATTTGTATAGTAAAAACAATATAGCAAGTATTACCAGTAACAAAAGTCCGATCAATATTATGAATATATAATAAAGGACTCTGGATCCAGTTTGTGTACTGGGGGATAGGCATTCATCAACCAGAGCACATTCAGGCTCGGGATCAGGCATTTCGCTTTGGGCTTGTACACTACTAATGGATATCGGCATTATTAGTAAAAAACTGAGAAGAACAATCAAAAAATAGTATTTTGAAATCAAATTATACAGAATAAATTAACAGTATCGTTATTGAAGTTATTGATAATTGGTTTTAGGGAACACAAGTTTCTTTAATTCTTCAATGTTCTTTCCAGTTTTTGCAGAAATTACCATTGTCATATTACTATTTTGTAGATTCAGGCACTCTAATTGTTCATCTATTTGATCGTTTGTTAACAAATCCGATTTGTTCAACGCAAAATATATTTGATCGGTTTTAACTCCCAATTCATTAAGTGTCCTCATACAGCTCTTGAATTTCTTTTGTAGCTCAAGTGAATAATCATTAATGTCAACCACTACGATGAGAATGTTTGTGAAAAGTAACTCTTCGAGTGTAGACTTGAACGCATCGATCATGTAAGCGGGCAGTTTGCTGATAAATCCCACAGTGTCTGAAAGCAAAAACGGTTCGCCGTTGATTGTAATACGTCTGGTAGTTGTGGAAAGAGTGGTGAACAGTTGTTTGCTTTGTTCATGGAACTCTCCTGTCATTTTATTGAACAGTGTTGTCTTTCCCGATGAAGTGTAACCTGCAAGAGCTATGGTCTTGAATCCATGTCTCTCTCTTCCTTTACGATGTAGCTCCCTTTGTTTTCTTACCTTTTCGAGTTTTGGTTTTATGGTTTGCATTTTATTTTTAATATCAGTGTGGTATACATCAACTTCGAATTTTCCTATTCCCATAAATCCTGGTTGTTCCGCAATTTTAGTAAGGCGTACCTTTTCCTTTGCCCTTACCATTTCATATTTGAGTTTGGCCAACTTGACCTGCAGTTTTGACTCTTTGCTTGATGCTCTGTTCTCAAAGATCTCAAGTATAAGCGACTCCCTGTCCAAGATTTGTTTGCGTAAAGTTGATGCCAAGTTATAATTTTGGCGTGGTTTTAACAGTTCATCGAAAATTATTACGTCTGGATTGAGATCTTTGGTGGTTTCCTTGAGTTTTTCCAAGACACCCGCACTTATCCCGTATTTTGGTTTTTTTAGGAATTTTTGCTTGATGGTGTGTATTATTTTATATCCTGCCGCGTCGCACAGACTGACGGCTTCGTTCAGTGCGTCGTGTCTGAGATATGTTATCAAAATTGCGGATTTCATTTTATCAACTCTTAAGGATAAAAATGGTCTTTGATTTTCCCTTCATACATGGTAGGAATTTCCTTGAGCAAGAGTCGATGGAATTCAATAATCCTGTCGCTTTCATCATCAACATAATTTAATATTTTATCAAATTCCCCTGCGTCATAGTATTCCTTAGTATGCTTTCCTGATGGTTTGTTGACTAGAGAGCCCAAAGAGGAGCCTTTTAGTTTTCCCTTGTTGTTCAAAATTGCAATTACTCGTAAATCCACTGATGCGTGTTCGAATAAGTCAATGTACATGTAGTATAGTTTTCCACGTTCTAGAAAAAATTTTGCCTCAAAATTCAAATTGAAACCCATGAATACAGGAAATCCTTCTATGTTGTTCTTAAACTTAGAAAATTTTTCCAGTATATCCTGTTCACTTGTCTCCCATTCCTTTAGAATTGTCAATTCTGATTTTTGTTNGCCCGTTATATAATCAATCTCCGCGTATTGAATTGTTACAATTTTATCTGTTGATGGTTCAAGTCCCAGAGTTTCAATGTCTAGATAATATTTTGGCATGTGATTAATTGAATTTGTCGTGTAATAAATCTAAATCCGGTTGTGTTTTTGGATATGCATTTATGTCTGGGAAATAAACAATCTCTTCGCCTGGAAGAATATTTGATATGGAATATTTTGCGTTGACATTTTCATTTCCTGGAACACGAACATAGCTATTGCCGATCATTTCCTGGCCTTCGTCAGATAGCAGAAATTTTACAAGAACTGCAGCGGCGTCTTTGTTTTTTGATGTTTTGGTTATCGCAATTGCGTTTGATGTTGACATTACAGGAAGGTCTGAAAGAATCAGTCTTTCAACGGGCCTTCCTTCGGCCTTTGCCTTGATCAAATCATGATGTAATGCATTAACTGCCAGCGGGGTTTTCGCATCGGTGACTGAATCAGTAAGGTCGTCAAACAAGCCAAATTTTGTGGGTTTGTTCTTGGCAAGCCCATGCACAAATTTTGTCCATTTCTCTTCTCCAAAAAGGTCCTTNATTTTTGTGAGCCAGTGAGCGCCAAAGGTACCCAATGTAAGATCGTGCGTAGTGAGTTTACCTTTCCACTTTTCATCTGTAAGATCAAGAGCTTCCTTCGGTAAATCGTTTTTATCAATCGCTTCTGGATTGTACATTTGGACAGTAGGAATGGCGAGAACCGAAATCCAATAGTTGTCATAATGTTTGTATTTTAACAAGATTGAGTTATCAAAATTATGTGGAGAAAGTATTCCCAAATTT
>PAVW01000015.1 GCA_002713205.1 Nitrososphaerota archaeon
GACGTGTTTTTTAGTTATTTTAATATATACTATTGTGATTCATTATGAAGCCAAAGACCGAACTAGAGCCCGTAGTTGAACCAAAGCCAGTTGTTAAAAAATCTCGAGTTAGGAATTGACAGGACTTACAGTAAATGAAGGATAGAAACGTACTTTTGTTAGGAGCTGGGTTGGTCGTAGTTATAGTGTTAGTGTTTGGTATATTGGTTTTTCAATTTATGATATTTGGAACTCATCCTACACCCGAGGAGTTGGTTTGTTGTATTCTTATTCAAGATGATATGGGAAAAGACAGAGGTATAGATTACACATGGAGTGGTGAATGGAAATTTGAAAGAGGATTAGATATTTGGCTTCCTCATGGATATGGAATTTTAGAAACCATGTATGCGAGTTATGAGGGATTGTATGTGGATGGAATGTTGGAAGGAAAAGGAAATTCTTACCATAAAGTGGAGATGTTGGAATGTACAAATGAGTATGTAAATGGAGAACGGCATGGTCAGGGGATTTGTATTGCGGATGATGGGAGAGAATGGAATGGTGAATGGAAAGATGATGGAGTTTTTCCACATAATGGAGTAATGTTTGATGCATCAGGTAAGATAACAATTGAATGGAGAAATGGGGAAGAGATCAAGAAGTAAGATGAGTGAATATCTTGATCAACGTAGTAGTTTTTAGTTATTTTGATTGAATTGCTTTTGATGTTGTTTTACGTTCAGATTTATTGTTATAGTATATAATTAACAAAAATGTCGTAAACAACATTTCGTAAACCATGTAAGGAATTGCAAAAGACCATACAAAAAAGAACAGAGGTATGGTAATATAGAATTTCTTTATCCAGATTTCTACAAATAAATGGAGAAGAGAGCGAACTCTCTTCTTGTCCAATTGTTTACCCAACATTGTCTTTTTATCACCTATGAATTAATTCGCTTGGTTTTGGTAGATGCCCATTATAAACCGATATTTTTGCAGGGCTTTAACTTCACCTTCAACTATGTGGTAAGCAGGCATAAGCTCGGCAAATCTTACAATAGAAGGTGTTCCATTTTTTCCAAAATTTTGGCATTTTATTTTCTTGTTTCTTCATTCGAATCATACTTCGTAGTGCTTCCTTTGAGTAGATAGGAGGATCAGGTACGCCTAACAGATAGGCCTCCCATTGAAGATCATCAGTGTTATCCGTACCGCAATCTGTCATTTCAATGATTCCCGCACCATGGTGCTGACTGGTTGTGTAACAACCAGCCCAGTTGGCTTGATTGAGATAAATTGATTATCTGCCCATTCATGATCGGTTTTTTGTGGAATTCGTAAATTCTCGGCTTTGTCGCCTCCCTTTACTGTACTCTTGTGAGAGCTTTGTGCTAAACTACCAAATTCAGATTTGATAGCTTTACCCACCATGAATGATGGGTTAACTGTAGGAACAACAAATGTTCCAACAGTAATAGAAGATTCTTTTGAATTTTCCATAATAACCAATAGTTTTGTTTAAATATAAAGCCATAAGGGGAAAATACGAAAAATGAGCCAAGTACTTTGAATCCCTCTTGTTCAAGTAATTATGATCTAATCGCTTTTGTAATTTTTAGAAGAGCTGTTTTATAGTTTTTTGTTTCTAATACTGAACCTATAATGATTGCATCAACACCTGTCTTGGCAATTTTCTTTGCTGTGGGTGCGTCTTTAATACCACCACCGACCATGAGAAAGCCAGAATAAAGTTTCCTTACTGTGGAGATGATGTTGATGGGGATGGAATTTTTAACTCCTGAACCTGATTCTAGGTATAGAAATCTCATACCCATATATTCGGCTGCTAGGGCATACATTCCTGCTATCTCCGGTTTATCTAATGGGATTCCTCTTGCTCTACCTATAAACCCTGCTCCTCCGCCATCACCTATAATGATGTAGGCAGTTGGTAGTGCTTCCATATTGAGTTTCTTTACCGTAATTGCACCTAATGCTTGGGCTCCAGTAATAAAATATGGGTTTTCAGAATTAAGTAATGACATAAACAGAATTGCGTCTGCGTTAGAAGCAACCCCACTGATATTACCTGGAAATAGTATAACTGGAAGCTTGGTTAGTTTGTTAATATGATTTACCAGGGTTTCAATTTCGGTCTGATCAGATATTGTTGAGCCGCCTACGAATATTGCAGACGCCTTAGATTTTTCAATTGTTTTTATTAATTTAGGTAAGGATTTGAGGTTGGTTGTTTGTGAATCTAAAAGGGTAAAACAAAGGGTCTTGTCTTTTGATTCTTTCAGTAAGTATTTTTCTATCTTCCTTGGATTCATTGTTGCCCGCCTTTCATAAACCAGTCTACAAAGTCGTTGTATACATCAATTGGTTCTTTATATGAAGAGGGATAGTCATTATTTATGTTGCAGTTTCCACAGTGAATATTAATATCAAACATTTTTCTAATTCGTTGTCCTGGTATGTGTTCAGGTTGATCTTCTGCTTTAAGGAGTTGGCGTGTTATTCTTACCGAAACTGTGCCACAGCTTGGACATTGGTATACTTTTGGTAATTTACGAGTTATTTTAATTATCTTTCTGCGTTTTCTTGCCATAGATAAATTGGTTATGTATTGTTTTTAATAAAGTCTTTTTATTAGTTTTTTATATTTTTAGGTTAAAGAAAATAATTTTTACATAGTTTTTGATAAATCGGGAAAAAATTGAAGATATATAGAATTAATGTTTATAATACAAATTTGTATTACAATAATCATGATAGATGAACTAATAAAAAACGATAGTTTGCTTCAGTTTTTGTTGAATAATAGCCATTTTACAAAAACACAGATTGATTCGTTATTATTGGCTTTTGAGTACAAGATAGAGGGATATTCCCTGGGTGAAATAGTGAAATTACGTGACTCTGGTCCTGTGACCAAGGGATCTTATGGAAGAAGTTTAAAGCAATCAAAAAGGAATTTCAGCAAGTCGTTGTATACGTTAGTATTAGCAATATACCTAGGTATATTGGATGTTAATACATTGAATTCAATGATTGAGTTATCTAATAAATTAAAATCAATTAAGGAACTTGAGTTACCTCCTAACATTATAGAACAGGTTGAAGATTTAGTAGAAGAAATATGTGATAGGGTTACTGCTGATAAAGTTATTTAGTAGTGATGTCTTATGTGATATTATTGATATCAAGTGATTATATTATATTAATTGGAATTACTGGTATTTCATTTTTATTCACAGGAATTATTATTTTATATTTACGTCAGAGTGTATTTGATATTCAACAAAGAAAGCAAGCTGGAGATATATTAACGGAGATTGTATCTACACTCAATAAATCAATAGATGAGAAGGAAAGTCGTATTATTGATTTAATGATGCGGGTTGATTTACTTGAATTACGTTTGCAAAAACAAGTGGGGCAAGAAATTAAAAGTGGTTCTAATGTTTATCCAATAACTAATATTAATAGAAGTGATATCACAGATAGTTTAAGTGATATCAATTTATCAGAAACAGAGGAAGTAATAATTAAGAGTTTAAGTAAGGAGCCTATGTTTGTTTCTGAAATTAGAACACAGATTAATAAGTCAAGGGAACATACAAGTAGGTTAGTTTCCAGGTTAAGTAAGTTAAATGTGATTAAGAAAAGAAATATTAATGGACAGGTTTCTTGTGAATTGACTGATCGGGGAAAGGATATTCTAGCTGGTTTGTGATGTTATGTGATATCAAGTTTAATGATATGGTTTGGAATGTGGTGAGATTATGGTAAAAAAATATATTTGTATTACAAATGACGAGGATTTTAAAATAAGAGCTAGAAAAAGGCTCAAAGAACTTGCAATAGAGCAGGGATGGAGTCTCAAAGAAAGGGCACAAGCAGGACTTGATTAAAAAATGGATAAGGTAATTATAATTAGTAATATATAATTATTATTTTTTTATAAATATTTTGGGTTTAGGTTGTTGTGTAAATTAGGTTAAGAAGTTGGTCTTTCCATAATACTTCTCAAAATATCTTTAATTTTTTCTATATCACTTGCAAGCTCTTTAAATCGTTTTTCGGCTTCAATTATTTTTCCTTCAGATTTTTGTTGGATCTTCTTTGTTGTCCCAAGGACTGTCCCAAGATCTGAAGTTGTGCCTCTATTACCTACTTCCGTAACTATAATGAGGTTCTTTTCTCTAGCAACCTCTGCCCAGGTCTGGAGCTCTCTGAGTCTCAACGCTGCGGGGTCTTTACTGTAGGACTCTGCGGCTTTTGCCATATTTTTCGCTGCCTGTAATTCTCCCTCTGAGATTATTATCCTACTTCTTTTCTCTCTTTCTGCCTCTGCCTGCTTTGCAATTGCTCTCTGCATAACATCTGGTATAGCAACGTCCCTAATTGCCACTGAGTTTACCTTTATTCCCCAGGGATTTGTTACTTCATCAAGTATAACCTTCATTTTCTTATTCAGTTCGTCCCTCTTGCTTAGAATGTCATCAAAATCACATTGACCTATTACATCTCTAAGGGTAGTCTGAGAGAGAAGGCTGGAGGCGACAATATAATCTTGGACCTTTATAACGGCATCCAAGGGATCTGCAACCTTTAGATAGACTACAGCATCAACATCAACCGTAACATTATCCCTTGTTATAATACCCTGTTTTGGAATATCTAGAGTAAGTATCCTTAGGTCAATAATTTTAATTTTATCAATTATTGGTATAACTATGAAGACTCCAGGACCCTTTGGGGTGCCAAGAACTCTTCCTAACCTGAAGATTACAGCTCTTTCGTACTCTTTGATAATTTTAATCATATTAACAAGGAGTATAATTGTCATAATTCCAAGGAATCCTGTTATGAGAAGGTGTTGCATATACCGGTTTGAAGCCTTAATCCTTCAAAAATATATCTATAACATAGTAAATAGATAATAACTCTTCAAACGGTCGAGTTTAAGGATTTATGTGTGTTATTGATAGAAACTGGGTTAAAATTGTGGTTTTATAGTCAATATAGTAAAGAAAATGAGTAAATGTGGGTAAAAATAGAGATTTGATAACGATTATTGTTATGGTTACTAGAGTAATTATGGGTTACAAAAATTATTCATATTGTTAAGTAATAAATTAAAGATGTATTGGTTTTAAAATAGTTTATGAAAAAGAGGGCACGTAATCAATTTTTAATTGGGGGGTTAATTATGTTAGTAGCCATTGGACTATATTTTTCTGTAGTAACNCCAGGTCAAGTNACTGAGTGTGACCCAAGAATAGCAGGTGGAGGAATTGAGAATTGTANGGATTATTCAGCGTTCCAGAGATCTACAATACCTATGATTATTTTCATTATAGGAATAATATCTATAATTAGAGGTATTTTGATAATAAGAAATTTATCTTTGTAATTAGGTTTTAAAAAAATAGATAAGAAATAGGTTTTAGAAATTATGTTTTAGTTATTTAGACGGAGGGGGGAGATTTCCTTTGGAGAATTAATTAATATTGGTTTGAATAGATTATTATGATAATAGAGAATTAATCCGATCTTGGTTAGATTATAATTTTAATATATTAATTTGTTTATTTTATTTTACTAATAAATTAAATTCTATATACTAATAATATAATCTAAATTAATTTAATCATACAATGGAAATCCTGGGACTCCCTCTTAATACACAATNACTGTGAACAAAACAAATTTCCNTAAAACAAAACCAAAATCAACCCCTTTATTTCCACTGCAACAATATTAACTCCTTTCACAGAAAAATCAAACACCATAGACCCCTTCATTTCCACTGGAACCCAACTCCTACTTCTCTTTAAAACCTAATTCACAAAAACTAGTGAACAAAATACATTTTTTCCCTATTTTAGGCTTGTCATAGTTTTTTCACTCACAAGTTCACTTTTTCACAGANAACTCAACATAAGTTACAACTACNTACAATATCNTATGCAAAGAAAAATGAAAATGGAAATTGANGATGGACAAGGTGGAAAATTTACTTTTGCATTTAATGGTCCACTAAACAACAGCCAACTTAGTAAACTTAATCAATTAATTGATCTTACTAATCAAAATTCATCNAACTCAGAAATTGAAATTCCTGAAGGTAATACCNTATTNGGAAAAATTTGTGGTNTAGTTGAAACAGACTTTCCATTGGGGAGCTTTACAAGNCAGGACATGTCAGAATGTTATAAAACAGAATTTAATGATGAATTAAAATCAAGTACAATATCTACATATCTNACCCGTTTNTATGAAAGAGGTAANTTAACTAGAGAAAGAACCAAAGCCGGCTGGTCATATCGAAAAACCAAACCAATTGATATAATTACACATCAAGGTGAAAACACAATTTGAACTGTTTAGATATCCACTCTCAAATCGGTGAATGTTGTTGCCCTTTTGAGCCCAATTTTATATTTATTAAAAACTAATAATTCTAATTAATTACCAAAAATTTTTCAACCCAATCCTTTCAAAAATTTAATTTAATAAATACCATTTTATTTTTGATAACTCTCTAAATTTNAATATACTATNAAAATTACAATNTAACTCAACATTAAATTTACCAAAACCTGAAACTTATTCGACTTCTGTATTTAGTTTATAGCAAAACCACCANTAACNAATGATAAGCAAGGAAAAAGACATGCTTTCTAACATATTTGAGAAAGCACTTACCGGTAAGTCAATTTTCATTAACAGACAAGTTTTACGATCTGATTTTATTCCAAAAAAACTTCCATTNCGTGAAGAACAAGTTAACATTATTGGACAAATACTAGTCCCAATTCTCCAAGAATCTAANCCATCAAACCTGCTTTTGTATGGTAAAACAGGTAGTGGTAAAACCGCAGTTGCCAAATACGTNCTATCTAAATTTGAAGAGACAACAAAACAACACAAAAAAGAAATTAGTCTTGCATATTCTAATGCCCGACTAGCAGGAAGCGAATATAGAGTTCTCGTTGATCTGGCACATTCTCTAAATATGGATATGCCATTTACAGGATTACCCATCAGTGAAGTTCTTCAACGAATATACAACAATATTTCAAACAANAACCTAAAAGTTATTTTTATTATTGATGAGATTGACTATCTTGCAAAACACGCTAAAAACTCAAACGACGATATGTTATATTCACTTACAAGAAGTTCTGAACACCTTAAACAAGGATTTATTTCACTCATTGGTATATCCAACGATTTACACTTCAAATCATTTCTTGATCCCAGAGTATTATCCAGTTTAAACGAAGAAGAAATTTTGTTTCCTCCATANACAGTNAATCAACTTTCAAATATACTTAAAGAACGAATTCAGGAAGCCTTTAACAACAANACNGTTCCTCCAGGTACAATNAATCTTTGTGCAGCACTTGCAGGATCTGAGCACGGTGATGCCAGAAGAGCAATAGAACTACTTCGAGTTGCAGGTGAACTTGCAGAGCGCTGTGACGACACAACAATACATGAAAAATACGTAAAAGANGCATCCATGAAAATTGATAATGATCGAGTATATCAAGCCGTTAAGACCCTTCCAATACACGAAAAAACGGTTCTTAAAGCAGTAACCTCAAACCAACGACATTCTACAACAGGTGATGTCTATAACAAATATCAGACATTAACCCAAAAACTTGGAATTGAGCCTTTAACCCAACGTCGAATTAGCGGACTACTAAGCGAGCTCGATACCCAAGGTCTCATAAATGCCAGTATAATNAATCAAGGCAGGCACGGAAGAACCAAAAAAATATCGGCCGTTGTTTCTGACAATGTTATTAATGAAGTATTCGAAGACGATCCCGTTGCTAAATCATTACTTTAATATTGATATATATATCGAATTTNATAAGGAATAACAGAGGTAGGTGAATTAATTGGGTGGCTGTAACTGTGGTGGCGGATGTGATTGTGGTGGAAAGTAATAATAACTAAATTCTATCCCACAAATAGAATTATTCTTTTTTATAGTTTTTTTTAAAAAAACTAACCTAAANCCTNATTNNTTTTTTAAAAAATTTCTCTTCTAATACCACTAAATTTTTATAGTAAAAAATNGAAAACTCGACCGTTGGTCTCCACACTAGCTACTCTATAACCTTATTTAGGGAGCTTTTATGAAGGCCAACATTTTCAATCGTTTTTATAGGAAATTCTGTATNGTATATTTATGTCNGATGATAAACTAGGTAGAGGATCGGGTTCTGCTGGTACNACATATTGTGAGAACTGCAAACAAAATACCTATAATCCAAGACGTAAAGTCTGCAGGAATTGCAGATCACGTAATGCTAGGGANGGNCCNTTAGGGTTTTAAATTTTTGAAATGAACAAACAAATGAAATTCCACATTATAAATTATTTATTTTTACACAGAGCTATTTTTAATATTTATAAAAGACAGGTCTACTATTTTTCATAAATCAGGAGTGTATAAAATAACCAAATTTCTAATAAAAATTGAGGACGCCTTAAAAAAATTAGAGCTAATTAATCCAGACAAGGGAAGAACCGCTAAGTTTACTTTTTACTATATTCGTCCCTGGATATTTAAACGCGGCATAGTAAAGTCATTACTCAATCGAAGTAAGAAAAAGAACATACAAAAAGAAACATAATATTAAAAATAATTCTTTAAACTTTTAATTTTAATAAGCTAAAAACCCATTATATTTCAATGCAACAAAAACTCGTTATTATTATTTNTATAACTATTCTGCTTTCTTTTGTAATTATATTTCAAGATTTATTATTTCAAATACCTGAAAACGACANTGAAGAAAAGCAAGTTATTTGCTACAACAGCCGGGTNGGAGAGCGCTGTCACCTTTATCCTAAATCAGACAATTCATCAGGNATTCAAGAGNAAAACCCNCCCGTAATTGAATGGAGAGACGCAGAACAAGTAAACCCTGCAGACCANGAACCAAAANACGAACCAATAATTAAAATTCCANATAATAACCCAAATGCCGAATCCATTGAAAACCAGTTTGTAACAATAAACGGACAGAAGTTTTCACTTTACCATGTTTTCCTGGTTTCAGAACTTACAGAGGAAGATTTTATTGGCCTGTATGATTTACTCCAAACCAACAGCCTAATCCTTTACATCTTTGATTCATCAACGGAAACGAGACAATACTTTAACGATCATGTACCTACAGGTACGGATATAATATGGATTGACAACGAAAATACAATAATCAACATCGCATCAGTCCCTTACTGTGAAGGAGCAGACAAGATGTCCTATCAAGAAAGACTAGATAAATGCACAATCATTTCCAGCGAAGGAAAATATCTTCTGGAGACACACAACGGTTTCATCGATGAACACAAAATAGAAATTGGTTCCAAAACAGAAATTCATTTACCTAATTCCTAACAGAAAACTTTTAAGAACAAGGACTTGCGTATAAAGATGAAAATATTGAAAACATATTACATGGTCCTCTTACCCTACAACCACCTGTGAATAATGCGAATACTTTCCACAACCTTGAAATATTCTCAAAAAATTAGTTTTTTTTATTACACGGAACTTTTGTCAGCTACGCTTAAACGATAAGTGTCGGTGCTCAAACGCTTCGAGGCAAAATCAAAATACTCCTTCACGATTTCAAAACCGATATACTTTCTCTTTTCCATCTTGCTTATCATTGCAACTTGACCCGACCCAAGGAACGGATCGAACACAACATCACCGACCTCACTGGAGTATTTCAGAATTTTTTTGATTATCTCTGCAGGAAGCTTGGTTGGCGTCTTCTCGTTACCTGTCCAGTACTCCCTTTTGATTATCCACACATCCTCCTTGTCCATATAATGTAGGCTTTTATTATCGATATCTTTCTCATCCTTGGAAAACCTGGAATACGGAAAGAACTTTCTTTTCTTATCGTTTTTACACACGAATAGGCAGTGGTAATGTGATGTCACAAATTTCCTGTTGGTTACAACACCAAACTGATATTTCCAAATAATGTGATTTATTGTAGTAAAACCCACATCGTCAAGGGAATTCAGTATATCCTTCAGGTTGTTCCAACCGGAGAATACATACATACTCCCACTTTCTTTTAAAACCCTAAAACAATCCACCATCCAATCCTTTGTGAATTTATAATATTCTTCCTTTGGAATCTCGTTATATCCTTCCAGTACCCTCGACCCAATCCTGTTATAATTGGCCTTTTTGGCCTTGAAATCAATCGCGAATGGGGGATCAGTGACTATCAAATCAACCGATTCCTTTTCCATNGACGCCATCCCTTTCAGACAGTCCACATTATAAATTTGGTTGGATTTTATATNCATNTCTACTCAAAACTCTTCNTCANTACTACTTCAAGGGTTGACAGATCAACCACTATAGCTACAGCTGGAACAGGGACGATTCCCAACCTTTTTTGGTACTGTGTTTGCGATTGCCAAGTACCTGAATTGAGCAACAAACTTCCCCTATACTTCATNGTCTGCACCGTATGAACATGACCACAATGAAAAATATCTGGAACATCATCGATAACCAATCTATCATCTTCCTCCAACGCCACAGTGGTGCCAGAACCATGTGTTGGTGCCAAGTGCCTTGCCCTCAACAAAACCTTCATTGCCTCAGCAGGACTATCAAAACTAATTCCTGGTGTTGATCCTATAATATCTGGCAAACTTTGTCCGTGGTAAACAAGTATGTTTACACCATGTAAACGGATATAACAGGGATCACCAAGCATCTCCACATTGTCCATATCATACAAACTTGCAGCATACTTCTTGAATATTGGTGGCTGTGGTAANGCATGGCGNGTNGCATCATGATTCCCTGGTGAAATAAATACACGTATATGATTGGGAATTTCCTTCAACAATTCCGCAAATTCATCATATTGCTTGGTAAAATTTAATGATGTGAGTTCCTCCTCTTGTCCAGGATACACNCCAATCCCATCNACAACATCCCCAGCNACAACCAAATACTGAATACTGTTTACTATCTCTAAATCATCTGATTTACCGTTAAGCCAATCCAAGAAACTCCTGAACGAATCCTCTAAGAATGTCTTACTTCCAACATGAATATCTGATAGAAACACGCCATAAACTGACTCGTCTTCCTTTGAATCAAACACTCTGATTGGGATATCAAGTGGATAACAACCCTTCAGAATAAAACGATTGATATTNTTACTATAAACAATATCGGCAATAATCATTTGGTCAATCAAAAACCTCTCTATTTGATTGATTTCAGTTCTTCCAATTACTATTACATCAAGAAACCCACTATCGTCATCTATCCTAATCTCATAACTTTTTTCCCGTTTATTTTTCTCCACAAGCAACCCAGCTATTTTAATAGGNTTTCCATCAATGCTCTTTCTTGCAACACTGATTTTCCGTACAAGTTTCGAATCTTGCCTTTTATGCATAATTCTACTAAATTTACCAAAACGATTGTTGATTAAACGATGGTAACCATCTATACCTTCAAGCTGATCTGGCACAGATTCACTCCCAGAAANAATTTGAAAGTCATAAGTCATATTTTTTACCAATTTAACTTCTTTCTTTGGACTGATAAAATTCTCTATATCGTGTTTTGATATTAAAAAATCATTTTCTTTGTTTTTGGTTTTTTCTTGAATTATTTTATCTATAACAGTATGAGCATCCTTATCCTGTTCCATCAAAAACCTAATACCATCAGGNGTAATCTGAAAATCATACTTTAATAAATAATTAACAATATCNTGACTCAACATTATAAACTAATACACACAACTATTCTAAAATGTATTTATTTTCAGTAAAAAATACGTTAAATTTTAAATAATATTTTATCAAGTTAAAAATGTGCTCCGCATCATCTCCGTGATTTTACTATCTTTAATGCTTATAATTCCCACAGTAGTTCTATATCAAAACAATATAGAGATAACTGAAAATTACGAAATGTTAACAATTGATTTTGATAATTTAACAATTAATTTTGATAATCTTGAAGATGATTTATTTAACTTAGAAAAAGAAAAACAACAACTAGATAACGAACTAACTTTACTACAAACAATACACAATTCACTAATGAGTGATTATGAAGAATCACAAAATACTTTAACCCAATTAGAACAAACACTTGAAGATATTAACCGTCAGAAAACAACCCTAGAATCAGAAATTCAACAACGTAAAAACGAGATATTACAATTAATCGAGGATGGGAACGCAAAACAAAGCGAAATTATATCATTAACTACTGACTTAACTCGACGCATTAACGATCTTGATTTACTAACAACTCGTTCACTAGAACTTGAAACGCAGATTTCCATACAAGATGAAAATATTGAAAATCAAAAACAAACGATTGATAATTTAGAGGATGAAAGAACCGAATTGATTGAACAAAGAAACGAAATTACCGAAGAAAGAAATCAACTTGTTGTTGAAAATATACAACTAGCTGAAGATAATGCTAGATTGGAGCTTCTCCTAAATGAAGGTGATTTAGAAAACAGAGATGAAATACTAAGACTTGGAATTAATTCACGACAAAGTGTAGTACGAATAGGACATACTGGTGGCCGGCTAGTAGGCACTGGATTTTTCGTATCTAATAATGGCTGTATAATAACAAACTTACACGTAACTAACGCAGCAACAAACAGCGAAGATCAAATGCTCATTCATTTTCCAGATGGACGTGAATACACAGGAGACTTACTCAAAGAAGGTTCGCTAAATCGGGGGGAAGAACGCAACATTGACATCGCATTAGTTAAAATTAGTGCTACTACAGTTCCCCTTTCACTTAGTAATTCTACCCCACAATACGAAGACACAGCGATCTTAATTGGGCATCCAGGAGAACTAGGTGCTTGGGTTATTGCAGCAGGGAGCTACAATGGAGTTAGTCCTTATAGTTGGTCTACTAATGATTATTTATTTTCACTTCCTTCCGTATTTGGTGGTTCAAGTGGATCTCCAATACTTAATATGAACGGCGAAGTAATCGCTTTAAATTGGGGCAGTATCGTACACACACCACTAAATCAAAACAACGACTTAATAGTCTGGAAAGATAATCTTGGAAAATTTATTATGGAAAACCAATATTCACTCGCTGAAACATCTATTGACATCATATCATTTCTTAGTGACACAGAATGCAGAATTTAATTTAAATTCATCTTCTTCATACCGGATTTATGGATTCGTGTCTATTTTGTAAAATAGTTAAAGGCGAAATTCCAAGCTATAAGATATACGAAGACGATAAAACACTTTCATTTCTTGATGTTTTTCCGATAAGCGAAGGACACTCTCTTATAATTCCAAAAAAACACGCTCAATTTGTTGAAGAATTAGATAATGAAACAGCATCCGCTGTATTTAATACAACCATAAAAATTTCAAAGAAATTACGCAATAAACTAAATGTACCTGCAACTACTATTGGAATTCATAACGGCAAGGAAAGCGGCCAGGAGATTCCTCACATGCACATTCATGTAATTCCAAGAGAAGAATCTGATGGCGGAGGCCCAATAAACATTGTCATGGCCAATGGTAAATTCAATAAACCAACCGACGAAGAATTAAAAGCATTATTTGAGAAATTATCAAAATAATATGATAATATAAATCAGGAGAACTGAACTGCGAGCCTTTACTGGACCATGCAGTTCACCTGAATTAAATAGGCTTGTTTACCCAAGCCTTGGCCCGTGAGCCATGCAATATGGTTGATTTTATTGCAGATAAACACAATAAGCCAAAAAAAGTCAATTAAAGAAGCAATATTTACTGACCATCCATCTCTAGTTTTTACATTTCTAACTTTTATTATCGTGTTATTAATTCATGAAAAAAAATAAACAAATATCAAAAGAACAAATCGATTTAGATATTGGCACAGATTATAATTTTCCTGGTTATAATCCTACCTCTTAACATTATAAATTATTTTCTTCAATAAATTTTTCAACATCAATAGCTGCTTGACACCCATGCCCCGCTGCAGTTACTGCTTGTCTGTAACGAAAATCATAAACATCACCAGCTACAAAAACCCCATCTATATTTGTACGAGTTCCATTATGAATAACATATCCTTTTTCATTAAGATCTATTTGTCCTTTAAGAAAATCCGTATTTGGTTTATGTCCTATTGCAACGAACAATCCCTGAACTTCCATATCACTAACTTGATTTGTTTTAATGTTTTTTATTTTAATTCCAGTGACGGAATTTTCACCAATCACATCAACTATTTCACTATCCCAAACAAATTCTATTTTGTTATTTTTAAACGCACGCTCCTGCATAATTTTACTAGCTCGTAATTTAGCTCTTCTATGTATTACTGTAACTTTATTTGCAAATTTTGTAAGGAACAAGGATTCTTCCATAGCTGAATCACCACCACCAACAACTACAATATTTTTATTTTTAAAAAAGAAACCATCACACGTAGCACAAGAAGAAACACCTCTTCCAATCAATTTTTGCTCAGAACTTAATCCCAACCATTTAGAGTCAGCTCCAGTCGCAATTATTATTGTATTTGCATTATAGTTATTTTCTGCAGTTGAAACTTGAAACGGATTTTTCCTAAAATCTACAGATGTGACATTTTCATTAATTATTTCCGCACCGAATCTTTTTGCTTGTTTCCGAAAATTTTCCATAAGATCGGGGCCTTTAATTCCATCAACAAAACCAGGATAGTTTTCGACATCAGTAGTTAGCATCAATTGTCCTCCCCATTCTACTCCACCTATGACTAATGGATTTAAGTTGGCTCGTGCTGTATACAAAGCCGCGGTTAATCCAGCGGGTCCTGAACCTAAAATTATAACCTTTTTACCCACATTCGTAACTATAGATGAATAAAATAAAAGGACTTTGATTATGTATTATTAACTAACGATTTTTAATTTCTTTTCCTGAAGTCTGATATTTCTCCAACGCTTTCTTCTCTCAAAGATTTTTTTATCACTTGGAAGATGTTTTCCCATACTTTGAACTTTTTGTCTAGCTCGTCGTATACTTCCCATTTTTCCAGCTAATTGTTCAAACTTTCTCCATGGCATTTCAGGAAGATCCACTTTTTCTATATCTTTCAACCATACCCATTGAAGATAAAAATCATTGTTTTTTGTATCTGGATATTTTTCTAATAAATATTCAACTTCTTCAGTTGTACTTTTAAAATTTCTCATTTCCACATTAGCCATATGAATTATAAAAACATAAAGGAATTAAACCTTCTTGTTCATTTTTCTAATTCCCAAAAAATTATAATAATTATTTATAAGAACACTAAATATTTTTATATGAAAATATAAAAACACTTTAATTTTTTATAAACAACTGAATTTCTGTTCCACTTTCTATACTTAGTCTTTCTGCACTACCGGAATTTAATTCTAACACATATTTCGCAGGTAATAAAGGCGAATAGATAACACAATTCTCTTCACACGGCGGAACTTGTTTTTCAATATGAACAATTTCACCATCAGAATTAATCCATATAATATCTAAACTTATTATCATATTTTTCATCCAAAACTCATGTATTTCTTCATTTTCAAAAATAAATAACATTCCGTCATTATCATTAAGAATTTCTCTTCCCATCAATCCTTTCTGCCTCTCTTCATTAGTTAAAGCTAATTCTACATCAATGGTGTAATTATTTATTATCACATAACTATTTGATTGATTGTTTACCCCATTGTTTTCATTTGAAACATCAATATTTTTTTCTTGCATTACATCCTGTTTTACAATATCTGCATATTCATAATAAATGAGAAACGAAAAACTCACAAAAACAAAAAACAAAAAAACCAAAACACGCATTTTACTATTCATAATTATCAATTTTTATAATATTATAATATGTAAGGAAATCGGGTTAATTTCCACTAAAAAATTTATTGATTATATTATCATAGGTTATAGATATTAATTATGATTGACACTTTTGTTCAACCTTGTTAATTCTACTTCGTTTATCTCCGGTTTTGGATTTATATAATGATAAAAATGGGTATACTCAATAATAATTGGAATCAACAAGAAAAAGAACCAATGCTTTCAAAAATGAAAGGAAAAATAAATTCTCAACCCCCAATGAAACACCAAATCGAATCAACACAGCGCTCTTTGCAATCAATGATAGGCAAATTAGATCAAAAAGTATCACGACTTAAGAGTCAAGATGAAAACATATTCAATAAAGTCGTAGCAGCAACACAAAAACACGAAACTGATAGAGCCTCTGCTTTTGCAAATGAATTAGCAGAACTTCGAAAAATAACTATGTCAGTTACTCAAATGAGATTAGTTTTAGAACAAATCAATCTCAGAATGGGAACTGTTCAAGACTTTGGTGATGTAATTACTTCCATCACACCGATTGTTTCAGTAGTTAAAGGAATGAAATCCTCAATGACAGGGATTCTACCAGAAGCTAGTTCTGAAATGTCAAAAATTGGTGAAATGATGACCGGATTAATTTCCGACGCAGGTCAACTTGGAGGAACACAAACATTAATTGAATCTTCAAGTCCCGAAACTGAAAGTATATTGGCTGAAGCTGCAGCCGTAGTTGAAGTAGATAATGAGAAGCAATTCCCATCTCCCACTCCAATCTCATCTACACCAGATGAATTGGATTTGAATTCTACTTACTAGCAGCACTCAAAGATTGTATTATGGAAGAGGGTTAATACCCTCATCCACACAATCTACCAACCCCATTTTCTTGTAATTGAAAAAGCCTTCATCACTGTAGGCATGTAAGGTATTACTGGTATCAACACCCAATATTTTGGCAATAAAGTTTTAAGAATAATTTTTAATTTTCCTGCAGCTGTAATGTTAGTTACATCTGTTTTTCCTACAAGCTCTCCCATTTTTTCCCATCTCTCTGGAGAAAACGCATGCATGATTTCCGCGGCTTTTAGTAATGATTTATCAGCTAAAGGCAGATTTTTCCAACATTTTTCATACTTTGATAAGAATTTGGATGAAGTATCGCCTATTCGAATTGCTTCCGAAGCAATTTCTCCTGATAATTTACCTGTTTGCATTGCTGTTGAAATACCTCCAAGGAACACTGGATTTGTATATCCTCCTGCATCTCCTGCAATTAATACCCCGTCAGCATATGTTTTTTCTAAAGGTCCTTTGTATGGAATCGCTCCAGCTGTTTTATGCAAAACAGTTCCATTGATTTTCTTTAATTCGATAAATCGTTCAAGTCGTTTCACACTATCAGTTGCAGTAGTTGCAATTCCAACATTTGCAATTGACTCGCCTTTCTTAAATATCCAAAGATAACCACCCGGTGCTATATCAAAATTAAAATACATATCAAACCCTTCGACATCTACCCCTTCCATTTTTAATTCATAAGCTCGAATTAAACACTCTCTCCATTTTTCTTTTGCAACAAGTCCCGACCACTGAGCCACATTGGATTTAGAACCATCTGCCCCAATTACAATTTTAGTTTTCACAAAAAATGTTTTTTTATTTTTAATTACTTTAACGATTTTTTCTTCCAAATCAAAATCTACAACTTTAGCAGACGTCATTAATTCACATCCTACATCTACAGCTCTTTTTACTAAAAACTGATCAAATTTATCACGATCCAATTCATAACCGCCATCATGAACTAACATCCAATTACCATTTGCAAAAATTACTTTCAATGTTTTGATATTTGCTGCTATAAATTCCTTTTCTGGTTTTATATTTAGATGTTGCAATGCAAAACAACTTAGACCTTCACCACACTGAACTGGTATGCCAACAACAGGATCTTCCTCAAACATTAACACCTTTAATCCGCTTTTTGCACATTCATAAGCTGCAGTACTTCCTGCAGGACCTGCACCGACAACAACCACATCGTAATTTAAAACTTCATTATTCATCTATAGATATAAGTTATTGACACTAATTATAATTTTTATTATTAATGAATTAATTTAAACTGTAATTACATAATATAACTAAATGGAACGTGTTGTACTTCATATTGATCTCGATTATTTTTATGCGCAAATTGAGGAAATACATGACCAATCAATTCAAAACAAATCAATAGTAATTTGCCAATATTCAGGTCGAACTGAAGACAGTGGAGCAGTAGCCACTACAAATTACATAGCTAGAAAATATGGAGTAAAATCAGGAATTTCCATTAAACAGGCAAAACAATTACTTTCAGGAAAGGAATCTGTATTTATTGCAGCTAATCATGAATTATACGAATCTATTTCTAATTTAATTATGAATATTATTCGCAAATATAGTTCTAAATTCGAGCAACTTAGTATAGACGAAGCATGTATTGATATTACATCTATTATAGATGGAAACTACGAATATGCAAAGGACATTGCTATTAAAATAAAAAACGAAATCAAACAAGAAGAAAATCTAATTTGTTCTGTTGGAATTGGACCAAATAAATTAATTGCAAAAATGGCAGCAGATTCCAATAAACCAAATGGCTTGACCATTTTACCGCCATCTAAAGTTAAACCCTTTCTTTTTCCTCAAAATGTAAAATCACTATACGGCGTTGGTCCAAAAACACATTCTAAACTAAAAACATTGAAAATTGAAACGATTGAACAACTAGCTAAATGCAACTTGGATGTACTAATCAAACATTTTGGACATAAATTTGCTATATATCTACACCTTTCATCTTCTGGAGTTGATGACGAACCAGTTAGAGAAAAACCAGTAGATCAAATAGGACGAATATTTACACTGAAAGAGGACACAAAAGATTTTACAATAATTAAACAAACTATAGAAACTCTTTCAAAGGATGTTTATTTACAACTCCAAGAACAAAATCTCACCTTCAAATCGGTGGGTATTACTGCAATACTAGAAGACATGAATACTTGTCAAAGGACCAAGACTTTTGAAATTTCTCATAATTCTTTAGATATTATAATTAATACCTCACAAAAATTATTTTTGAATTTTCTAAATCAAGAATCAAAAAAAATTCGTCGTGTTGGCATCAAAGTTTTTCATTTTAGTAAAAACACAGGACAAACTAAACTTTTCGACTTTAATTAATCGATTCTTAATAATACCAAAACTATAAATTACAAACCCCAATAATCATATAATTACAATGAGTGATAATGCAAATTCATTCCCTAAACCTGAATCTCGTAGACTATTCTGGATTCTACCAATTATTTTATCAATTATTATAATTTTTTCTTTTATGGGCCAAATTCTGGATTTCTGGCTCAATTACAAAGAATTTGGTGATATATACATACGCCCTCTGTATTTTGGAATAATCGGCGGAACAATTTTAGCAATGGTCTCTTTTGTAAGAATTGACATTAAAAATCGCAGATCTATAATTTGGTGGCTTCTTGATATAGTAATACAAGTTGTTCGCAAACCCAATGATTTTGATAATCCAAAAATAAATATCCAAGACTTTCGTAATTTTTCACTTACTCCAGGTAAATTTGTATTATGGCAACTAACAAAACTCATTATTATTTCAACATTCTTCCTTAACATGAATGTAGGAATGGCACTTTCGGGGATGTCACAAGGATGGCAATCTGGTTTATCACACATTCCAAAATTGCTATTATTCCCGTTTATAACACCAACACCTGGTTTTGCAGAACAAAATGTAATTCCTATGATTCCTGCTTTAACATTAATAGTGTATCCGTTATTAAATTCACTAGGAACAAGATTAGTAATTCTTGTAGGGCTTACCCAACTTCTAAAAGGAATGTCTTCAACAATTATTGAATTCGGTGGTGAACTTCGAACAGGAAATGACAAATTTGGAGTTGGACCTGATCTAAGCCAAATTAAACTTCCAATATCTACAATAGAAGCATTAATTGCACTGTTTCTCTTTTGGACAGGTTTTAATTTATTTTTCCCATCATACATTGATTATAATTCTAAATTTATAATTGGAGGATTTTTTGCAGCGGGTATTGCCTTTTCAATTTTCTCCTATTTAGATTCACCAAAAACAAAACGACTATTCAAACCTTCACGCATTAATTCTATACGTATAGGATCATTACTTCTAATCGGCTTGTTGGTTGGTTCTGCAATAGCAGTCCAAGGTAGTATAGCAGATGCCAGAAAAGTAGAGTGGAATGGACCATATACAGATCAAGAAATCGCCGTAAACCGATACTTGGCGAATCTTGGCAACGTTGATGAAATTCCATATAATTTTAGCCTTACACCACTTTCACGAGATGAAATACGTCCGTATATTGATGAGAATGCCGAACTTTTAGACAAGATTCGCTTATGGGATCTTGCAGGTGCTGATGCAAAGTTAAAACCTGAAATTGGATTGATTCCATATGTTGACTTTCAGGATACTGATATTCTAAGATTTAACGGTTCGCTGTATTGGAGCTCTTCCATGAAACCAATACTGCCTGATACAGTTGAAGCAGCAAATGTTTGGTACAATCAACATCTTGTTTACACACATGTACCGAATGGCTTTCTTCTCCTCGACGGACATGACGGAAAGATAGTTGACACTCAAGACTTTTTCGACCAACGTAAAATTTACTATGGTGAAGGAGGCCTGTTCTCCGAAACATGGTCGGCATATCCTTCAGCCCGAGAATCCAGTGATGAATTAAATAATTATATGTATTCAGGTAGTGGCGGTATTGATATTTCTCCTCCGTTAAGTTGGCTATTCGAACCAAATTTCCTTCTTGCCAGACCTTTTGAAACAATACACGCGATGAGGTATAAAGACGTACATGAACGTATGGAGTTGTTATTCCCTTATTTTGTTTATAATATTGATGGAAGACCTATTGATATGTATCCAGTTACCGACGGCAAGGAGACTTATTGGCTTATGCCACTTATTACAGCATTAGATACATCTAATGTTCCATGGAGTGACGGAAACTTTTTCGTTAGGCATGTAGGCTATTCATTAATTAATACCTATGACGGAAACATTTCTCTGTATATATTGGGAGATGACTATTACAGCGACTTGTTCAAAACACTATATCCAGATTACATTGAGAAAGACATTCCTGAATGGCTTAAAGAACAAACAAGGTATCCAGAAGAACTTTTTAATTATCGTGTGAATATGTACAACTTTTATCACATAACTGACTCTGCAACATTTATTGAGGCCAGAGAGTTCTTCGAAGTTCCTCCAAATCTTGACACATACTTCATCCTTGCAAAACCACCCGGTTTTGTTGAAAACGAATTCTTAGGACTCATCTCTTTACAATTACGTGGTTCTCCAGGACAAAACTTGGCAGGATATATGGTCGTTCGAAATAACTTTGAAAATTTGGGTGAAATGATATTCTATGAGGTTCCACTTGACGCCACGACGAAACTCTTGGGACCTACCGCCATTCTTGAAGCTTTGGAACGCAATCCTGATTTTGCTACCCTAAGGACATTGCTAAGGAATCCTCGTGTAGGTGATAATATATTGTACAGGGTGGGTGACCATGATGTCTACTTTATCCCTGTTTATACTGCCGGAGCTGGTGGTGTTGTAACAAATTTGGGGACTGTGGCAGCTATTGGAGCCGCGTTCGATGGAGAATATTATGTTGGTTTTGGAGACACACCCGAAGAGGCGTTTGAACAATTTCTACTCGAATTAAGTGGGGTTAGCGTTAAACAACTTCCTGATCCTGAACCAAAACCTGGACCAGAACCGGAGATTGTCAGACCAGACATTATCAGGGAAGGCATAAATGAACAAATCTTGGATATATTTTCGGACAATGGAATATCGGTGGTCACACCAGAAGAAATCCCGTCGCTGTTCAAGTTCAAGGAATTCCAGCTTGGAGAAGATGCTGATTCAGAAACAGTCCAATCTGTTGTAGACGACTTTATCAACACTTGGATGAAGTCATTTGATGTAACAAGGATATACTACTGGACTGACGGAAACAGTGTGAATTATGGAGCCGTGATTAACGTCAATGGAGTTTCCGAATTGCATTACATTACGATTCTAAAATAGTTAATAACGTTAATTACTTGTGAAGCGTATGGACCCAAACTGCTCTAACACAAATTGCAAATGTACTAACTGTACTTGTGATCCTTGTACATGTTAAATAATTAAAAAACTAATTACTCCAAATTTTCACTTGAATTCTTTACATCAACTTTACCACACTTTATTTTTCCTTTTGACTGTACGTTAATCCATCATTATCTTTCAATTAATTTTACGTTTATATTTGATCTACAACATTCTGGAGAATTTTTAACCACACTTGATTTTTCATATTGACTATTTATTATCTCAAATTTGTAATTTCCGTATGGTTCTTCCAATTTATTTTCCTCCCAAAGCCAGATTATTTCATATATTCCTGAATATTCTCTCGAAAATATATCACAATCCTCGTCTAAGAATAAATCATAACATGCCACTCGTTCAAACTTTATGTACTCTTCAGGTATTGTCAAAGTAGTTCCGTTAGGATATGTTGCAATTATCTGTATATTATCCCTGTCTTCGTAATTGAATATCCCTCCGTATAACACCATTATGTTGCCTCGATAGAATTCTGAAGTTACGTATTTGTTTTCTAACTCGATAATCTCTCCGTTTTCCGTAACATCTCCCCAAAATATCACATCCAATGTCGGAATATACAGTTCAACTTTCATTATCACTTCTTCTATTTTGTTTATTTCCTCAATGTATTGATAGTACTCGAATCCTCCTACTAGTAAAATTCCTATTAATCCCATTACTATTGCAGTTTTGTAGTTTATCCACCTGCTAGCCTTACTTTGTTTCTTTTCAGGACCTCTTGTTGTGGAGAATCCTTGTTCTGAATTATTTTCTGTCATTGTTTTTCAATAAAGTCTTGAAGTTCTGGACCTTTCATTTCCACACTACCTATTTGGAATATGACCAATCGGTGTTTTTACTCATTATTATTTACAACATTAAAAAAATATATAACTTGAGACTGAATTCACTCTATTGAATATACACGGAATAATCTTCGATTTTGACGGTACGTTAATCGACACATTCGACACACATCTACGATCATGGAGAGAGGCATTTGAATCTACAGGAACTACCATGAACAATGATGAATTCATCAAAAACTTTGGCAAATCTCACAAAGATTTTACTTTCAGCATAAATCCTTCTCTGACCAATTATGATATTGATAAAATTATTCAAATCGAAAAAAAACTTATGAAGGAACGTTCCAATCAGTATACTCTTTTCCCAGAAACTTATCAAGTACTTGAAAAACTAAATGAAAAGAACATCCAATGCATGATTGCTTCGTCCAATCCCAGACACGTAACCGAGCAACTGCTTGAACAATTTAAAATTAAGCACCTGATTGGCAAAGTGGTTGGACCCGACGACGTAAAAAATGGCAAACCCGCACCTGATATGTTGCTTTTTGCCCTAAAACACCATAACATTGATCCAAAACATTCGATTATGATTGGAGATACATCACATGATATTCTAGCTGGAAAAAACGCATCCACAAAGACAGCTCTCATACTCCGCCGTGAACATCAGGAAAGCGTGCTTGCAACCAATCCGGATTATGTGCTTACCAATCTTAAAGAATTATTCAAATTTTTAGATTAGGAATGATATTATCCTTGAACATTTCCATCTGATTTATTAATCCATTTTCATTTTGTTCAAATCTATTTTCCTTGTTACTAAGAAAATATATTGCAAATCTGTTAAATCCCAAATCTACAAATCCTTGAATTTTATTACAGATGAACTCCGAATTACCATTGAAAACATTCCAATTCTTATCAAAATTATCCCCTGAACTAATTGACTCGTTCCCCTTCATATCAATGGACACGAACAACTCAATCGACTTGTCGACATTCAACTTATTGTATTTTATACAACTTTCATTTACCTTTTCTAGTAATAATGGATAGTTTGTATCCTTGTGACCTCCTGCTTCCCAAACATCTCCATGTTTTCCTAATAACTCAAGTATACCATCACTCTTTCCAGAGATTGTAATCGGAGGCCCATCTTTTTGCATTGGCACAACTTCTTGCCGTGCGCCATTCAACTTAAAGTGCTCACCATTGAAATTTGTTTCATCATTCATCCATAAACTTTTGATGATTTCCAAACTTTCATCTAAAATTTTTAATCTTTCATTATGNGTACGAAAATTTAATCCATATTTNACACTGTCTGATTTCATTGTTCTTCCTCCCAAACCCACCCTGAATTCNAGNCGACCATCTGAAAANTGATCTACGGTTGCAGCGGTTCTTGCNAAAATGGATGGNTGNCGTATCAANGGAAAGGTAACTGCAGGCCCTAAACGAATTGATTNTGTGTATGAAGCTATNATTGCTANTGCTGTCCAACATTCCAGTTGATANCTCCCCAAAGAATCTCCGTAAAAAACAGCGTCAAACTCCAACTCTTCAGCTTTTGTTACAACATTTTTCAATGACTTTAGAGGAACGCCAATTTCTAGACAAAACTTTGGCATGTATTATTATCTCTATAAAATAGAATGTAAAGTTTGATTATATCTAAAGAAATTAAATTACCTTATTTATTCTCTCGGCGTAGACTTCTTTAGTTGCGCCGCCGACTATTCTGTCTATTTCTTTACCATCCTTCACGATAATTAGACTGGGTATAGCGCTCACATTGTATTTGTTGGCAAGATCAGTTTCCTTATCGACATTTATTTTTACAATTTTTACCTTACCATTATAATCTTCAGCCAAACTCTCCAATACAGGAGCTATTGCACGGCAAGGACCGCACCATTCTGCCCAGAAATCTACAAAAACAGGGATTTGAGATTTGAGTACTTCTTCATCGAAACTATTTTGATTTACATGTAATACTTTTGACATATGACTACTCAATACACAATAATTAATTAATTTTACACCTTTTTATTTCATTTTTCACTTGATAAATTGAACAATGGGAATTCCAGAAAAAATAAAATCAATTGAAGAAGAAATACGCAAGACCAAAATTAATAAAGCAACCGAGCATCACATAGGCATACTAAAAGCCAAAATGGCCAAGCTAAAACTAGAACAGGAAGTAAAGTCCAGTAGCAAAGGTAAATCAACTGGTGGTTATAGTGTTAGACGTAGTGGGGATGCCACAGTTGCGCTAATTGGCCTGCCCAGCGTTGGAAAATCCACATTGCTCAATAATTTAACAGGGGCTAATTCAAAAGTAGGTTCATTTGACTTTACAACCTTGGACGTTGTTCCAGGTATAATGATGTATAATGGAGCCCAGATACAGATACTTGACCTTCCAGGTATTATTCGAGGTGCGGCATCAGGCAAAGGATTTGGCAAAAAAATTCTTTCAGTTGCACGCTCGGCTAATTTAGTCATGTTGATTTTGGATATATTTCAACCTTATCAATCCGAACTTCTTATAAACGAACTTAAGCAAATTGGAATTCGATTAGATGAAAAACCCCCCAATGTGACAGTTGATGCAAAGAGCTCTGGCGGTCTTCAAATTACAAATTTAGTTGAAGATTCTTTATCCGACGATTTAATTCGCGGTATTCTTAGAATTCATGGAATTCACCATGCACGTGTTCTTATTTCTGAACCAATTTCAACAGATCAATTAATTGATGTAGTTACTGGAAACCGAGTCTATAATACTTCAATAACAATTTTAAACAAAGTTGATTTGGTTGATAAAAGAACTTTAACGAAAATTAAGAAAAAAATCGGTAAAGATTTCATCCCAATCTCGGCCGATCAAAAACAGAATATTGAAGCACTAAAATTGGCCATTTATGAAAGATTGGATTTGATCAGAATTTATTTACGGCCAAAAGGTGGACCTACCGATTTTGATGAACCGCTTATTATTCCAAATAACTCTTCTATTCTTGATATATGCGCAAAAATTCATAGAGATGTAAAAAAGAATTTTAAATATGCATATATTTGGGGAAAAAGCGCAAAACACAAAGGGCAAAAGGTAGGAGGACGTCATGTCGTTGCAGACGAAGACGTGGTTACTTTAATAAAAATTAAATAATTATATGATTGCAGATGAATATAATTCGCTGTAAATATTGTGGAAAGAAAGTTTATTGGATAAAAAGCAATCTGTATGAAGATTCTGAAGGTATTCAACAACATGTTTGCATAACACACGCAAAATTTGAATAAGACCTGTAATTAGATATTCCTATAAATAATAACTACCTATTGTAGTAAATGAAAGCACTGTTTGCAGTTTCCCTGATATTTGGAATTTTGGCTGCAATTTTATCTGGCGTCCATGGATTTGGTGAAGTCATGCAAGATGGAAGTCCAGATGGTATTATGATAAACGCATGGGGTGCTCCGATAAGTGGAGAAGGCACGTGTATGGACGCAAACAATCCCGATGGAGGCATGTGTTTCCCTGCTATGACAATTCTAACCTTTTTACCATTTTCAATAGTTGGAATTTTAACAATAATTTTTTCCATAATGCTTCTTGTTAGTACTGTACAAACTTATCGCGAAGGGGAAAATAACGGTCCAGATGTTCCGAATTCAGCACCTCCTCCACTAAACAAAATCCCTTACAAACGCGGTCAACATATACTAATTGGTTCAATTCTCATATTGTTGATTGGCGGAGGATTTTTGGCACCAATATTAGGAATAATTTCAACACTTGCAAGATTTATTGGTTCCAAGTAACTATAACTTTAATTAATACAATGTCTAACTTTTCTAATTTTCCACGTAATGTACTCGCTGAGGGAGCAATAATGATTTCCCTTGCGGTCTCACTAGATTTCATATCAAACATTCTCCCATCATTACCTCAAGGAGGATCATTTACTCTTGGTGCAATGGTTCCTATACTTTTGTTTGCAATTCGTCGAGGAGTAAAATATGGAATAATAATTGGTGTAATTTTTTCAATTGTAAAATTAGCTTTTAATCCTCCTTTCATAGTTAGCCCAATTCAATTTTTATTAGATTACCCTCTAGCTTTTGGTGCATTGGGTCTTGCAGGTCTGTTTCCACATAATGTTGTTTTGGCAGCTGCAATAGGAATATTTGGTAGGTTTACCGCACATTTTATTTCAGGAATTGTGTGGTTCAGTGAATATGCACCAGAAGGAACGCCAGTTCCACTTTACTCTGCAATTTATAATGGAAGTTACTTGACTGTAGAATTTTTAATTTCTGCCGTTTTATTATACTTTATTTGGCAAAGAGATTTTCTGAAATTAAAATAAATTAATACATTTAATTGAAACTTGCTATTGCGCCAATAAAAACTTTCCATTCATCTATTGTTTTTATGACTTCCTGATCCTCAACAAAAACCTGACAATTTCCACTTTCTGTTGTAATCAATATAATTAATTTCTCTATTGGAATATTTGTCCATTCTTCCCACATGCTTGCATACGCAGCACATTGCACAAAATGCCAGTTAACATATTCCCTTTTCACAGGCTTATTCTTTGTTTTAAAATCAATTACCGATAGATTTCCCTCGAATTTAGCTATACAATCTACCGTTCCAGCTACACGTAATTCCTTACTATAGAGCTTCTCTTCCTGACATTTTATGTTATTAACTGCCTGATCTAAAACAGGTCGAAGTTGATTAAACATATCTATATGTTTCTGATCGTGATTTTCAAAATAATTTGATTGATTTTTTAAATATAATTCAATAATTTTATGAACTTTTGTTCCACGAAAACCAGCCTTATTTACATATTCTTGTGCCCTTCTCTCATCTCCACCAAATGCATTATTAATCCAATTTTGTCTTTTTTCTTTGGAAAACTGGAATGGTTTTATCACCTCAGTTACTGACGGATATTTTTCTCCGTCGCTATTGAAATAATATCTAGTACCTTCAACACTAGTCCGCTTTAATTTTGGCAATTCAAACGTTTTCATGTCTTGAATAAAGTGTTTCTGTGTTTTTACATCATTAATACCACCAGAAAAATTATCTACCATATCTTCTATATCAATAACTTTATCATAATTGTCTTTTTATGCATTTGGATTTAAAATCCTTGACAATTCCTTATTTTTTTTCCTCCACTCATCTCGTTGATACAAAAAATATTTTATTTGTTTATCATTCCATTTTTTACCCCAGCCACCTGACACTAAATCCACAATTGCTTTACCATTTTCAATTTTGACCCTGTTATCTGCATGCAATTGCACTGCTTTTGGATATGTACGATGTTCCATTACTAATATTCTTTCTGCCAAAGATTCTGCAGTATCTCCTTCATAAACCGGTACTTTAGCCTGTAATAATATTGGACCCAGATCTACAGTCGAATCAATATAATGAACAGTACATCCTGAGAATTCTTCTTTTGCATTTATTACTGCATCATGAACTTTCATCCCTACCATTCCATATCCTCCATAATTGACCACATCAACCGCTGGATGTATGTTCAGAATTCTGTTTGTATAATGCTCTACAAGATATTCCGACAATATTTGGTTAAAACCTGCACAAACGATTAATTCCACACCTTCATTTTTACACGCATCTACTACTTGTTTATCGAATTCGATTCGCGCAAGTTTTCTCTGTTCTTTAGAGTCGAATTTTTGCCCTACAATTCCATGTAGAAATAACGTCTTTATTCCTGCCTGTTTAGCCCTATCACTTACTTCTGCATCTTTGTTATTGTAGACCACTAGTTCAATTTCCACATTGACTAAAATTTTCATATTTATATGATCCAATATGGCTTGAAAACCTGTTCCTCTACCACTTGCCAATATTCCTAGTTTTAAGACCAATACGAAAACTAGTTATTTATCAGGAATAAATATTTTGTAATGACTCTGGTTGGAAAAAAAATAGCAATTTTTGCAGAAAATGGATATGAAGAACTTGAACTTTGGTATCCCTATTATAGATTAAAAGAAGAAGAAGCTACTGTCGTCCTTATTGGAAGTGGAACATCAACTAAATACGTTGGTAAGAAGGGTAGTTATCCTGTTACAGTTGACACAAATATAAATGAAGTTAATTCAAAAGATTTTGACGCACTAATTATCCCGGGAGGATGGGCACCAGATAACCTTCGTCGACATCAAAAGATTATTGATTTTACAAAAGAAATGTTTACACAAAACAAACCAGTTGCTGCTATTTGCCATGCAGGTTCTTTGCTTATTTCTGCAAATGTATTGAAAGGAAAAACGGCTACTTGCTTTATGGCAATTAAAGACGATATGATAAATGCTGGAATTGAT
>PAVW01000016.1 GCA_002713205.1 Nitrososphaerota archaeon
AAATTGTGGACTATAACTACCACCTGTTGGTTGGTAATTAATCCATTCCCAGTTACCGGTTACTATTTTTGGTATTCCTCCAGCGATTGGAGGACCTCCTGGATCAAAAGCATCTACCATCAAGGTAAATGATGAAATTATTAGAAGTATAGTAACCAACAACCCTACTACGAGTTTGTGGTCGAGTTTCATAAGCCGGAGAGTAAAAAATTGATATTTAAATACAAGGAATAAATATTAAATTCAAATTATAGTCAATTGTATGAAAATATATTCCATATTTATAATAATTTTATTATTAATTCCATTTACAAGTGCAACGGACAAGATATCTTCATTTATAATACTAGATATATCTGAAGAAACACAAAATAACAAAGCTACACAAATAACTGCTCACTTACAGACAAATAATGGGTTGCCAATTCAAAAAGAATTAATTACTTTTTTCATTAATGATAAAATTTTTACAAATAAACTAACAGATAAAAATGGATTAGCATCGATTCAAATTCAAATAGCTGAGAAAACAGAAATATTTGTTAAATTTGATGGGTCAAAAATATATCATGAATCAATAAGTGAAGTAATAATTTTAGAAACTGCAAATAACAATGAAATAGAGCCCATTGAAACAATTCCTAATAGATTATTTTTGTTTATCGCAGTAATAACATTAGGAATAGCAGGTTCAGTTGTTTTGTATATTATATCTAGAAAAAAATAATTCGATGTAATAAAAAATGAACTACTTCATCAACTAGCATCTTGTCTTCTAAACAAAAGATAAGATATTGTAACAGGGACAACTACCCAAAGAANAAGAACCGCAGCAAGAATTCTTGATGCAACGATTGAACCATATTCTTGTAAAAGAAATGAAGCTTGTGGACCTAATTCACCACGTAGTGGACTATCTGCCATATGCATCAATGCCAAAATCCTTGTTGTTTCGACTGGATTAGCAATTGTNAATGGCAACAATAATGCATCTGCATTTAATGCCACTGTTATAACTCCTAAGAATCCACTATCATAAATNATTACAAGAANAAACCATAAGAATAATCCGCTACCNATAGCTGCTGCACGGGTTTTTGTCATAACAGATATAATAAATCCTAAACCGACAGAGGCAGCAGAAAGTAAAGAAGAATATAATAATGCATAAACAAATGACACAATAAAAGTAGGATTTGTAGCATATACAATCAACTCAGCACCACCATATCCAAGCATCATAGCTAAAGTAAGAGAAAAAACAATGCCTACATATTTACCGAAAAATACCTCAANTTTTGANGCAGGTTGGGCTAATAAATATTCAAGAGTTCCAGTTTCTCTTTCACCAGCAATTGTAGTAGATGACATAGCTAAAGAAACCAAGGGAACTAAAGGAACGGCCAGAGTAATTAGAGTTCCTACCACCATACCAGGATAATCTTGAGGGAGTAAACCGCCTGCTCCTAAAATAATATACGGAACGCCTAAAGCAAGAAAGAAGAATGTAACTGCAAAAGTAACTAGCCATTTACTTTTTAAGGAATCTTTTAGTTCCTTTTTTAATATCATGTAAAAGGCACTAGGCATTACTGACCCTCACCTGTAATTTTCATAAATGCATCTTCAAGATTAGGTTCTTCAATCTTAAAATCTTTAATTTCACAATTAGAGGTTCTTAGATTATTAAGAACATCAAGTTTATTAGAAGGATCAATACCCATTTCTAACCAAGGACCTTTAGCAGTTATATCAGTAGCACCGGCTTTTTCAAGAGCAATAATAGCATCGTTTTCTTTGGTTGGATCAGCTAATTCGATATACATCTGTGAACTGAGATCTAACGATTTGAATAAATCAGGAACAGATGATTTGATTACAAGCTTTCCTTTATTAATTAACATAATTTTTTGTGCGACTTGATCAACATCTCCCAAAAGATGAGTAGTTAATACAACAGTCTTACCTTCGCTAACTAACAAATTAATTAAATCTCTAAACTCTAACTGACGTCTTACATCGAGATTTGCAGTTGGTTCATCAAGTAAAAGTGTAGGAGGATCAGAAAGTAAAGCAACAGCTAACATTAATCTTTGTTTCATTCCACCGGAAAGAGCAGAAGATGGTTGTCGTGCCCATAGCTCAAGACCAACAAATTCAAGAAGTTCTTTAAGTCTTGATCTTTTAACATTTCTCATATCACCAAAATAACGCAATGTTTCTTGAACAGTAAGTTCGTCATAAAGAGTCGGATGTTGCGGAACATAACCAATTTGCATCTTTGCTTTTTTAGGATCTTTTACAATATCATAACCTTCAATGGTAATATTACCAGAAAATTCTCTTAGTCCTAAAATACATTTTAGAAATGTAGTTTTTCCTGCACCGTTAGGACCAAGCAATGCCCACACTCCTCCTTTATCTACTTGAAGAGAAAGATCNTCTATAGCTTTAAAATCACCGTAAGCTTTTGTAACATTTGTTGCGTTAATTGATATTTCTCCCATTTAAATCCCCTAATGAAACATTGAGAGTAATTAAAGATACTTAAGTATTTACTGCGATTAAAAGCTAAAAGGGCCTTGATCTATTGCACGGTCCTCGATAATTTTTAATGCTTCTTTTGAAGTAATTTGACCGCGAATTGCACGATTTAATTGGTTCATCATTTCTCCCTCAATATTATCCCACAGTGGAAATCCAGGTTTAATATTAATCTCTCCTTTATCTATTGCATCTTTTACAACGTTAAAATGACGTATGGTTCCTTCGCTAACAAGTTCCTTTACATGAGAATCTTCATAAACTGAAGTTCTTGTAGGAACAGCCAAAGCTAAAGGATCCATTGCAACTATCAATTGAGTTGCGGCAAATGTTGCCCATTGGATAAACACCCATGCAGCAGCAGGATTATTTGAATATCTTGGAATTGCCAATCCAGCTCCACTATAATGATGTGATGCGCCACTTTCACCTACAGGATTACGAGCGTAACCAACGTCTCGAACCACATAAGATTCACCGGGAATATCCATCAAAGAAGCAAATTCAGTAAGATTGAGCATAGTTGCGGCTCGTCTTTGGCCCATCGCTTCTGCAGCAGGAGCCCAACCATAAAATGCAGAATTTGGTTCTGCATATTTACTGACCTCAAGATAATGATCAAGAGCTGCTAGTGATTGTTCGGTATTGATAGCCGAAGAAATTGTTCCATCTTTTTCTATATTCCAGAGCTTGCCTCCAAAAGAATACAACCAATTATGAAATTCCATAACAATAGATGGAAACCGTGCAGCCATAAGAACTGTACCGAATTTTGCCTTAGTAGGTTCGTGGAAATGTTTGACGTCGTCAAGATATTCATCCCATGTAACAGAAACGTCACGACCTTCTGCGGAATATAAATCCTTACGGAAGAACCTTATCATTAGAGGAACTTCTTGTGGAAATTGCAAAAATGTTCCATTGAATCCAACCTCCCAAGGTGGAAGACTCAGAGTTGGAGGATAGGTACAAGTAAAATCTATAACTGGTTTAACAAATTCATCGATATTGAGATTAGGATAAGTTAACTCAGGATATGTTTCCATTAACTCTTCAATAGGAATCAAGTGAGGAGCAAATCTTCCGACTTGCGAAACATCTATATTCATGACATCAAAAGTAGGAGATCGAGTAGAAATCGCTAACAAGCATTTTGCTAAATTATTACGATATATATCAAATTCCATGAGTACTTTAGTTCCAGTAGATGATTCAAAATCTATTTTATTTCTAAGTAAAGCACGAGGAGCAACTTCAGCTTCTATAGCAATACGCATTTCGGTGCCAGCTATATTATCAGAAATAGATTCCAACCAACGTATAAAATCTACATATTCATCAGGAAGGTAATTTTGAGGATTTTTAGGTATTGCTAATCTTGTGGAACGACCACTAGGAGCTGAAGAATTTCCAGGTATAGGTTCGGTTTGTTGTGGTTGGTTGAATTGGTTCAGTGCAAAATAACCCGACGCACCTAAACCTACAGCCGCACCCGCATATCCAAGGAATTTACGTCGTGAGATTTTCGATGACAAATTGAAAATAATTACTATACCTGCGAAATAAACATTATGTAAATAGAATAACTATCAATATGAGAAGAAAATGCAAATTATTTATTCGTGGAAGAACTATTGAAACTATATGACAGATTTAAGTATTCAATCATTATCTAAAAAATTTAGCAATAATTTAGTTGTAGATAATATTAGCTTTGATGTCTTAGATAAATCGTTTATCACAATTCTTGGGCCAAGTGGTTGTGGAAAGACAACAGTACTTCGATGTATTGCAGGTGTTGAACAACCTGATGAAGGAATAATAAAAATTGGGAATCAAACGTTATTTTCGAAAAAAAACAATATCATGATTCCAACTGAAAAAAGAGGAATGGGAATGGTCTATCAATCATATGCACTATGGCCTCATCTAACTGTATTTGAGAATATTGCATATCCATTAAAAATTAGAAATTTATCAAAATCTGAAATTGATGAAAAAGTAATGGAAATTATTAAATTAGTAAGGTTAAATGGGTTAGAAGATAGATTAGTTCCAAATTTAAGCGGAGGACAACAGCAGAGAGTTGCTTTAGCAAGAGCTTTGGTTTATAATCCAAAACTACTTCTTTTAGATGAACCATTAAGTAATCTTGATGTAATCCTGCGAGATGAAATGAGAACTGAACTTAAAGAACTGCAACGGAAGTTAAAAATAACTACAATTTATGTAACACATGATAGAACGGAAGCACTTTCTCTAAGTGATCAGATAATTATTATGGATAAAGGAATGATTAAAGCATCAGGTACACCGGATTCATTATTAAATAATCCACCGAATTCATATGCTGGAATAATATTAGGAGATATGTCTATTTTAAGAGGAAGAGTAGTAAACTTGGACAAATCCATGGCGACTATCAGTATACAAGGAAATAATCTGATTTGTCAGCGTATAGATCAAATAGAAAAAGGCGATGATGTAAAAGTTTTATTGAAAGGTCCTGAGGTAATAATTCATAATTCGACAAGAACAGGCTCAAATATATTTCAAGCAGTTATAAAAACTTCAGCGCATACTGGACAATTTATTGAATATAAAATATTAATTAAAGATCAAAAAATTAAAGTTTCAAGAGCTATAACAGATTACCCATTGTACAAAGATGGAGACAACGTGTTCATTGAAATACCTTCATCAGCATGTTTGATAGTATTAGAATAAGAAAATAAGTTAGTATTATTCTAAATGATTTGTTATTATTCTCTTGAAATTTATATTTAGTTAATATGTCAGATTATCTTAAAGAATTAGAAAGAGATGCCAAAGCTGATGGAAGATTAGTAATATATGCGTCATTGAGGGGCGTTTTACAGAATTCTGTCAAGGCTTTTAGAAAAAAATATGAGCATCTAAATCTCCATGTAGAATATATTTCATCCCACCCAGTACCAATAGAAAGAAGAATCGAGGTTGAAGCAGAAGCATTCAAAAATCTCAACGAGGAAGGAGATCCAGGTACCGCAGATGTGGTAATGATGCCGCAATTTATGCTAATACAAATGGCAAATAAAGGACTATTAAGAGAATGCATTCCAGAAATAAAAAGGACACATCTTAAACTATGGCCAAATGTAATCAAAGATGAAAATGCAACATGGGCAGCTATGGCTGTGGAGCCAACAGGAGTTGTGTATAATGATGCATTATTTAAGAAATTATATGCTGATAAAGGAGGTTTGGATTATCTCCCAACAACATTTGAAGAATATACAGATCCAAAATGGAGTGAAGCTAATGGTAAACAAGTAATAGCTGGAAAGACGATTGAATCAAGTCATTGTATTCAATCTCTGGTAAGATTTCCTGAAGGAAAAATGGGATTCTATTATCTAATTTCATTAAAAGAACACATAGGTGAAAGTAGATGGACAGAACTTATGAAAAGAATGGCGAATAATGTTAAGCCTAGTACATACGAATGCCTTTTACATATGACGCATAACCTAGGATTAGGCCAACATATTTTCGGTCTTCCTGCGACACTTCGTAAACAAGGAATGGGAGATGATTATTCTTACATGAGAGAAGGAGGACTAAAGCCACTAGTTCTTACAGATATTCCGCCATCTGCAATTGCAAGATGTGCAGGATTAACATCTGCAGGTAAAAACAAAAGTGCAGGAGAATTATTCCTTAACTTTATATTTAGTGCAGATTGGCAAGATGAATTAGGAAGAACGTTAGATGGGATGGTGCCAGCAAGACCTGGAACTGTCACTGAATATTGGGTAAGTCAAGCATTAGACAAAGGATTCATTCACTATCCAAAACCTGAACATGTAGCCAAAGAAAAAGAATACATTGAGGAATTCGAAAGTCTAGGACTCGGCAGTAATTTACCCAAAGGCACAGGATAGCACATTCAAGTTATTAAGAGCAAGTCAATTAATATTATTATGAAAATAATACAGGCAGGCGCAATTTTAATACTCGTATTAATGATGTTAATGGCAAGTACGCCAACAATTTTTGCGCAAGAACCAGTTTTCAACTGGTTCAAACCTGCTGTTAACGATCACAATACAAATTTTTTCCCCCAAGATTCAATTAATCGAGATAATGTAGGGAATTTAGTTTTAAGTTGGATATATCAAGTGCCAGAAGATCCATTCAAGATTCCTTATGTTGCGCCATCTCTAGGTTTACAAACTGCACCTTTAGTTGTAAATGGCATAATTTATTTTACAACTTTTTATAATCGTGTAATTGCATTAAATGCAGAAACGGGTGCAGAAATTTGGCAGTATCAAGTAGATGTAATGGAATTTGTAGATGAAGAATGGTGGTGGCCAGTTCTAAGTCAAAAAAGCATAACATATGAAGACGGAACAATTTACTTTATGGCATCTGATTGTAGGATAATTGCTTTAGATGCTCTTGATGGCAGTGAAGTATTTGTAATTCCTGATGTCTGTAAAAATGTAGAAGGAAACACTGGTTTCTATTTTGGAGAGCATGCCCCTTTAATATTTGAAAATTTGTTAATTGCACGGCCTTCAGTTCAAGATGGCGGAGGAAGAGGATTTGTTGTTGCATATGATTTAGATACATTAGATGAAGTATGGAGATGGTTTTCAGTACCACCTGTAGGAGGAGATCCAAAATGGGATTTCAAAGACGGGAATAAAGGAAATATCAAACCATTCGAAGGTGATTGGGGTGAAACCGATCTAATAGGAGGAGGAGCTGTATGGAGCTTGATTTCCATTGATGAAGAAACAAGGACTATATATTTTTCAACTGGAAGCAGTCCAGGAGTAACTGACGCTGCATTACGGCCAGGACCAAATCTTTATGCGAGTTCTATTGTAGCTTTAAATGTTGATACTGGTGAAATGCAATGGTATTATCAAATAGCACCACATGACATTAACGATCATGAGATAGGTTGGAGTGTAATTCTGGGTGAAATTGAAATTAAAGGGCAGATGAAAAAAGCCATAATGGCAGGTTCCAAAACCGATCATGTATTTGTTTTAGATGCTTTGTCAGGTCAACTTCTTCATGAGCCGTTAAGACTAGGCAATCAAGCATTTAATGTTCCAAATGATAATGCAGGAAATAATGCAGATATGAAGATTTCGCAAAAGACACTAGTTGGAAAAACTTTTTGTCCTGGAGGTAATGGAGGAATTGAACATGCAGGAGCATTTGCGTCAAATACACTATATTATGTTAGTCAAAAGGTCTGTTGGACTGTAACAGAGGGCCCAGTAAATTACAAAGGTAAAGATATGCAAGGTTTTATCTATGGTGCAGCAGCTGGAGAAAAACAAAATGCTACAATGTTTGCAATTGATGTATCAGACATGAGTATAAAATGGGTTTTTGAAATGCCAAACAGATACCAAAGTTCTGGAGTTACAGTTAGTGGAGGAGTTATTTATGCGGTAGATAGAGCAAGTGTAATGTATGCAATTGATCAAGAAACAGGTAAAGAACTAAGAAGAATTCAATGGGGAGGACTAGGTGCAGGCAGTATCACATTAGGAGCAACTGCAAGAGGCGATATGATGTTATTCATACCATCAGGAGGAGGTCAAGTAGCAGCAAACACTCCAGGAATAATTGCTGCGTTTAAACTGCCTGAAGGCTCAACAGATTCTTCTGCAATTATAGGAACTACAAACGAGGTAATTTTACTTTTAATTGCATCAATAGCTGTAATATCAGCAATTTACATAGTTTTTAAAATTCGAACAAAGTGAGGAAGTAGAACAATAAAAGGAAAATTAAAATGAAAATATTATGCGTATTATATGACGATCCAAAAAACGGCATGCCGAGCAGATATGCTTTAGACAGTATACCTAAATTAGAAACATATCCAGATGGTATGACATTACCAACACCAAAAGCAANNGANTNTANNCCNGGTGANTTNCTAGGTTGNGTNTCNGGNGANNTNGGNTTNAGAAANTTTTTAGAAGANNGNGGACANACANTAGTGNTTACANCNGANAAAGACNCNGAAGGTTGNNNNGCNGATAAAGAATTAGTTGANGCTGANGTTGTAATNTCACANCCNTTTTGGCCNTANTANNTAACAANAAAAAGAATAGANAGTGCNCCNAANTTAAAAATGGCAATTACNGCNGGNATNGGNTCTGANCATGTAGATTTACANGCNGCNATGGANCATAAAGTNGATGTNGTTGANGTNACNTATTNNAATTCAANNTCNGTNNCAGAACATATTGTTATGATGATTTTATCTTTGGTAAGAGATTATCACAATCAACACGCAATTGTAAAATCAGGTGGTTGGAATATTGCTGACGCTGTTAAACGTTCTTATGATATAGAAGGCATGCACATTGGTACTGTAGCAGCAGGCCGAATAGGATATTCTGCTTTAAGAAAATTAAAACCATTTGATGTACATTTACATTACTTTGATAAGCACAGATTACCTGAAGCTGCTGAAAAAGAATTAGATTTAACATTCCACGAGTCAGTAGAGTCATTGGTTAAAGTTTGTGATGTTATTACAATTAATTGTCCATTGCATCCAGAAACAGAAAATTTATTTGATGAAGCATTAATCAATAAAATGAAACGAGGGGCCTATCTAGTTAATACTGCTAGAGGAAAGATTTGCAATAGAGAAGCAATTGCAAAAGCATTAGAATCAGGTCAGTTAAGCGGGTACGCAGGAGACGTTTGGTTTCCTCAACCAGCACCTAATGACCACGTTTGGAGAACAATGCCAAACCACGGTATGACACCTCATACTTCAGGAACATCTTTATCAGCACAGGCACGATATGCCGCAGGTACAAGAGAGATATTGGAATGTTTCTTTGATGGCGAACCAATAAGAAATCAATACTTAATTGTGAAAGATGGAGAACTTGCAGGAATGGGCGCTCATTCTTATAGTAAAGGGAGTGCAACTGGCGGATCGGAAGAAGCAACGAAGTATAAAAAATAATGGAAATGCACAGATGGGGATTTAAAATAATAATAAAGAATTTTTTTAATAGTATATGGTCAGGGTTAAAAGCAATTTACATAGTTTTTAAAATTCGAAGAAGATGACATTAATGTCGATAAATAATTATTTTAATAATGTTCGTCACATAAGTCCAAAAATAATTTCAATGTTAATATGTTTTATTTTTCTTTTTTATTTATTACAATTTGTACAAAGTTCAGGATTTGGTCCATCTGAAACAATTCCAGAAAATGCCGAAGCACAAATAGCGAATTCTCCTCTGGGATTTGCCGAGGCGAATTCTCAAATATTATCTGTGAATATAATTATGAAATCAGAAGCAACTCCATTTATCGCTCCAATTGAAAATCAACTAGTAGAAGTTTTTTGGCAGATTGTAGATGTTAATACTACGGAATTGCGTACATTATCAGTTTCAACATCTACAGATGAAAATGGAAATGTAATATTTGAACTGCTTCCAGGCTATTATACATTACAAGTAGATTATAACGGTATAAAAAAGAACGAAAGTATAATCATTACACCTGATGAAGATCGGGAAATTAATTGGATTATATCAAAATATTCTATACCTACATACAGAATTGAATTTAAAGACAGAAACAATCAAGGAGTAATTTATCCAAAAGAAATTATATTATTAGTTTATGAAGAAGGGCCTCAACTAGATAAACCACTAGTAATAGAACTTTACAGAAATTCAACAAGCGCGTCACAAAAAATATCAAGTTTCACAATAGTAAATATAGTAAATAAAGCACGTGCGTCGATAATTGAAATTACACCAAATGAAAACTTTATCATTTCAGAGTTCAAAACAGAATCTCCACCNGAAGTTATTATGTATTCAATTGATATTGANAATATAAGAGGATAAGGAATATGATACAGAATCTAATTTCGATTTCAATATTAATGCAACTAATGTTCGCAATTATAATTGCATTAGGTGTAATTATAATTTCAGGAACTGCATACACTCGAATAAAATTCAAAACGGGAAAAAGGGAATTAGATGTAAATGATGTTAGTTTTGGGAGTGATGAAATGTACGAAGAATTGAATAACTACAATTCTAGTGGTAATTTTAATGATGGAATAATATTTGTTTATAAATTATTAAGAAATAACTTATCTAAAATGGAGTCTTTCCCTGATAAAAATCATTTAACTGAATTTGAAATAATTAATCAGACAGTATCTAAAACTCCAGAGCTTAAGAACATATCAACTTTAATTATAGAAGCGTATAAAAAATACGAGTTAGCAAGATTCAGAGCTATAACAAATTCTTCAGATCTTAATGATATGAACAGCATAACTCGAAACATGACTAAACATAATCACTACATAATTAATACGGTTGAGTGAAATATGGATTTATTTTTATTATCAATCATTATTGTAACTTCTTCTACATTAATCTATTCATATTATTATCGAAAAAATATACTCACAGATAATGTTGTTATTAATTACAGTCAAACGTTTCAAGGATTGCTTGGAATAGATCAACAACCTCCGAATTATTTTGAAGCAACGAAAATATTGCGTAATGAAATTGAAGAATACAGAGTTAGAAATGATCAATTATTAAAAAATGATTCAAGGTTCTTGCAAATAATTAATCGTGAATTAGAAAAAGGAGAAATTAATTATAAATCATTTATGAAGATGAAAGAACTTCATGCGTTGCATGTGGGAAAGAGGTAAAAAGAACTGACAATTGAAAAAGCTGAAGAATTATTTAATAAAATAGAAAATAATATTTCAAAAAAGATAGTAGGCAAAACGGACGAGATTAAACTTTTGACTATAGCATTACTATCAGATGGACATGTTATATTAGAAGGCGTGCCAGGAATAGCTAAAACACTTCTCGCAAAATCATTTGCAGAATCATTAGAATTAGAATTCAAAAGAATTCAGTTAACACCAGATATGCTACCTGCAGATATAACCGGAACTTTTGTTTATAATGTTAAAGAACAGGACTTTTTCTTTAGAAAAGGTCCCGTATTCGGCAATGTAATTCTGGCAGATGAGATAAATAGAGGGATTCCAAAAACTCAATCGGCTTTACTGGAAGCAATGCAAGAATATCAAGTCACAGTAGAAGGAAAGACTCATGAGCTTAAAAAGCCATTTTTTGTCATAGCAACTCAAAATCCGATTGAGATGCAAGGAACTTATCCTTTGCCTGAAGCTCAGTTAGACCGTTTTATGTTTCGAATAACAATGGAGCTACCATCAAAGAAAGATGAAATAAATATTATAAACAAATTTTCGACGGGCGATATATTCATAAATATAAATTCAATAAATTTAGATTTAAAAAAAACAAATAATGAAATATTGCACAATGTAAAAATATCTAATGAAATAAAAGAATACATAGTTGAGTTATTAGCAGCCACAAGAAATGACTCGGAAAAAATTCTACTTGGGGCAAGTCCTAGAGCAACAGTACATTTGTTTCAAGCAAGTAAAACATTGGCGGCTATAAATGGTCGAGATTATGTAATTCCGGATGATGTTAAATCACTCTTATTTCCACTATTAAATCACAGATTATTACTAAACCCAGACTATCTCATAAAAAATACGGATCCGTCGAGGCCATATAATTACGATGTTGTTAAAAAGCTAATTTCAGAAATAAGCACTGCTGCATCACCACCAAGATGAGTAATTATGATAACCAATAGAGGTTATTTAGTTATTAGTGCGGTATTTGTTTTCCTTACAATTTCAGCTTTGGCAAATGAAATACAGTTTCTTACAATTTCAATTTTTTTATTTTCTTTGATTCTTGTTGAATTTGGAATATACTTGGTTTCTCTTTATGATTTCAATAATATAGATGTAAAAACGACGACATCAAAATCTAGAATATTCTTGGGAGATGAGGTATTAATTAAGACTACATTTACACATGATGGTAAAAGAGGAATTAACCAAGTATTAATGATAGATCATATACCGACTGGTTTGTTATCAATAGAAAAGAAAAGCGATTCAATAATTAGTCTTAAAGCAGGAACGGAATATTCTATCAATTTTAGAGTAAAATCCTTACAGATGGGTAAATGGAATGTAGGAAAATTTACACTTGCAACAACTGATAAATTTGGTATTTTTATGAATAAAAGAAATATTGAAAATCAGTGTAATATTGGAGTTCTCCCCATCATCAGAATGGGAAAAAGAAAAGCGCAAGCTAGAATTCAAAGTGGTTCATTTCCAACTAGAGCCAAACGAGATCCACGTGGAACCGAATTTACCGGAATTAGAGAATACTATACAGGAGATGATTATAGGGCAATTGCATGGAAACAAATGGCAAAGACACCTCAGCACAATCCATTGATTAAACAATATGAATTTGATCAAGAAATAGGATTAATATTTGTCATTGGTAATTCAGAATTTACAAATGACGGACAAATAGGCAATCGTAAGTTAGACGTAGCAATAGATGCAGCTTTATCTCTTGGCTCAATAGTCAATTCATCAGGTGGGAAATTCAATGTTATTTTTAGCCAAAATAGTAAACCGACTATGGTAAGTGGAAGTGTTTATGAATTATGTAATAGATTATACCAAATCACACCAGATAAAAAATTCAATGTAGAAAATCTAATGAATTTCTCTTTGCCGTTTGCTAAACAATCATCTTTAGTTTTATTTTTAATGGATTCATCATACCCCAATTTAATTGAACCAAAAATGTTTATACAGAAATACACAGATTTAAGAAATATCAGAACATTCTTCTTTGACACATCAACATTTCACAATAAAAAATCAAAAAACAATCAAAATGATGATGCGTATGATTTGATTATTAAAAGAGAAACGAAGCATTTAAAACAACAAGTAAAGATATTACGTTCGTATAAAATATCTGCCGATATTTGTACAAAAACGAATACATCAAATAAGCTAGTAAATAGCATTTCAGAAAATAGAATATTATTGGAGAGTTTTTCTTGAGATTTTTATTATCAGGTGTAATCTTACTTGGTTTGTCTTTTCCTTACATTATTCAATTTATTATTTATGATTATCAGATGTTCGTCATATTAGTTTTAAAGAACATCATATCTGGAAATTTATCATCAATATCTTCATTCATGGCATTTGCAGCAATTATCGCTTATGCATTTAGAATAAAACAAGGTCCAGGATCATTGCAAGATTCTCTAATTATCACCACATTGACTATGCCTGTAGTCTTTCCTTCATTGGTAATGATCGGGATAATAATTTCTCAGGGTGGGCAGATTTCATCAGAATATTTTAGAGCTGCTTCAGATCTTTATCTAGTAGGTATAACGTCACTAGTCATAGCACTTCCATTTATAGGAATCATAAATCAATGGTATAATGGGCTAAAATCACGAGGATCGCCATTTTCACAGATTGTTGCTACAATGATAATATTTAGTTTAATTAACTTTGTATTCATCTCAGCAAGTTTTTCAGAAGAAATTACATTAGCATCAGAACAATTAAAAATTCACGGAGTAAATATAATTCTAGATGGCATTTTTGCATTGCAATTGGTATTAAATAACATTTTACAGACAGGCAATCCTGTTATTCCACAAAACATTACAGCAAACGTACGACCATACTTTTCCCCAATCATTGGTGGAACAGTATTTGGAATTTCTTCAGCGTTTTATTTGTACTTTAGACTATACAGAAAATATTCAGAAGATGAGAAATCAATTAATTCATTAACAAAAAAAAGTCCTTTATTAAAATTAGATAATCTTGGTCATATATCTAGAATTATTATGGTTGGAATTATTATTAATTTTATAATAATAATTGGCGCATCATTTTTTATTGAAGCAATGGATCTTATTTTGAAATCTACAGTTCTGTTCTTAATGTTCTTATTCATGATTGGAATAGTAAGTGAAAAAACTATAAAGAGGTCCGGGCTATGAAAAATATAGTTATCTTTTTAATTTTAATATCGACGCTTATCCCTACTACAGTAGCTACACAAGAAGATCCATTATTAATTAGAATCGGGTATTCACCTGAAAAATTATTTAACTCAGATATAGGCGTGCCTTCATTCATACAAAATGAAGATTTGTGGATTCATCCAAATAAGCAAATCAATGTAAAGTTAATTGATCCTATAGGCAATATTGCAATTAATTCAAAAATTGATACGCATCCAAGTTTAATATACAAATTTCAGAATAATGACCATATAGGAACATGGGAATTAAATATTAATGACAAATATTCATATTCAATAGAATTATCAGAACAATCCTTGAGTAAAATTAACCATAATGAAGAATTTCATCTAATTAATAACACAGTATCAATAAATGGAGTATTTGAGACTAATTTTAAAGAAATACCAACTTCAACTGAAGTAATCATTAATAAAAAAAGGCAAAGTGGATTATTTGAAGTTCCAACATCTACATCAATAGATGGCAATAATATAAGATTACAAATTTCTCATAGTCAAAAACAGAACGGAGTAGAAATTTATGTGTATCCATTTCTAGATGTTGAAGAACAACAAGTAGAAGTTGGAGAATCACTCAATATAGAAAATCAAAATATATTTGTTTGGGCTGAAATTACGTCAGAGGTTTCTTTAATAAAGAATTCTGGTAAATCGAGATTTATAACATATATTGATGAAGAAATTACAAAGACAGCAAGAATTAACCTTCCAATTGTAAACATTCCAAGTTCTTCATTAAACATATCATTACCGAGTTTAGGTAAATCAAATAATCCATGGACTATACCATTGAAATACGGAAGAGCAGAACTTTCGATATATTTGGAACATGACGGTAAATTAGGAGTAGAAAGAATACCAATAATTATTATACCTGAAAAATTAATTATAAATCCGGATAGAATAATTCAATTGAGTGCGTTTGAAAAGTCATTACTATACAATACAGAACTAGAAATATCCAATGATTTAGAAATAGAATTTGTTTTAATAACAAAAATAAATGGAATAGACAAATTATTGTATTTTTCAAAGTCTCCATCAATCAGTAAAATATTTGTTCATAATAGATTAACTAACGAGAGATTAAATAATTATGAGTTAGTATTTAGTGAATTTATTGAAAAAGCAAAATTGAATGAGATAACATACATATTAACTCAAACAAATAAAATCAGTGTTAATATATTAATTAATTCATTTCAAGTAGAAAAATCATCATATGAACCAAAATTATTGGAAATTGAACAAAATAAAGATGTCATTATAACAACCGCTGCAGGAATGGCAAATATTAGAATTTTCGATGCATTGGGATTAATTGAAGAAAATGGAGAAATTGTCATTTCAAGAGCAGACAATAACAATCTAGAAGAACAACTAGTAGTAAATTGGACAGGAAATGAGATACAAGTATTACTTCCCCAAGGTAAATATCTAGCAACAGTTGATATCAATAATGTCAAAGGCATAATAGAATTCCAAGTTGAGCAATCAGAAAACCAGGTAGATATAATGTTGAATTCATTCTATGGAATATCAACAAATATTTGGATATTCATTTTATCAACCATAATAACGATTGAATTAGGATTTGCATTTATGGTTTGGAAAAAAGCGTTGAATAACTAAAAATTAACGATCTTTCAATGGAATAAATGTTCTGGATTTATAACCAATATAATTTGCGCGTGGACGTATCAATCTATTATCAACATATTGTTCAAGAATTTGAGCACACCAACCAGAAATACGTGAAACTGCAAAAATAGGGGTAAAAAGATGAGACGGAATATTCAACATCGTATAGACAGAAGCAGCGTAAAAATCAACATTAGGTTTTAAATTTTTTTCACGGTCCATTATATTTTCGATTTCCATAGATATATCATAAAGGACGCCACCGTAATCAGATTGAAGTTGTTTAGACATATTACAAAGAATTACAGCTCGAGGATCTATAGTTTTGTATACTCTATGGCCAAATCCCATAATTCGATCCTTTTTCTTCAATTTATCAAGAATATAATTCTGAGCATTTTCAGGCTTTTTAATTTCATTTAGCATTATCATTACAGCTTCATTTGCACCACCATGTAAAGGACCTTTTAATGTTCCAATAGCTGATGTGATAGCAGAATATACATCAGATAAAGTAGATGCAGTTACTCGAGCAGCAAAAGTTGAAGCATTTAGACCATGATCAGCATGAATAATTAAGCATTTATCAAATATCCGTGTAAAAGAATCGTCAGGTAATTTACCTTTCAACATATACAAGAAATTTGCAGCTATATCCAAGTCTGGATTAGGTTCTATAAGTTCTTGGTTGTGTCTTATTCTTTCAGAGTAACACAAAATAGTGGGAATTTTTGCTAATAATTTAATTGATGCATTCATCCTTGAATCTGAACTTGTATCTAATAAATCAGAATCAAAAGAAGATAGGTATGAAACACAAGTACGCAATAAATCCATGGTAGAAGATTCTTTAGGAGATTGTCGGATTAAGGAAATTAATTGTGGTGGAATATGACGATTCTGATTAATTTTAGCTTTAAAATTGTCAAGTTCATTAATAGATGGTAACGATCCATGCCATAATAAAAAAATAACCTCTTCAAAGCTACAATTTGATGTAAGATTAGAAATATCGTAGCCGCAATAAGATAACTTGCCACTAGAGCCATCAATGAGAGTTAATTCACTTGAAGTGACAACAATATCGTCTAGACCCTTACTATTTTTATCAGTACTCAATATTTCACCATAAACAAGATTGATAGTATTTTAAATCTTAAATAAATGGTTTGATTAATCCATAGTGTAAAGTAGAAATGCAACTTCGTAACCTAATTTTAGATTTATCATTATTTTCCATAGGTTTAACTCTAACCATTTTAGGTTCTTCTCTATATAGTGGAAGATGGATAATAATGCTAATTGGTATAATCATGGTAATAATACCAATAAAAAGGTCTAATCTTGGGAGTTTTTCAAAAGTTCAAGGAATAAATGAAATAGATATCAAAGTAGAGATAGACAAAGATTCATGCATGGGAGTAGGTAGTTGTGTTTCAATAGCCCCGCAAGTATTCAAAATCGATGAATCCAGTTTAAAATCATCTTTTATGGCCTATGCTCCACTTAAATTGCTAGATGAACATGGAGCAAGCAATCAAACCATATTAGAAGCAGCTCAATCTTGTCCATATAAAGCAATAATAGTCAATAATAAGGATAATGATGAAAAAATTTTTCCGTAAAAGGCCATCATCCATTAAGCAAATATTTTAGAACAACCGAATGTTTTTATTTCTACAGTGTCTGATTTTATTTATAAAAATGTCTTCAAATCGTGTAGAAACAGAAAAAGTGGCAACATGGTTCATATATGCTGCAATAATTAATACGATTTTATCATTACTATATGTAACAGTATTTCTACTTCCAGACACAATTGGAAATGGTCATATACCACCATCAGGAGATTTATTTTCATTATCTACTGCAGTAGCAATGTTTCCTGGAACTTGGTTATTGATAGCATTCTTTGTACATGTATTTGTAGGAATATTAGGAATGGCAGGATGGGCAGGAGTTTATTTCATATCATCAAGAGTTATGAATAAACAAACAACAAATAAATTACTTGCAAGAGGTCATTTAGTTATTACTGCATTAGGAGTATATGTCACTACAACGTTCTTTTCTTTAGCAGGATTTATTGGTGGAAGGGCAATGTTACCTGAAACAGCATGTGTTGTACTTGTTGATCAATGTATGGGAGCTGGTGCTGCAATTGTTCAAACATTAATTAAATTTACAGTAATTCCAACAGGGGTAGGAATGGGATTGGCTCTAACTGGAACTGCAATAGGAATAATAAATGTTCTAATTACATTAAGACAACAACAGTAAATCAATCAAATGTCGAATTTAATTGAAGCAAGAACTATATCAAAGTATTTTCTTATACTTGCACTAATTAATACAATAGCTGCAATTTTTTTCACTCTACCAATCTTAATACCGACATCAGGAATTCCTTTAATTGTAGGTGTATTTCCAGGTACATGGCTTTTAATCGCTTATTTGTTATTTTTAATTGTTGGCGTAATAGGAATGCTTGCATGGAGTTTGGTATACAATTTAATTGAATCAATATTCCAAAAGAAGAATACAATAAAGAAATTAGCAATAATACATTTGGTGTTTGTAGAATTAGCGATTTATGGTTGTGCAAGTACAATGTCATTTATAGGATGGCAAGGAGGTCAAGCATTAAGACAAGGATTATCTATTGCGTCAGTAGGATTTCTTATAGAACCATATGTTCTTCCTACAGGTGTGTTTGTATCATTAGTTCTTTTAGGACAATTAATTGGAGTTTATAATATATTTTCTACAATAAGAATGAAATAAATTTTTACTATGTTTTTGAATTATTCTTTGAAGTGTTATAAACATCCAATACTCTGATGATTGATATTGCAGCTTCAGTTGCGCTTATCAAAATTTGTCTTTTTAAACTAACAGGTTCAATAATTCCTTTATTTTTCATATTTGAAAATTTACGGCTAAATACATCGACTCCCATAAAATTTTTGTCAAGAGACTGATAATTTCGTATTTTAACATACGAATCTAATTTACTCATACCTGAATTAGATGCAAGGACTAAAGGAATATATTCTAATGATTCGGCAAAAGATTTGACTGTAATTCTATCTAAATTAGCTAACTTTGTGGAAAAAATGTGTAATTTTTTAGAAATGTCAATTTCAATAGAACCCCCACCAAAAACAAAATAAGGATTAATTATGGTTTTACGTAATAACGTCAAACTTCTTTTCATAAGGTCTTCGAAACTATCGCCAAGTCTTTGATTAACAGATCGAATTAAAAGAGTATTGGCTTTGTGTAAATGTCCACCTTCAATCAGTATCCAATTTTTATCGAGAAGTTGTACAGATTTTACTGAGTTAGAATAGCCTAAAACATTCTTTGTTAAGTCTTGAGGAGTTCTAACCATAGTACAACCAGTGGAACGTTCAATCATTTCAATTTTTTTCAGAGGCACTCGCTTTACTGTTAAAATACCTGCACGCGATAATCGTTGAGTGGTCAGGTCATCAATAGTTTTATGTGAAAATAAAACATTTGCACCACTATTAACAACGTAATCAACCATATCAAACATTATCTTTTTCTCAGAATAGAGAAAGGCATTTAGTGATTCAGGATCATGTAATTCAATTTGTTTTTCAAAAACACCCTTATCAATTGACATAGCAGATTGAACAATAGCAATTTTTCCATTGGTAATAGATTGAGGCATTTGAGACGATAGTACATCAGCATCAAATAATATTCCATCAATCAACAAACTTTCATTAATTGATTTTCCACCAAGTCCTAAGATATCAACATAATCGGTGCAATATTGTGATGTAAATGTTGGATCAATAGAGAACAATGCCTTAAAGATTAAATGAGACAAATCAAATGATTCTAATCGAGAAAATTTTGACGAGAGATATGTAGAAACGATATTTTGCCAATCGTCTAAAGTAGAAATAGGCATTTTCATCATATCAAGTAAGATAAGTGCTTCTTTCAGGGCTACATTATATCCATCTATAATTATATTAGGGTGTATTCCAAGTTCAATGTTTTTTTGTGCATTATTTATCAACTGAGAGAAGAACAATGTAGATGTAATAGTCCCATCACCAAAACTATTAGATAACGAACCAGTTAGATCAAACAAAATTTTTGCGACTGGATGTTCAAAACCAGCTTTCTCAAAAATCGATTGGCCGTCTTTAAGAATAAAAACATCACCAAATTCATTTAAAGTTAATTTATTTAAACCATATGGACCAAATGAAGAACTCACCATTCGTGAAAGTATATTTGAGGCCATAAACATATTCTGTTGAGTAGAATTAAGTTTAGAAAACTTACTGTTAGAAACATCATCAGTCATCAATATATAAATAAGAAAATTAGTTTTTATAAATTATTAATTTAAGTGGGATCTTTCCCTCGAATTAAAGCAAAAGAAATTCCAACAATAGCAATTAGAGCGCCAATTAGGAACGATTGACTTAGACCTTGTACATATTGGATGGCAGAAATAGAACCCCCAACATTATAAATATCTGCGGAAAGAAAAACACCAATGACTGAAGCTCCAATAGCAAGACTGAGAGACTGACCCATATGTCTCATTGTTCCTAACATTCCATTTGCCAAACTTCGTTGATCAGGAGGAACAGACGATAAATTAGCATTTGTATTTGGTGCTGCAAACAAAGAAAGTCCAATACCTAGAATAATTAATGAAATTTCAATAAATAAAATTGATGAAGATAAATCAATTCTGCTCATTAATAATAATGCAATAGCAATAATAGACATCCCAAGTACGCTTAAATCTCTTGATGAAATTAAATTGGAATATTTACCAACAAGGATAGATGCAATAACCACAGTTATAGGAAAGGCAGAAATCATAAATGCTGCTTCAATAGGGTCAAACAATCGAATTAATTGCAAGTAAAATGAGAATAAAACAATACTATTGAAATGTGCAGCATACACGAATAAAGCAGACAAATTTGTAGATAGGAACAAACGATTATGTCGCAACATTTTTAGATCCAACACGGGATATTTCACTTTAGATTCTACAATGACAAATAATATTAGAAATATAAGAGAAAGGATGGGCAGAATAAGAAGAGGTATAGAAATAAAAATTCTTGACCAAAGGTGGAAGTTTCCAAAAAGAGGCAGATATATTTGTTCAATATAAGCATCAATAGTAGTCCAGTTCTCTTTAGGGCCAAATGTAATAGCAACTAACAGAGTAGACAAAGTTAAAGCAAATAATGCAGAACCAAGCCAATCCATCGATTTGTTAAGAGATTTTTTACTTTCAATTAATTTGGAATAAGTGATTGGAATAAGACACAAACCGAGAGGGATGTTAAGGAAAAACACATTTCGCCAGCCTATATATTCAGTTATAATTGAACCAAGTGCAGGACCACTGGCTATAGCAATATAGATAACAGTAACATGAATACTCATAGCCAATCGCCTCTCCTCGGGTGGAAATGCATCAGTTATTATGGCACGACTATTAACAAGTAGTAAAGCAGCCCCAATAGCTTGTATTATTCTAAATATTAGCAATTCTGCAATAGTCTGAGAAATGCCGCTGAGAAATGAACCTACAACAAAAATACCTAATCCAATTATGAAAAACTTTTTTCGTCCATGAATATCAGAATAACGCCCGAAACTCGTCATAAATACAGTCAGGATTATAAGATAAATTACGGGAACCCATATTGCAATTTCAATACCGGTTTTAAAATCTCTGGCAATAGTTGGTAAAACTAGAGACACTATACCAGTATCTAGAGGAGCCATAAAAGTGGCTAGATTAACAATTATGAGTGTAAGCCATTTTTGATCGGAGAGAGATTTTGAAATATTGCTTAACATTATTTACTTCCTGATAATGATATTCAATAAAGATATATCATTCTGTTTATTTAGAATAAAAATTAGTTTTTCAATATAAAATATCTATGTTTTAAAAGATTCTTCTCGAATCCCATTATTATCTAGAATCAATAAATCTATTCCATCTCCAGAAGCTGCATCGCGATTTATTGCAGATCGAATTGATTTCATAACAAGATCTTTAGCTTCTTTTTCTTGCATGTTTTTTTTATAACCAGATTCAACAACACCAATTGCAAGTTCAGCGCCAGTACCAACAGTTGCATAATCATCAGGAATAACAGAGCCTAATGGATCTAATACATAAATTGATGGTTTACTTTCAATTCCAGCAAGAATAACTTGGGTTAAAAGTGGAAACCAACGTTGCTGATACATTATAACAGACATTAATTTTGCTATTGAATTCGGAGTAACTGGTTGTTTTGTTTCCAATTCAATAATTCGAACATGAGCAGAAACTTCACGAACAAGAATATTCATATCTGCAATCATTCCAGCAGCAGCTGCAGCTACTTGATCCGTTATTGTAAATAGTTTTTTGGCAGATTTACTAGTAATATGAGTACCGTAAGAAACACGTTTTTCAGCACCCAATACCACTCCTTTGTCAAAAGTTAACCCTACAGCAGTAGCGCCAGGAATTTGGTATGGGATAGACATTATTATAACTCAAAGATTTTTCATTATTATCCTTTTTAAGGATTAATACTCACGGAATAACAAAATTTATTCTTTCGACTTATCTTATAGGTCATTCCTGTAAGTAATTTAGAAATTTCCAAATTGGTTTGTAAATGAGAACTTATAGACGATGTTAAAAAAGCAGATGGTTCTTTTGATAATGATAGAAGAGGAATTACCATATCTGCGAGATGATGATCTATTGTACAATTAGAATTATATTCGAAAAGAAATTTTTTTGAAGAGGATATTGCAAGTTGTTCAGCAGTAATATCATTATTAGTAAGAGCGTCAGATCCAATTAAGCTGTGATCAGAACAGCTAGATATACAAATAACAGATCCTGAAGAACTAGAATCGCAAACAGAATGATTTATAGAATCTGGATATATACTGTGTTTTTCTAAGAATTTTTGTGCAGATTTACATTGTATTTGAGCGAAGTTTTTTTTATCAGAAGTAGATATGCTATCAATAGTAATATTTTCATATGCAGGATTATTCAATGATAAAGCGTTAAGTGTTTTAGGAGATTTAATTTCGAGATTGATTTGGCCATTGCCACGTGGAAAGAATCCACGTTTTGGTATACTAATAGATACTAGGAATCCTAAAGTTTTCAATATAGGAATAACTAATCGTCGAAAATAATCAGCAGATGGACTCCAATTAACATCAGTACCGCCTAATATAGAAAAATTATATGTTTTTCCACTAATACAAATAGACTGAATTAATGATTGTAATAGTAATGGAATACTTCCTGCAGTCCCAATATCAATTTTCATATCTTGAGAAATAATCTTATTTGGAAAAAAAGTAATTTTGGTAGAATTTAGAAAAAGGCCACTAGTTTCAGCTTGGCTAATGGTTGCAATTGATTGAATTGAAGAGAGATGTTGAGGACGAAGACCAGGTTTAGGCCTATTAGCTCGAATATTATATATCTCAATAGATGTCTCAAGTGCAGTTGCTAATGAAACAGCAGTTCTTAATATTTGGCCACCGCCTTCACCGTGTGAACCGTCGATTCTTAACATTATACAAATAATGAAAATGGAGAGTTAAATAGAATCCCTCTCGCTAAAAGAGAGGTATGCGTATTGGGATATTAATTGGAAGATTTCAGCCATTGCATAAAGGGCATGTAGAAGCAATAGCTTTTTCTTTGCAATACTCTGATAAACTGTTCATAGTTATTGGAAGTTCAGAAAAGAACAATCAAAAAAGAAATCCTTTTACGTTTGAAGAAAGAAAAAATATGTTCAAATTGGCAATAAATTTCAGATCAATGAATGATAAAGCAATTAAAATTGTCCCCATAACAGATGCAAAAGATCATTTGGAATGGGTAAAATCAATAAATAATACAATAGGAGATTATAATGTAATTTTTACAAATGATGAATTAACGGAGAAGTTATTTAAAAAACAAAACGTAGAAGTAATAAATGTACCATTATTAGATAGAGAGGAATTATCTGGTACTGAAGTGAGAAAAAGACTAGAATTAGATAAAGACTGGCAGGATTTAGTAATGCCAATAGTTGCTGAATACTTGGTAAAAATTAATGCAAGTGATAGAATAAAATCTATAATTTAGATCGAATGTTTGTAAGATTCTTCATTGCTACATCCAAAGCAGAATCAAGATTTGCATTAAAACCAAGACGCCTAAGGTTATTTCCAATAGCAGAAATTGTAGTAAGAACATGATATTGATTAACCATACCTAGACTGCCAACTCTGAACAATTTACCTACATAATCACCAAATCCGCCAGCTACAACTACACCATATTGTGTTTCTAGAGAACTACGAAAATCTTTGTCTTTAATTCCATCAGGATAAGCTACAGAAATCACAGTATTAGAACGGACTTCTTGTACACCAAAGAGTTTCAAGCCCATTGCTTCAAAAGCATCATAAAATGCTTTACCACAATATCCATGTCTAAGATATCTATTATCCATTCCTTCATCTAACATTAAATCAAAAGCTTTGTCTAAAGCAAAATACAATGGTAACGCAGGAGTAAACGGCGTTTGTGATTTTTTATCAAAGAAGTTAATATAACGAGGTAAATTAAGAAAATGAAGTTTTTGTGTGTCCTTGAAAATTTGATCTTTGTATTTAGTACTAATAGAAATCAATGCAAGGCCAGGAGGTGCAGCAATAGATTTTTGGCTGCAAGTAGCTATAAAATCAATATTGTAATCACGAAGAGGCATTTTATCAGCACCCCAATTTGAAACTGCATCAGCAATTAAGAACGCACCGTGTTTTGATGTCAAATCACCGGCTTCTTTGAGCCAATGACACATTGCACCAGAAGAGGTCTCATTAGTAACAATGTAAACTGCCTTTGTATCAGGATTTGTTTCTAACGCACGTTCAAGATCAGACAATGACGGATAATCTCCATAATCTGCAATAAGTTGAATTGGAGAAGCCCCAACACCGGATATTTGTTCAGAAACACGACTGCCAAATTCTCCACAAACAGTGACTATAGCTTTATCACCTTTTCTAAGTATATTGGTAATGCTAGCTTCTACAGCTGCAGTACCTGAAGCAGTAAGAATAACAATATTTTCATCGCATTCAAATAGAATATTACCTTTACGAACAACTTTATCCATAAGAGAACTAAAATCACTAGTACGATGTCCTATACTAGGAGAAATCATAGCCTCAGTCACTTCAATAGGAACATTTGTGGGTCCAGGAAGCATAATGAGTTTTTGAAACGTACCAAAGTTAGAATGGGTCGACATTTTTAATATTGTAAATGAATTCACAGATACATAACCCTTTCTTAAAATAACTGAATTTGTTTTTTACAATATAATTTCGTATATTCGAGAAATTATTCAAATACTCGGAAATAAAATAAATAGCCATGGAAAAGGGAGATTTAATATTATTAGATTTTACTGCAAAAGTTAAAGATACAGGAAATCTTATAGAAACAACAATACTAGAAGAGGCTAAAAAACTAGATAAAGAGGATCCAGATTACACTTATAAACCAAAATTAATAGCGATTGGCGAAGGATGGGTGCTAAAAGGTTTAGATGATATTTTAAGTGAGACTGAAATAGAAAAGAATACACAAGTAGACATTCCACCTGAAAAGGGATTCGGTAACAGAGATCCTTCAAAAATAAGATTAATGCCAATTAGAAAGTTTGGAGATAAGGTCGATAAACTTGAAATCGGTTCAGAAATTGATATTGATGGAAGAATTGGAATTGTTAGATTTATAGGATCAGGACGAGTTCAAATGGATTTCAATCATCGTTATGCAGGAAAAACATTAGAATATAATTTTACAATTATAAAAAAACTAGAAAATAAAATGGAAAAAATACAATCATTAGTAGATCGAAGAATCCCACAAGGAAAAGAAAAGATTGATATTACAGTTGAAGATTCAACAACAACAATCATAATTCCAGAAGAATATTTTCTAATGGATGGGCTTCAAATAATAAAAAAAGCATTATCAAATGAATTAATGAAATATATTGATAATTTGAAGAAAATTTCATTTGTTGAAGAGTTCAAATCAGATAAAATTGATGAGCAAAAACAAGCAACAGAACCAGAGAAGGATGATATTAAATCAGCAGAACCAGAGAAGGATGATATTAAATCAGCAGAACCAGAGAAGGATGATATTAAATCAGC
>PAVW01000017.1 GCA_002713205.1 Nitrososphaerota archaeon
CCTGAGAAAACACCAACCGAATCTAAACCTGAGAAAACACCAACCGAATCTAAACCTGAGAAAACACCAACCGAATCTAAACCTGAGAAAAAAATACCTCCAAAAGAATAATTAATGAAATGTGATTGGATTGTCTGAAGAAAAAACTGAAACCCCTGAAGAAAATAAGGTAGCCTCTGAAGAGGAAACCGAACAACCTGTTGCTAAAGTTGTACGACCTAAACGACAAAAAAGAAAACCTAGATTTAGTCCACAAATTTATAAATTTTATCAAATTAAAGATTCAAAAATAACTAGACTCCGTAATGAATGTCCTCGCTGCGGTAAAGGAGTATTCTTAGCCGAACATTCTGATAGATTAACATGTGGCAAATGTGGATATGCTGATTTTAAACATGTTTCAAAAACAACCTGATTTATTAATTTTATTTTATCACTAGTAATTTTTTTGGTTTGTTCAAATGTTCTAATTTTTGATTTATTTCTTTATTTCGTCTAATTTTAGATAAGAGTTCTTTTTGTATAATTCCTGGTTTAACTCGACCCGCAAGAATATGTATATAATAATGTCTTAACATTCTAGAGAGATACCTAAATTGGAAATAGATCTTCTTACTATTTTTCTTTTTTACTTTTAAACGAACAAATTTATTATCATAAACGATTTTTCCTGATGTATGCAATTCTTTCAAACACACTTTAAATAATTTCAAACTTTTTTTCATATTCATATTCTTTTGATTACCTCCATAAGTCATTGTATAACTGTATTTCACAGGTGGGTATATGCTGATTCTTTGTCTCAGTCTTTTGAACAGAAAATAATCGATAGGAATAAGAATAAATTGAATTAGGAATGAATATTCTGAATGTAATTCATCAATAGTTTCTATAATTACTCTGCGTTTGTATTCATATTCAATTTTATAGAAAAAGTCATCATTTATCAAGGGTTCATATGGATTTAACAACCTTCCTATTACAAATTCACCAAGCTCGCCATTTTTTGCATCATTTTGTAATGCATTACTATCTACAAATATTGCAGAAATTTCAATTTGATCAAAAATATATTGATATCTTATTCTTTGTTGATAATTATTAATTACAACAATTAGATCATAATCACTATGAGACTTTGCGTATCCAGAAATTCTTGATCCATATATACAAACGCCCTCTATTTTTAGACCTTTAGTTCTTTTTTTCAGAGTTTTTAAAACTAGTTTTTTTTCTTCTTCTTCAGTTAATTCATTTTTTGTTTTTATTTTTGACAATATTTTCAATCTCATTAATTCTTTGTTTTACCATTGGGTCAAATATAGTGTTTGTCATTGTAACAAAATTAAACCCGGCTATATTTGCACTTGGATTAATTTTAGTGTATGGTAATCCTTTATTCATCCATAATTCTCGTGTTTTATTAATTAATTTTGCTTCTACCGTATGATTTGGAAATTTCTTTCTCATGAGTTTAATTAATGCTGGTCCTTTACTTTTATCCTTAAAAATTAAATTTGGACTATAGAGTCTTTCCGCATCAGCATATTGTGATTCAAATATTGTATTTGCAATTTCATCAGATATGATATTTTTTGTTGTGAATCGCCTAACATGTTCAATGTAATGCAAAAATTCATGTGCTAAAATTCCATGAATTGTGCCTTTATTGCCAAATGCAATTAAAGCCGCTGATAACTGGACTATTATTGCTATACTTTGTCTGGTTGTATTTGGTATCGTTATTGTAGTTGGTATGGTTCTTGCAAACAAAATACCAGTTTTTCCTACTTCCAGACTTGTTTTTTCAATTGGTAAAATTGGTTCAATATAATATTGTGGATATTTAATTCCAGAAATTAATTCTATTCTCTTTGCTCCTTCTTCTACATATTGCATTCTTTTTATAATTTTATTGAAAATACTTTTTGGTATTTTATTTTTAATACTAAGATCATTGAACCTCCCTAATGGGTCCAATTCCAATTCTTTATTACCTCATGTCCTTACTATCAATATTCATCGTTGAAACATAAGGTAACTTTTGTCTTTTCATCTCAATAAAAGTTTCAGTATGAGTAAGACCATCTATTTGCGCCACTTTTTTCGATACCAATAAATGTAGATCATCTAAGGATTTTGCACTTAACAAAATAAGCAGATCGAATCTGCCAGTAATTTCAACAATTTCACGCGCTTCTTGTAAATTTGTTATTCGTTGTAAAATCTTATCCCTTTGTTTTGAATTGATATTACATCCAACAATTGCTCTTATTGGATACCCTAGTAAACTCTCATTAATTTCTAAGGTAAATTTCTTAATTAACCCTTGATTGATAAGCCTTTTAATTCTACTATATACAACTGACACATTTATCTCGATTTTTTCACTTAGTTTTGGAACTGAAATATTCGCATCATTTACTAACTCTGATAGAATTTTTAGGTCCAATTCATCAAATTTAACCATTATTTTTCAACACTTCTATTAATTTTATAAAATATATAAGCAAAAACGAAAAATCTTAAAATTCTATTAATGAATCATTTTTTCTTTGACTAGAATTTCAGCCATTAATACAGTGCCTTTAGCAGCACCCATACGTGTATTATGTGAAACAAGGACATATTTAATACCATTAGGAAAAACTTCATCTTTTCTAATTCGACCAATGGAAGTAGTCATTCCTCCTTCCGAATCTCTATCTAATCTTGGCTGTGGTCTAAATGGATCATCCATAATTGTTAGTAATTGATTAGGAGCCGATGGAAGATCCATATCTGATAAACAATCTGAAAAAGATTTCATCGCCTCTTTTATTTCATCGACTTCGGCCTTATTCGATGTTATTACTAAAACAGATTCTGTATGACCATCAAGAACGTTTACTCTAGTACATGTTGAAGACACTTTAAACGAAGCATTTTGAATAACTTCTCCAGATTTTTGCCCCAAAATTTTTAACGCTTCAATTGATACTTTTTCTTCTTCTTGTGGAATATATGGAATTATATTATCTACTAAATCTAATACTGCTATACCTGGACTTCTTCCAGCACCTGATACTGCCTGTAATGATGTCATAATTACTGATTCTATTCCAAATTTATCTTGAATGGGTTTAAGAGTAAAAGCTAATCCTGTAGTTGTACAATTTGCTTGCGGTGATATAAACCCGCTCCAACCTCGTTTCTTTTGCTCATGTAATATTTGTATATGTTCATTATTTACACCGGGAACAAGTATAGGAACATCTTTTTCATACCTAAATGCAGATGCTGTACTTAATACTGGAATAAATTTTGCAAATCGTGGTTCAATTCTTTGTGCTGCATTAGTTTCTAATGCTGAAAATGCAACATCAAATTTTTCTGGATTTACTAGATCTCCATCTTCAACAATCATATTATTTATTTCTGTCTTGGATTGTTCTTTACAAAACCATTGAATAGAACCATTTTGATTTTTGATTGCATCAATATATCTTTTACCCGCTGAATTCTTTGATGCTGCAAGACCGGTTATTTCAAACCACGGATGATTCTGTAATGCTGTAATGCATTGTTGTCCAACTATTCCAGTTGCACCTATGATTATTGTTTTATACATAATTTTCACTTTATTTGTCCATGTTAAATTGTTTATGGATAGCTTCTGTAGCCAATTTACAATCTGATTCTTTAACTACGAAAGAAATATTTTGTTCTGATGAACCCTGTGCAATCATCTTTACATTTATATTCTTACTTGAAATTGCACTAAATAATTTTGTAGCTACGCCGTGAGTTCCCTTCATACCAGCTCCTATAATTCCTATTACTGCCACTTCATCATCAGAATGAATATTATTAACACTACTTTTTCCTAGTAATCCGACTTGAAGAACACTAACTGCCTTTTGTAATTCATTTTGTTTGATGAGAAATGTTATATTTGCTTCTGAAATGCTTTGAGAAATCATTATTATATTGACATTATTTCGTCCTAATATACCAAATATTTCACCTGCAGTACCAATGTTGCCTACCATGTTCATTCCAGATACAGTAACCATTGCTAGATTATTTATTATTGTGATTGCTTTTGTTATTTCATCTTTCTTTACATTTACCTCTTCATTTATCAAAGTACTCGGACCTTCTGGATCGAATGTGTTCTTTATTCTAACTGGAATATTAGCTAGTTTGGCAGGTTCCAATGCTCTCGGGTGCATTCCTTTCGAACCCATTATTGCCATTTCTGTTGCTTCATTATATGATAATTGTGGAATTGTTTTTGCATTTGGATAGATTTTTGGATTTGCTGTTAATAATCCATTCACATCTGTCATTATCCATATTTCATCTACGTCAAAACACATTCCGATTAAAGATGCTGTATAATCTGATCCACCACGACCTATTGTTGATATTTCCCCTTGTTGTGTAACGCCAATAAATCCTGTTATTACCGGTACTGTTTTCTCTAATCCTGATAAATTCTTCTTTATGTTATGTTGAGTAACTTTTACCAATGGTGATGCATTACCAAAGTTTTCATCAGTCATAATTCCAATTTCTCCTCCTGTGAAAGATTTTGATTCTATACCTGCATCTCTTAACTTTGCTGATATTATAAGAACAGCTAATCTTTCTCCAAATGAAAGAATTTTATCTAATGTTTTATTACTTAATTCTTTAACCGTTATTACTCCATTGACTGTTTTTTCCAACTCTTCAAGTAATACTGATATAGATTCCAATAATTCATTTTGAATTTTTTTATCATGAATAATCTCACTAGCTGTTTTTTTGTGTCGTTGTGTTATAATATCAAAAACCTCTAATTCCATTTTTCCTTTCTTTGCACTTTCTGCTAATTTAACTAATTCATCAGTAGTTGAGTGTAAAGCAGAAGATACAACAATAATTTGATTTTTTTCATTTAATTTGCTTACAAAATCACAAACTTTATTTATCCTTTTTCCATTTCCCACCGACGTACCGCCAAATTTTATTACTATTTTCAATTTAAACCCTCATATTCTGTTTAATTTCTACCAAATCTCTAATAATTGCACTAGCTGTTTCCATACCTCCTGCACCTTTACCAATAATAATTTCCTCACCTGCAAATTCCGTTGTAAATTTAACAGAATTTAATGCACCTTTTACACACATTGGATCCTCTCTTGAAATCTCTATTGGACTCACTTTTGCCGACTTGTTTATACTTGCAATCAATTTAATCGTATTTCCATTACCTTTTGCTTTAGAAATATCTTTTTGTGTTATATCCCTTATACCTTTCACAGATAAGTCATTTAATACCAAATCTTTGTTTAATAATAAATTTCCCATTATCACCAATTTTGCGGCTGCATCAAATCCATCCACATCCAATGTTGGATCTGATTCAGCATAACCCAATTTTTTCGCTTCATTTAACGCATCATTAAAACTTAATCCACGATTATCCATTTCTGTTAAAATATAATTTGTAGTCCCATTTAAAATTGCATTTATTTCAAGTATTCTGTCTGCTTCAAGACATTTTCTTCCAAATTCTAGAATTGGTGTACCTCCTCCTACTGCTGCACTGTATTTTAAAATTACATTATTGTAATTTGCTTTTTCAATTAAAGAAGAAAATGCAATTGCCAATGGTCCTTTATTTGCAGTTATGATATTTTTTTTAGTTTTTATTGCAATATCAAGTAGACTGTTTGACGGTTCACCGTTTTGTATATTTGTAGGCGTCGCTTCAACCAAAAGTTCGGCATCAACTTCTTCAATTAATTCTATTGCTGTTTTATCTTTGTTACCTATTGATAGTTCTGAAATTGATTTGCCAGCTTCTTTTATATTAATTATATCGTTAATTTTTATTCCTTTTTCATTTATTGCCACGCCTTTTGAATCTGCCGCCGCAACAATTGTTGGATCTAGTCCATAGTCTGACAGAAGATCTTGTTTACGATTAAGTAATAATTGACAAAAACTTTTTCCAATAGTTCCAAGTCCAATTAATATTGTTCTCAATTATACTCGCACTCCTTTTGCATATTTAACAAGTTATTTACATTAACTTAAACATAATATTGAATTCACTTTGTATTAATTTTATTCTATTAGAATGCCTTATTATGTAATTTTACATAATTTCACTGAAGCAGATGAAAAAAAGAATTAAAAATGTTACGGCAATTGGACCTGCATCAAGTGCAAATTTGGGTTCCGGTTTTGATTGTTTTGCCATCGCATTAGATGATATTTTTGACACTGTCAAAATTAGCTTGAATTCTAAGCCTGATGTAATTATTAAAAATATTAGTCAAACTAAAAATATTCCAACCCAACCTAATGAAAATACAGGAGGCTTGGTTGCATTAAATATAATTAAAGAATTCAATTTGCCTAATGTAACACTAGGTATAAAAAAAGGTGTACCGCCTGGTAAAGGACTAGGTAGTAGTGCTGCAACCGCATCTGCAGTTGCAGTTGGTTTAAACAAAATGTTTTCTTTGAATTTATCTAAACATGAACTTTTAAAATTTGCTGCAAGTGGTGAAATTGCTTCTGCTGGTGTTGCACACTCAGATAATGTAGCTGGTTCATTGTTTGGCGGTTTTGTTGTTGTTTCTTCTTTTCCTAAAATTAATATAGCTTCTTTTTCTCCTCCTAAAAATTTACGTGTATGTATTGGAATTCCTAAAATAAATACACCGCCAAAAAAAACAGGGTTGGCAAGAAAATTATTACCAAAAAGTGTAAAGTTTTCAGATGCCGTTATTAATATTTCTAATGCTGCAATGATGGTTGCTGGTTTTTCAAAGAGAGATGAAAATATTATTGGCGCATCTATGCATGATTCAATTGTAGAACCGGCAAGAGTATCTATGATACCTAATTATAAAAAAATTAAAGCGCAAGTTTTAAAATCTGGTGGACTTGGTATGGCAATAAGTGGTGCAGGTCCTTCTGTTATTGTCTTTGTAAATACAAATCAACTTGTACAAAATAAAATTAAAAAAATAATTAAATCTGGTTTTAAATCTGCAGGTTATAATTCCTCATTACTTATGACCAAAATTGGTAAAGGAGCTAGAGTGATTAAATAATGTTGTTAAAATGTATAAATTGTTCATATACATACGATATTGATAAAATAATTTATTTATGTGAAAAATGTAATGATTTGTTAGAAGTAGTTTATGATTTGGATAAAATCGGAAATAAATTGGATTCTACTTGGAAAAACATTCCATTAAGTGTTTGGAAATATCAACCGTTATTGCCAATTGATACAAACATTGATAGAGTTACTTTATCAGAGGGCGGAACTCGACTTCATCGTTTGAATAAATTTTCAAGTTTCATTAACATTAAGAATTTATATGTTAAAAATGAAGGCGATAATCCTACTGGTTCCTTTAAGGATCGTGGAATGTCAATTACTGTTACAAAGGCCAAGAGTTTGGGGGCTTCCATTATTGCTTGTGCTTCCACTGGAAATACTTCTGCTTCACTTGCTGCTTATGGTGCACGTGGTGGCATGAAACGTATAGTTCTAATTCCTACGGGCAAAGTGGCATATGGAAAACTTTCTCAAGCTATGGTTTGCGGAGCTAAAGTTATTCAAATTGAATCGAATTTTGATAAATGTCTTGAAGTTATTATGGAATTATCGGCTAATTTCCCTGATATTTATTTAGTAAATTCAATTAATCCTTTTAGAATTGAAGGTCAAAAAACCTTAGCTTTTGAAATTATAGACCAATTGGGTCACGTTCCTGATTGTATAATTGTTCCTATTGGGAATGCAGGTAATATTAGTGCTATTTGGAAAGGAATGAGAGAATTCTTAGAACTAGGACTTATTGATAAATTACCAAGAATGATTGGTGTTCAGGCAGAAGGTTCTTCACCCGTAGTTTCTGCTTTTAAAGCCAAAAAAATGGAAGCGACTAAAATATTGAAACCAGATACTATTGCTACTGCAATTCGAATAGGTGCCCCTGCTAGTTCAAAAAAAGCACTCCGTGCTATTTACGATTCGAAAGGCTATGCAGAACGAGTTAGTGACAAAGAAATACTTGAAGGACAAATGAATTTGGCCAAACTTGAGGGTATATTCGTAGAACCTGCTAGTGCTTCTCCCATAGCGGCATTAAAAAAATTAATTCGTAAAGGGATAATATCATCTGATGATGAAGTCGTTTGCATTGCAACCGGAAACGGTTTAAAGGATCCTGATGTTGTTACTAATTTCTTAAAAAAACCTTTAGAAGTCAAAGCGGATTTAACTTCTATTAAAAATGTAATTGATGATGAGATGGAATAAACTATTTTTTTCTTTCATCTATTCTTATTTTATTTCTTAGTTCAGCTTCTTTGTATCTTCTTTTTTCTTCATCTGATTCCGGTTTAATTCTAGGAACTGGTGTAGGACGACCAACGTCATCAATTGCCACTACAACAAGATAACATGTATTTGTATGAGTTATTTTTCCAGTTTTCAAATCTTCAGCTTCAATTCTTACTCCTACTTCTAATGATGTTCTTCCAACATAGTTAATTGATGATTTCAGAATTACTTTGTTTCCGATATATATCGGTGCAAAAAAATACATATTATCAATTAAAACTGTAACTATTGGTCTTCTACAATGTTTACTCGCTACCATTCCTGCAACTTCATCCATTAATTTCATTATTATCCCCCCATGTACTAGCCCAATTGGATTATTTTTATTAAACAAAAAATTACCTGCATGTTCCATTAACATTAAATGTGAAGATGTAATGGAAGATTCTTTTACTGTTTTTTCTTGCATTAAATTAAAAATCTTTTGATTAGTATATAACTTGACTTATTAAATTGCAGTATCATTTTCAACTGGTAAAATTCTTCGTGCTGTTGCTCTGCTAAATAATATGAATAAAACTCCTGGTAAATATTGAACAGGTGTTTCTTTAATGATTGTTTTAAATTTTAATCTGAAAGATGAACCAATATTATGTTTTTTACTTTGTTGATATCCTATTCTTACTTTACGCAAATTTGATTTCATTTCAAAATCTTCATCATGAATTAAAAAACCATTCGTCTTTCCTTCATTTTTTCCTACTCTAATTTTTTCATAAAGTGCTTGATCTTCGAAATGAAGTTTTTGTTGATCAAATCTGTTGTTACCAACAATGCTTCGTTTATAGAATCTAGGAATGCCTTCTTTTGAATGTAACCAATACAATGAACGTAAATGGTGGTATGATTTCTTAAGATATGAACCTGTAAATGAAAATTTTTCAGGTATAAGTAATAAATCATAACCGCTTTTTGTTTTGATTAAACATTCTTCAAGTAATTTTTTATTTGATGGAATTTGATCCGAGTCAAGGAATAATATAAAATCACCATTTGCATTATCAAGTGCAATGTTTCTTTTTAATGAAATGTTATTTTTTTTTGCAATTAAAATATTAGAAAAATAAGGAAGATTTAGTTCTTTAACCCATTCAGAATTTTTATCGCAAATTAAAATCCATTCTTTTGGTTTTAACGTTTGTTCATTTAGATTTTTTCCAATCTCTTCTATCATATTATAATATTTTTTAAATTTTCCATGTACGGGTGTATGTACGGGAGTTATAATACTAATGCTCATTTTTATTTTAATTCCACTGAGTTTTTGTTAGAATTATATTCACATTCTTGTTATATAAAATAAATTAATTAAGGATTTCAATATTCTATTAATTTTTACTACGATTTAATTTATTTATTGTTTTATTCTAAAAGTTTCAAGATAAGAAGTTTTATTTATTAATTCAAACAAGGATTATCAGTAATACTAGAAGTTTTACCACAGTGGCAAGTTTTACGTATTATAACAAAGCTTGTTTATAGATAATAATATCTATTTTTCATATTATTTTGAATCGTATGATATCACATGTTATTCGCATATTCTCACATATTTTTACATATTCTCACATATTCTAGCATGTTATTGCATGGTGATTGATTATTGATCTTGATTGTTTATTTTGATATATGGCTCTGCTAAATTATTTCTATTGATTTTTTTTGTTATTCTGAGAAATTTTTTCTAAATTGTTAAAAATTTATTGTTTTGAGAGTATTTTTAGCGTATTAAAAAAAATTGACAAAAATTATATTATGATAGTTACTTTATTTTTTTATTTTTTACTTACATTTGAATCTTTTATTTATTTAATTGGAATTTCTTACAGCTCGAATTCATAAACAGGTCAATTATAGTCTTTTTATCTACATAACTACCGGATAATTATGGTTTTTGATAATTCAACAACCTTTTTTTAGTGCAAAAATATTAAATAGAAGTGATTTAGCACTTAAATTTAGTTTGCGTATGAAAACAGGCTCTAACTGAACCATTCATCCATAAGTCTTATATAGCAAAACAAGTCAACTTCGTTTAAGGAGTATATAGTATGAACTATAATTTTAACTCAGAATGGCTTTTCTCAAAGCAATTCAAAGCAGCGACAGTAACATTCTTACTAGCAGCTAGCATGCTCTTGTTTGCAGGAGTCGGTATGGCACCTCAAGCAGCAGCAGCTAACACAGGAACACTCACACTCTCTCAAGGACAAATGTTCGGAAACATGACAGTGCAGATCACTGTAAATGATCCTGACATCAATGTTGCAGCGGTAAAAGATACCTACAATATTGGTCCTATAATAACATGGACAAACACTTCAGGTGTTTACTACATTAATTCAACACAATCACTCGGTGGCTCATGGAATGCATATGCTACGGACGCATTATATGTTGCACAGACATGCAGTATATCTAATGTAATGTACCGAGCAAATCTTACCGCGAGCGACAAATCTAACAATGCATCTCACGCAAGGTATCATCCAGGACACGCAGCAGCAGGTTCTGGTGCAAACGGTCTAACGCAGGGTTCATGTGCACGTTCGCACATTGAAAACTTCCACTTGGATCAAGGTGTACCTTCCACACGAACTTATGCAAACCACTCATATGATGGTGGTTCAGCAACAAAGTTATCAACAACTCACAGCATTGCAAATGACCCAATGATTCACATGTTTAACATAACAAGAGGACACACAATAACAATCACGTACAAAGATGCGTCAGATTCAACAGGAACTTCAAAAGATGTCAGCGCTACTTTGCTTTACAAAGAGACCAAGCCAGTATTAGATAATAATGGGAAAACTGAAATTACCCCTCAAGAGCTACTCAATCTTAGAGTAACTCATATGGATAGGAATAATGACCCTACCAAGAAAGATCACTTTAGTGTAAGTAACAATTCAGAAAGCTTACGACTAAGTATATCTAGTTCTTCAAATACAACATTGGCAAACCTTGTCAATAAGACTCTACTTTATTCATGTACCATTCAAGGTATAGTAAGATCCACAGGAAAAGGCTGTCAATCTGATGGCTCATCCAATTGGCAATTGAACTTTACAGAAACAGGTATTAACACAGGTATATTTGATCTATCCGTAGGAAGTGATAAGTTTAACATGAGTAACCTTCATGTTAACGACAGTTCTCACGCAACGGTCGTTACATCAGCAGCCGCACTTAAGACAAATAAATTGGTGCGCGATGGTAGTACGCTGAAATCACTTTGGTCAAATGGAGATAAATTTAAGATCTCTATGAAGACTTATCCAAATACGGGTAACGAGTACAACGCTACGTCGTGTACTACTGCAAGAGGAAGCTCTAGCAATAGTAACGGGCACTGTACCAATGCAACTTCAGTAACCTTCACGATTAAAGAAACATCTAGCACATTAACGGCAAGTGCAACCACATTGAGCTTTAGTGACGATGTCACGTTCACTATGGAAGACTTTGATCAGAATAGTGATGCAACTGTAAAAGACACTATTGCAACTGTTTATGCAGAAATTAACGACAGTTCTCCTATAACCGTAACGGCTAAGGAAAGCGCAGTTAATTCAAGTAGTTTCACATTTACTGTTAGAGCGACAATTGGTACATACACCTCTGGTTGTAGTTTCAGTACTACATACAGTAGACTGACATGTACAATTGATCCGTCTCAGGCAAAGAGCACAGTTATTGATGTTACGTACACTGACCAACATACGGCAGCAGTGCGTTCACTTTCACTAACCTTTGTCACAACTGCAGCAACTGTAACAACTTCTGTCACATCGATAGATGAAAGCGCAACTAGTTTCAAGATCACATATGAGGATCCAGATTCTAATGATGCGTCAGCTACTGCAGAACAACTGTTATTCAATGCTACGAATACAGTAGGTAGATGTGTCTGTATGGGTGGTGATAGCGATATACCTGGTATATACCATGGAACTGTTGTCAATAGAAAGAAGGTAGCTAACTTTACCATTACAAAGATTAATGGTACAAACGGTTATCATGACTTGACAAACGCCTCTGGCCTCATTACTGAGACCGATAAAGATACAGGTATTTGGGAACTCACTGTTACATTAGCATCATTGAGGACAAGCCTCGATGTTCGTGGTGGAACAGGTCCATTAGGACTCACTGCAGGTGACAAACTTGTTGTTTCAGTTAAAGATCAATTTGATGCAACTACAACAAATATCACTATTACAATTGGTGGTACTATTGGTACACTTGCATGGGATCGTACGGACTTTCCAATAACTGTAGATCACGCATCAACAGGTCTTGCACGTAACCAAAGTAGAGTTAATGCAACTATAACACTAACAGATTCTGACAAGAACACAAATGCTAATGCCAAGGATAATGCAACATTACGACTCCGTATATTGAACGGAACTGGTAAAGTTGTTGGTAATACACGAGGCGGTAGTACAATTACAATTGCTTCAGCCGCATTAGGATACCTATCCTGGTATAATGTAACTGCACAAGAAACTGGCGTAGATACTGGAGTATTCACGTTTAAGATGGGAATCAACTGGGGTAATGCTAACGCTGATATACCTACAGTTATGAACTATTCTAAACCAACTCAATTGTACTATGCATTAGATACAATGAAAGACATGATTGGAGGATCAATCTGTGCTGAATGGCAAGATGGTGCTGCAACTAGCAATATTACAACAGCTCATAGTGGAGCAGGAGTAATAACTGGTAACGCGGCCAAGAAAGGAGTTAGCTCCTGTCTTGATATCACAGCACATGATGCAACTATCTCAGCTAATATAACCACTGGTAAATTAGGCGATGTTTTGGAAGTAACCGCTACAGAACCTGATTATAACCGTGATGTAGCAGTGAAAGATAAACTCTACATGTTGATAATTGGTACAAACAAGCAGGACAAACCATCAGAAACAGATACAGCACAATATAACTTGACTGTAGCCTTAACTGAAACTGGCGTAAACACAGGCGTATTTGCCAAGAATATCACCTTAGAACCAGGTAAATCACCATTTGCCTCAACTTTGGCGGCTAATTCATACCTCAGATTCAGAATCAGAGACAATGCAACATCTAACAGCTTCTATTCTGGAGCTGGTCTAGCAAGAGCATCTGCAACACATGCAGTTACGGTGACATCAACAACCACCACTCTTGAACTAACACCAGGTGATGCATCAGGTCCAGATGGTAAGGTCTATATCAAGCTTACTGACCCTGATTTGATGACAACTGCAGCAAGTAGTATGCAAATGACAAAGATAGTTTCCAATGGAACTGATGACGTAGAGAAACCCTATGCATCCAACGGAACTACTTCGACAGGTACATACTGGTTCGCTATTACGATGGCAAGATCAACTGGATCGCCAACTAACGAAGATGGCACTCTACATGTCAATGGTACAGATATAGTATACTTCTACTATACTGATACTAAGGACGCTGCTGGAGTAATCCAAGTTATATCAGCCACGTTGAACATCAAGACAGAAGCTGGAGCAGTATCACTTGATAAAGTCAATTACTTAGTCGCTGAATTCGCAACGATTTCAGTAACTGACCTTGACGCAAACACAAGTCCAGATACCAAGCAATCAATCACAGTCAAAGCAAGTACTGAAAGCTGGGAAGTCGGAACTACTATCACACTCCAAGAAACTGGAGCTGATACCGATGTATTCACAGGCCAAGTAGAACTAATTGCAACCACCAAGGGCGTACCTAGTGGAGCACAAGTATCTGCATCAGTCGGCGATACATTAACTATCAAGTACACAGACACACTCTGTGATGACTCGAAGAAATGTTACATATACGCAACTGCAAAAGTAGGCCAAGCCCTGTCAAAGACAGAGCAAGTACCAGCTGGAGATCCAGAAATAGTTGACACATCAGGTAATTTGATAGTAAGTCCAAATGTAGGAGATATCCTCATTATACAGGCATCAATTACCAATGATGATGACGTAGCTCACACAATAACATTCTTGGTACAAATCAAGAATGCTGACGGCGAAATCGTCAACTTAGGTTGGGTAAGAGACATTGAACTTGCAGTAGACGAATCACAGACACCAGGAATGTCTTGGTTACCTGATTCAGCAGGAACATACACAGCAGAAGTATACGTATGGGACAGCCTAACATCGGCTGTAGCACTATCACCAGTGAAGAGCACAAGCTTCACTGTTGGCTAGGAGAGGAGCATTAATTGCCCTCCCCCCTCTATTTTTTCCAGAATAGTTCTGGAAAAGACGTAACTCTAGCATTAGTACTGTCAGTACTGTTGATTGCAGCAGCACCCGTTGCTTTTGCAGCCGTAACACTCGCCGCTGGTCAGGATGAATTTAATCCTGGCGATCAGTTGACTGTTACAGGTACAGCAGCACCAGATGAGGACATAACGTTCAAAATAGCAAATCCAAATGGAGCACAAGTAGGAGTTGGACAAACTTCAGCTGATGCGAATGGAGCTTTCTCAGCAACATTGTTGAGATTCCCTTCAGCCGCAACTACTACGTTCCCATTCGGAAGTTATACTGTAACTGCCACAGGTTCTAGTGGAGATGACACAGAGATTACTGTGACATTTACCGAATCTGCAGCCGCAGCACCCGCTCCGGCACCTGCAGCACCTGCAGCAGTAGCAGCTAGCACAGGGCTATCTGTATCAGTATCTGTCTCTGGAACATACAACTCTGGTGATTCAGTATCGATCTATGTAGTAACAACCGATGATGGCGTACTACGAGACGTAACATTACAAATTGTACAAGTAAATGGACCAGGTGGTTCTGAAAATATACGAAGTACATGTAATCGCGTTTCAACTGGTCTAAATCGTTGTTCGTACACTGTTAGTGGAGGAGTAGGCACCTATGCCGTGCTTGTAAGCGCATCATCAAATAGTGGTTCAAACGCAGGCGTTGCGACGTTCCAAGTCGCGGATGAGATTGAAGTTAATATCCCACCCGCAGCACCAGGAGCCGCACCTGCTAATCTTGCACCACTTGAAAATGCAATTAACAATGTAGCACGAGATGTTGACGCACTTGATGACCGACTTGGTAATGTACAAAACGCTGTTAATGGAATATCACTTCCTGCAGCAGGTGCAAACCTCGGTCAAATTAGTAGTGCATTGAATGCTGCAGCAGCAGACATTAAATCAGCAGTCTCAGGAGCTCAAGCAGCAGTATCGGATGACGTTGGCGCAGCAGAAGACAATATAGAAAATGCAGTTGATGGAATTGCAAGTAGCACAAAATCAGCAGCAGAGGGTTCTTCACAAGCCGCTTCAATGGCCATGATAGCCGCAGTTCTTGCAGCTATTTCAGTCATACTACAAATAGTCGTAATAGTTAGAGGAAATATCCTTAAATAACCAAGGTAGCGCGTTTAACGCGCTCCACCTTTTTTTTTTATTTTTATAATAGCATCTGCTATTGATAATTTTTTTTGTTTGAACATATATTCTTATATGACAACTTTCACAACTATCAACAATACTTGAGTGAGTGTAAATTTTCTTGAAAATAGTTGGGGCGATGCAAGTTGGAGGAAATTGTTCTTGGATACTGCCTAAAAGTCTCGATAATCTTGCATCAATTGTTGACGAAATTGTGGTAGTTGGTTCAGGAATAGTATCCCAAGAAACCATTAAAATAGTTAACCAGAACTCCAATGTTATCGCTAAACATTTTCAGAATCAAGAAGAACCAAGAATCGAGTGGAACGACATGAATCTCTTATTAAAAATGTCTCAACAGCGTAATGCAGATTGGATCTTGTTTATGGACGCAGACGAAACTTTTGAACCCCGTTTAAAAAATCAAATTCAACAATTGGTGAATACATTAGATGTTGGAATGTACAAATTCAAAAAATTTTGGCTATGGAAAAGTAAAGAATATTATCGTACTGATCATCCTGAAAAATATTCAACAATAGCTTACAATACATATCTAGTAAGATCTACATCTTCTTTACGATTTCCCAATCCTGCCGGATCATTTCTGAAAAGAGTAGTCAAACATCTTATTGGTAAAGAAAAATTAAAACCATATTTTGGTCGTGAACCTATTACTGGAATACTTGGGAAAGTAATTGAAACTGATATTGTAGTACTGCATCATGCAGCATTAAATTGGAACCAATTTGTAAAAAGTCAAATGTGGTACGCCGCATTACTTACAAAAAGACAACCACGACGTCCAGAACTGGATATTATTGAACAACAGTTCAAAATTTTGGATGAATCTACTCTTGAATTAAAACCTGTCAAAAAAGAATGGTTTGATTAGGATACAAATTGAGTAAAGTAAGGATCGCTTATGCAGGAATGGTTGGTTATCTATCATCACTCTTCAATCTCATTACTGGATTTTTATTTATCATAATAATCACACGTAATTTAACAATCCAAGAATTTGGATCTTGGCAAGTAATAGCATCTGTAATTGGTTACGCATTAATTCCTGCAATAATTCCAAGCTACTGGTCATTTCGTAACGTAGCTCGTGGACAAAGAATAGCCACAACAAGTTTCATTATAAATGCAGTCTTATCGTTATTTGGAATAGCTATCTTTTTGTGTATACTGACATTTATTCTCCCTGATATATCACTGCCTATCCAAATAGTTTTACTTGCTACTTGTCAGGTTCCAATTGCATACATGTTTACTTCAGTTAAAACCACTGCTCATGGGAATAAGGTTGAAGCTATTGGTTATTCGTCATTTTTGATGGAAACAGTCAAAATACTAGTAGCGTATATATTGATTTCTCAAACTAACTTAGGACTCGCAGGAGCTTTTATCACTGTTTTAATTGCCACTTCGATTCAGATTCTATTTCTTGCAGTAATGGTGAAAAACCAATTTCTTAAAAAATTACATCGTGATAATATTAAAAAATGGTTCAAATCTGCTTGGGTTCCTCTCTTTACAGATATTTCAAATAAACTCCTAACTTTGGATGTTGTTTTAATAACTCTACTTACAAAAAGTACAGAAACTGTTGCATATTTTAAAAGTGCTTATGTCTTTGCTATAATTCTTTTTAATACACAACAATTTGCTATTGCCTTACGTACTAAATTACTACAAGGCGGTAATAAAAATGATATAGAATCGACATTGAAATTAATTTTGTTTTTTACTATTCCATTAATTGCAGGCTGTATAACAATGGCAAAACCTCTTCTTTATATTCTTAATCCATTATATGTTCAGGCAGAAATCACTTTACAAATACTTTCCGTCGGTATATTCTTTTACACTATTTCCCACGTTTTTAATTTGATTTTAACTGGGATAGATGATGTTGATAAATATGGAGAAACACGATTTAATGTTCTAAAAAATAGTTTTCTAGTAAAATTACCCACAATAGATGGCATATTTCGCTTCATTTACTTGATTCTGTTGTCCTCCTCAGTAATATTAATAACGCGAAATGAATTGAGCTATGATTTGACCATGATATGGGCTACCTTGTTTTTTATAACACATATTCCTCTTGTAATAATAAAATGGAATTTTATTCACGTCAATACAGGAACGCGTTTTCCCTATAAGACTATAATGACGACTTGCTTTTCCTCTTTAATAATGTCATTTGTAGTGTTATCTCTAACACCTCGTATAAATTATAATCCCAATATAATTGATTTTATATTTCCAGTCATTGGTATTATAGCATTGGGTGCTTTCTTATATTTTTCAATTCTCTTGATAATTGATCAAGATTTTAGAAAATTATCAATGGAATTCATAACAAAATACATTGTAAAAAATACTTGATCTTATATGAAAATATTTTGGTAGTGCACTAAATGAACCATGCGACAAGTAGAATTATACCACAAATTGCATAAATTATTGAAAAAATTAATAATGAATTATTTTTGAAAATTACTGTTGGCATTTTATATATGCTTGGGGCTAATGAAACTAGTCTGAAATATCCTGCAAAATAAGAATATGCAGGCTGAACAATTGCACTAAAGATTAATAGATATAGACTAAATTTATCTTCTCGATTTTTTATTAAAACAATAATCGACATTACTACTGCAATGAATACACTCCAAGTTATTATCTCATTTACAATTAAATTATAACCAGTTATCATGGGTGTATCAACACCTCCAAAAAATCTATTCTGAAAGAAAGTATAAAATGGAATTCCTAACATACTATGTGCAATTCCTGAACCGATTCCTGACGTAAATCGTAGAAAATGCTCTAAACCAAATCTTGAAACCAAATAAAGTCCATGAATACTAATGGTTGCTAATGGAATCATAAAATATTTCATCCAATTATCTTTTTTTTCCATTATAAAGAAAGGAAATGTAAACACTACAAAATCAGGTCTAGTTACACATGCAAGTGATAGAAACACACTACTCTTGCCAAATTTGTTTTCCCGAAAAAGTAGATATGATGTAAAAATGAGAAAAAAGAAAAGTGGTTCGTTCATTGCACCATGAGTCGAAATAAGCATTATTGGACTGAAGGCATAAAAAATTGTTGAAATTCCATATCCTTCAACTTTTACTATTTTGTAAAAAATAGCCACACTTGCAGAAAAGAAAATTATATTAATTACTTCCATTGAAATTGCAGTTAAATTTGCATCTCCTTGCGCTATGAAATATGTCAATACAGGATAAAGGAAGGTGGCATATCTAAAACCAGAGTCTACTGGAGGATCAGAAAATGGATCTAAAGCAATTTTATAATATGCAGCCCCATCTGTATTTGCATCTCTTGAAAAATCAAATACAGTCAATCCATATTGTAAACAAAACAAATAAAATAGCAGATTAAATAAAAATACTATTAAGAAAATATTTCTCGCATGTAATTTCTTTTTCAATAATATTTGAACTTTTGACAGTTCCATTAGAATTATATATTTTATTTCTCGCATATTAAGTTTAATATTAAGAATCGATTTTCATTAAGAGAAGTGATACTTTTATTAGTCTTTGTTTTTTATTATTTTTAATTCTGGCATTGGAATTATATAATTTATCTTTGAGTATTTTTCTTCTACTTTCTTTATTATCTCATCTGCATAATTCCATGCAAAAATCATCAAATAATCTGGTTTTCTTTTAAGTAATATATCAGGACTTGTTATTGGAATATGACTTCCAGGAGTAAACAAACCCTGCTTTAAAGGCGAATCTTCAATTATTAGTTCAATATGTTTGTTGTTCAGGCCAATGGAATTAATTATAGTGCTAGATTTCGCAGGTGCTCCATATCCAAAAATAGTTTTATTTTCATTACAGATTTTATTAACCAAATTGTTAATTTCTTGTATATTTATTTCTAATTTTTGACTGAATTCTTCCATAATTTGAAAATTGCCAATTTGGTCTGATCTTTCTTCTTGAAGCAAACTAAGTACATTCTGATTGGGTCTAGAATCCTTTGACACGTATACTCTGATTGAACCTCCATGTGTTGGTATTTTTTCTATATCAACTATATTCATTTTATGCATTTGAAAGAGATTCACAAGTGAATGTACAGTATAGTACATTACATGTTCATGGTATATATTGTCAAAAGTAAGTTCCTTTAGCATATCTGCAAAGTATTGTACTTCAAATATGAATATCCCCTTTTCATTTAACAGTAATTTCACATTTTCGATAAACTCATGATAATTTTCCAAATGCGCAAATACGTTGGATGCTGTTATTATGTCTACATTGCCTGTTTTATTAATCATCTTGTTTACTGTTTTTCTATCGAAATAACTACATATTGTATCTAGTCCGTTCTTGTTTGCAATTGATGCTAGATTAGTAGCAGGTTCAATTCCTATTGCACTAAAGCCTATCTCTAGTAACGGTTTAAGTAATATTCCATCATTTGAACCTATATCTACCACTGATTCTGCATTTGGAAACGATTCTTTTAGTTTATGTGCGAATTCATTAAAATGATTTCTAAGTCCTCCTGATATTGATGACGCATATGCATAATTCAAAAATAAATTGTCTCGTTCAACAAAACTCTGATCAGTTAATTGTATTAATAGACATTTACTGCAAAAAGTTAGTTCAAGCGGATATATTCTTTCATTATTAAAATCTTCTCTCTTTAAGAAAGCGTTTGCAGGTGGTTGATTATTTAAAGATAAAAAATCCCTTAACTCTTCACTCTTACACGATCTGCATTTCATGATTCAGGTACCTTGATTACGGGCTTTTTGTCTTTTACAATCAATACATCAGCTCCGTTTGGCACTTGAATTTTCTCACTTAATATTTTTACTANGATGTCGATTATTCGTGAGGTCGGCTGTTGTTNTACNGCATCTTTATCACCAAATAATNTTCTTCGCATGTCAGTATTGACACCACCTGGCGAAATTGATATACATTTAATATTNTTATTTTCTACCTCTTTTGCAACTGATTCAGTTAATCCTCTAACTGCAAATTTTGCCGAGCAATATGCTGATAACCTAGGNACTCCTCTCCTTCCCGATCTTGATGATACATTAATTATTATACCTGAATTTTGTTTTTTCATTATGGGAAGTATATATTTTATCATATTGAAAGTAGTCATTACATTGTCTTTTATCACTGCTTGAAATTTTTCATACTCTAAATCTTCTAATAATGACAAATCTTGTGCCACTCCTGCATTATTAATTAAAATATCTATTTTTCCTGCACTACTTATAATTCTATTAACATATTGTTTTACTTTATCTTCATTAGTCAAATCAATTATCTCAAATTGGCATTTTTTTTCATCTTCCGCAAGAATACCTTTTTGTCGTCGTGATGCAGCAAATACATCTGCACCATTATTGATTAAATATCTTAACAGTTCTAATCCAATTCCACTGGAAGCACCGGTTAAAATGATTTTTTTCTTTTTCAATGTCATATTATTTCATAAGGAATTGTATCTTTTTCATATTTGCCTTTGAGTCTTTTTTGAGTTGTTAATGCTAAAAACACTGAAGTTTCGACGAATTTCATTGCATGCGGTACTCCTGGAGCGCTATATACCATTTGCCCNGTTTTTACAAGAGCTTTTTCAATTTTTCTATTCTTCTCTTCGTAATATTCCATTTTTCCCTTTATCATATAAGACCAATGAGAGTCTTTTTTATGATAATGATTTGCCCTGATAGATCCTTTCTTACATGTTATTATTACAACACTAGTTATTGACTTCTCTAAAATATTTGTTATTTTACCTCGTTTATCTACAAACGATTCCTTTACATCAATTACTTTAATTACCATTAATATTTTTCACCCAATCTATTGTTCGATCTATTCCATCCTCAAATGAAACAGAAGGTGAATAACCAAAATCATTTCTAGCTTTATCAATGGACAATGATAATTTCATTCCTTTTTCTCCTGATCTCCACGGTAAACTTTTAATTGATGATTTACTATTTGTTTTTTTCAATATCATATCAGCTATTTCTTTTATTGAATATTCTTTTCCATATGCTACATTATAAACACCATGAATGTCTGATTCAGATATTGATATAATTGCATCAACAAGATTTTGTACATAATTAAAATCTGTTGATTGACTACCATCTCCCTCTATNGTTATTTGAGAATTAGAAAGTGCCTGTTTGATNAATATTGGAATAACTTGTTGTAATCTTGATTTTGGTCCAAATAAACCACTACTTCTTATTACAGTTATTGGTAATTCAAATGCTGTAGAATAACTTTGACATATTATATCTGCCGCTGCTTTACTTGCACCATATGGATCAGTTGGTTTTAATGGNTGTTCTTCATCTANAGGTANTTTTTCTGCNTTNCCNTANACATTNTTACTACTCATATANATTANATGAATATTCTTTTTTANTCNTAATANTTCTAATACATTAATTAAACCAGATATGTTACTATAAAATGAATATTTAGGTGATGATAGAACTAGAGGAACATCTGCTTGAGCAGCTAAAAATANAACACAATNAATTCCTNNTAAATCNTGNTCTTTCAAATCTTCAGTACTTTTCCAAATGTAATTTATNTTATTCATATGTTGNTTGATTTTGCTTACATATTCAGGACCNATTATATCTGATACAGTGATTTTTGNTTGNTTATNAATTAATGTTTTTACTAGATGTGAACCTAAGAAACCTGCTCCTCCTATAATTAGATAATTTTTCATTGAGATTTACAAACTAATCATTATATATGAATCTTAAGAGTTAACAAAATTGTATGTTCTAATTATAAATATTAAACTATTAATTTGGAATATTTTATTCTCATTTATAAAAATTCTGTCATTTATAATTAAACTACTTTTACTTTTTTGTGTTTCTCTAATATACCGTTTATCGACAGTAGATCCTTATAATACATTTTTGATTTAAAATCACAATAACCACATAATACTCTGATGAAACTTGTATTAGTATCCAAAGTAACTCTTAATGAACAAGGCAATGAATTCTTATAACTTGGATCTTCACGTAGTGGGCAGGAAGAACAACTTACATCCTTTATCGTTTTAATTATTCTAAATCTTTGGCTTTCTTTCAAAAAAGAGCTCACGTTCAAATGAATCAATTGTTAATCTCGATAAAATTCCACCTCTACGATTAAATTCTATCGTTATTATCAATCTATTTGGTTTGTATGTTTTCACTAAATCATCATATATCACGTTGATAACTCTTTCATATGATAACACCAAATTTCTAAATTGCTGTAAATAAATCTTAAAAGATTTTAATTCAATAACTTTGACTGATGGAATCATTTTGATATTGATTGTCCCATAATCTGGCTGATTTTTTGCTCCAAAAAAAGTAAATTCAGGAGTATCAATTTCTATTTCATATGGTTCTGATGTTGGATTTGAGATTTTTTTTAATATACTAGCTTTTACATTATTATATGGTTTTTTACTTCTTTTGTTCAAATATGATTTGATTCTTTTCTCATCTTTCATTTTACACTAATATTACATAGAACATGTTAATTAGATTAACTCAGCCCAATAGCATTATATTCCAAATAATTCTTAAAAATTGACTTTTCATACAATCTACGACCATCTATAAGCAAAGGCCTGTTCATTTGTTTTACAAAATCTTTAGGTTTCAGATTCTTAAATTCACTCCATTCAGTTACTAAAATACAACAATCGGTATTTTTAATACATTCAACTGGATTTTTCGAATATTGGATAGAATTTCCAAAAATCCTTTTTGCATTATCGATTGCTATGGGATCGTAAACCTTTATTTTTGCCTTGAGCGCAACAAGTTTTTTAATTATGATTATGGAAACAGCATCTCGCATATCATCAGTACCTGGTTTAAAAGATAATCCTAATATGGATATGTTCTTTTTTTGCACATTCCCCAATTTCTTTTTCACCATTGTAATTACTCTAAGTGGTTGTGTACGATTTATTTCAATAATTGATTTTAAAATATCTGAATTTATTCCATTATCTTTACTAAAAGATTTAATTGCACGAATATCTTTAGGAAAACACGAACCACCAAATCCTAAACCTGCATTTAGAAAAGATTCAGATATCCGTTTATCTAGACTCATTGCAGTTTTTATTTCTACAATGTCACCTCCAGGAATATTTTCTGCCAATCGAGCTATGTAATTAATGTAACTGATTTTTAACGCTAAAAATGTACTCGTTGAATATTTAATTAATTCAGCGTTATTTAGATTGGTGTACACCACCGGTGGAACTTTTCGATATATTTTTTTATATAATTTCATAATTATTTTTTTATCTTTTTGTGACGAATGTCCAATTATGATTCTATCAGGATATAGTGTATCTTGGACTGCTTTGCCCTCTTGTAAGAATTCTGGATTAACAATTATTCCAAAATCAGTACCACATATTTTCCCTGAATGTCTTTCCAAGTCTTTTATAATTTTTTCGGAGGTATTTGGAATTACAGTGCTTTTAATAACAATTAAAAAATATTCATTACTTTTTTTAATTGATAACCCTATATTTTTGATTGCTGTTTTAATATACTTCAAATTTATTGAACCATCAATATTACTTGGAGTTCCTACTGCTAGGAAAATTATTTTTGATTTGAAAATGTCGTCATAATTTGATTGAACCCTTAGCTTCCCGTTTTTTACTACCTTTTTTAATAATATAGACATGTTTTTTTCAAAGATTGGTGATTTTCCCTTTCTTATTTTTTGTATTTTTTTTTGATCTATGTCTATACCAAGTACTTTTATTCCTCTATTTGCAAAGCAAATACCCGTTGACAACCCTACATATCCAAGACCAATTATAGACACGTCATATTCCATACTATTTCTGATGATACATTGAAATAAATGGATTATAAGAATAACTTAGTGAGAAGACAATTGATAAAAAAAGCTGTTATTCCTGTAGCCGGTCAAGGCACTAGATTATTACCTATTACTAAGACTCAACCTAAGGAAATGCTTCCACTCTTTTCTTCTAGACAAAATGGAGAATTGTTACTAAAACCTATTATTCAATTAATATTTGAACAACTTTTTTCCTCTGGAATTAGAGATTTTTGTTTTATTGTAGGGAAGAACAAAAGAATTATTGAGGATTATTTTTCTCCCGATTATTCATTTTTAACTCATTTATCATCAATTCAAAAAACTGCAGCTATTTCTGACTTTAAAGAATTTTATAAAAAAATCGAAAAATCAACTATAACTTTTATTTCTCAAACTAAACCTCTTGGTTATGGTCATGCTGTTTCACTTGCTGCATCTTTCGTCGGTAAAGAACAGTTTTTAGTTCATGCAGGTGATACTCTGATCATTTCACCAAATAACACACATATCTCTTTGTGTATGTCAACTAGTGCAGATGGTGTAATTGCTCTACAAAAAGTTATAGACCCTAAACCATATGGCGTTATATTGGGGCAACGAATTGGAAAATTTTATAATATTACTCGTGCTATTGAAAAACCAAAGAAATTTATTTCTAATCTCGCTATAATGCCTGTTAATTCTTTTCATTATGAGATTTTTAATATTCTCAAAAAAATTAAACCTGGAAAAGGCAATGAAATACAATTAACTGATGCAATTCAAAAAATGATTGATTTAGATTTTGATATAAAGGGATTCCAAATTCATAGATCTTCGTTACATTTTGATATAGGTACTTCAGAAAATTACTGGCGCGCTCAAAAATTATCAAAAAAACTTTCTGATAAAAGGTTGATATAATGTCTATTATTGCAGAATCTGATATAACTCTTCTAATTCAAAATAGCAAAAAATTTCGTATTTCTAATAAAGAATTTTTAATTACTGGCGGCGCAGGATTTTTAGGTAGTTGGTTATGCGAGATATTATTGGCAAAAAATGCAAAAGTCTATTGTGTTGATAACCTTTCATCTGGCCGTGCGGAAAATATTAAACATCTACGTACGAATAAATCTTTTATTTTTAAAAAGATTGATATCACCAAAAAATCTTTGAACCTAAAACCTGATTATATTTTTCACTTAGCTAGTAGGCCATCTCCAGATGACTATCTCAAGAATCCACTTAAAACTATTAATGTAAATACTGATGGAACAAAACAAATTTTAGAATTAGCACGCAGAGCTGATTCTAAACTTCTTTTTACATCTACTTCTGAAGTTTATGGTGAAGCTACTGTTTTCCCTACTCCTGAAAGTTATTTTGGAAATGTAAATCCTTCTGGACCTAGATCATGTTATGATGAAAGTAAAAGATTATGCGAATCTCTATCTATGGCTTATTATCGAACATATGGTTTAGATATGCGTATTGTTCGATTGTTTAATACTTATGGACCAAGACTTCGTGGTGATGGTAATTATGGCAGAGCATTATCTAGATTTATCTTACAATCTGTAAATCACAAAAACCTTACCATTTGGGGTCGCGGCAAACAAACTCGATCGTTTTGTTATATTACTGATATGATTGATGGTCTATTGCGTTCTCTGTTCATGAAGACCACAAAAGGAGAAATATTCAATCTTGGAAATCCAAAGGAAACTCGAATTATTGATTTGGCAAAAATGATAATCAAATTAACAAATAGTAAATCAAAAATTACTTATTTACCTCTTCCTGAGAATGACCCATTACGCCGATTACCCAATATCAATAAGGCTAAAAAACTACTATCCTTTTATCCTAAAACTAAACTTGAAGATGGCTTGTCTAAAACAATTCAATGGAATTTAGAAAACAATTATCGTTCTTTATAGTAAATTTGATATTTCTCTTTTTAATTCTATATCGTCTTTCACGTATTTCATTTCATGATCAAACCCAATATTCGTGTCTGTTTTCATCTTTCCTCTTCTTATAATTATTGATTCACAACCTGCTTTTTTCGCGGATTCAAAATCATTAATTCTATCTCCAATCATTAAAGTTTGATTTGATTTGATCTCAATTTTATTCATTGTGTTGATTATTTGTTCATAACGATTAGTATAGTTGTCTCTTGTAAATATATTTGAAAATAAATCTCTTATTCCTATTATTTCGAGAATTGTTGTTGCAGCTCTTTCGCATTGAAGTGTAACTAACGCAATCTTCTTATCTTTTGAATGAAGCTCTTTTATTATCTTGATTACTCCTTCATAAATTTCTAATTCATTTATTGCATTGCACTCTTCGTTACAAATAAATTCAAACGCTTCTTTTTTTAACTCATCATTTCCTTTTGTTTTTGATAATATTGTTGGTATAATGAAAAATTCTCCCTCTATATTGAATTTTTCTTTTAATTTGTTTCTAAGTAAATCATATCTTACTGGTAATCTCACTAATGTACCATCTAAATCAAAAATAACCAGTTCAATCACAGTATTTTTACCTTGTATCCATCTTCTTTCCAAATCCAAGTTCCAGTATCTATATGCCTAAGCAAATAAAGGTTTTCTGGATAGATATTACTTCCTAAGTTCTCTGGTTTAATTACACCCATTCCAATTTTACAATAATAATCTGCTAAATTCTTTTTAGAATCTAGTTTTAATTTGTCTGATACAATTCCCCATACAGGTGTTGTAGTGTGAAATTTACCCGAATCAATTTCAGTGACAATTGGGTTATTGTTTTTATCTCCTTTCAAATCCACTGCGTAACTTCCATGAGGTTTCGGATCAATTGCTAAAATTGCTTTATTAGAAATCTCATTCACTTGTTCACTTATTATTATTCTAGATACTGTCGGTGTCCCTGTTATTCCAGACGGCGATATATGTTTGAATGGATATTCTAATCTTTCTCTAGCATACGATGCAATAAATTTACCTTTAAACCACAAACTATCGTGTGCTATATTTCTCCCAGGTAAATATTCTTGAATAATAAAATCTGAATATTCTGCAATCCCTCTGTTAACCCATAATTCTATCCAATTCTCTACTTCGATTTCATTTTTACATAATAAGCTTAATTTTCCACCAGCTCCGCTTTTCATTCTTACCCATACTTTATTATCCGTAAAACGCTCTTTCTTACTTTTAATCTCATCTAATGAAGAAACAATTTCAGTTTTTGCTACAGGCATTGATTCTTTTTCTAATATTTTCTGAGTTTCTAATTTGTCTCTAATTATAATGCTATAATTTGGTAAATACGTCGATGTCTTTATTTGTTCTATATTCTTGGCAATAATACTTGCCTCAGAATGAGGACTTGGATGTAAAAATTGAATTTTATTTTTCTCTATTATATTTTTAATTATTTGTAAAAATTTTGGTTCTGAATGTCTAGGCGTATTGTATTTTGAATCAAGTTGAGGAAATTCTAAATAAAATCTATTGAAATCAGTACCTATAATATTATAATTGGAATTAGTTATTCTTAACGCACTTACAAAATTTACTCCACCTATTCCTCCTGCTCCTGTAACTAATATTTTATAATGGTTATTCTCTGACAATTATATCGCATTCTCCCATAACTTCCACTTCTACCATTCTGTTATTTTTTTTATTAATTGTTCCTTTACCTTCTATTTTTAAATTTTCCACATTTTTATGATGTACTTCTACGACCATTGATTCTGGTGCATTTCTTATAGAACAAATCCATTCATCTCCCTGCTTTTTCATTTTTGCCGTTGTATTCTTTCTTGACATCCACCATTTACATATAGATGCTGCATTTCCAACAAAACATTCTTCATTTGATAGCATTTTCAATATTTCTATATATATCCGTCCTTTTTTCATCAATAATGCTTCTTGATGCCATAAAATCGTGAATAATCCTCCAGTATTTTTTACCACATTCATCATTTTTCTTATTAATTCTAATCCTTGCTTTTCATCTAAATTCATGTATCCCCATAATGAAGTATCCATTAGAACCAGAGGTATTTCTAATATGTTAAAACATTCCCATTCTAAATTTGGGGGATTGAACGGCAAGGAAATAGATGCTTTAAAACCTGGATTTTCATTGAATCCCCATGTTGTATCATACTTTAATTGAAGTTGATTCATTATATCCCAACTCTTTTCCGGATCGAATTTCAAATAATGTTCTCTTATCCCTTCAGATTTATTACCAAAATAATTCCTAAATAATTCTAATTCTTTTAATAATTCATTCTTATTGTTATGAGTGTTGAAACCTCCATGTAATGCAATTTCCCACCCTTCGTCTATCAATCTCCTAAATGTTTCTAATTTACTATCAATTTTATATTCACTAAGCAGTAAATAGAATGAAGACCTAAATCCAAATTCTTTTTCCATTTCTGCAATCCTTTCAATATTCCAATATGGATCCTCATCTTTTTGAAAAAATGCCTGAATTACTTCTTCAGTAAATCTATCTTTTACTTTATTGAAATGTTCTATATCTACTGATATTCTATCTGCGTCATGAGTTATTGCGACAGCGAATTCTTTTCCAGATGGCCATTTCTTTTTTATAAAAACAGGAATGTTTTCTTTTACCATTGATTTTTTTAATTCTAGTAAATAAGATTCAAAAATTCTATCAATTTCTGGATTATATGGTTCACTGTTTATTTTCTCACCTGATAAAAATGCTGATATTGATATAATATCTTCATCTTTTAACACAAGCTTAATATCTTTAGTAGTTGATATTCCTGTAGAATCATAAAAAATTTGTTTTACGTAGTCTCTTTTTTTCATGATTGACTTGCATAAATATTTGTTTTCGGAAGGATAAGCTTTATTGTAATGTTGAATTAAAAATATTGGGCTCGTAGTTCAGCATGGATCAGGGCGTCGAGATAATTCACGCAAGCCTGCGAAGCCGAAGATCGTGGGTTCAAATCCCACCGGGCCCGTTCATTTCTTCCATAATACTATTTTATATTGACCTGATCCTGATTTCCAGACACTATACTTTGAAATATATTCAATGACTGATTGAGGCACTGCTTTGGTGGCCATTACATGATCAGTTTCTATAATAATTACATCATTTTCGATTTTTTGAATTTGTTCACGTGCTACTATTTGTGGATAAGGACATACTTCACCATCCATATTGATTATTTTTGCCGTTTTTTCTAATTGCTTGATTTCTTCATTAGAAATTTCTATTTCAGTTACCATAATCATTCACCATTAAATCGCACATCCAACTTTTCTAAACATCCAGTGTGTTGCTATATAAACTCCAAGTACTAGACCTAACGATGTTACAAATCCAGACACGGAAAGAAAAGCTAGACCACTGAATGTATTACTTATGTTACAACCAGGAGCCATTCTAGATCCAAAACCCATGAGCATGCCGCCTATTATTGCATTTTGCACCCTATTCTTTTTAATCATTCTTATTTTAAAATCTCCACTGAAATATGCAGATATAAAAGAACCAAAAATTAAAAATAATAACATTATCATATCTAGACTTATGGAAAAATTTCCTCCTGAAAAAACAACATTATTCCAGTAGATATTTTCTTGCAATGCTTCCATTCCAATTATATTGCTATACGTTAAACCTACCCATCTAGCTTGAGGACCCGTAACACTAAGTGTCCCCCAAACTATAAACCATAATGTTGCAAAAATTCCCATTCCAAAACCAACAATTTTTGCATCCCAAGCTGATTGTAGGTTGTTGATAGAAATAGATGAAATATTAAATTTTGATATATTTGTAATTAAACCCAATTGTTGTTTCTTTTTCAAATATAATACACATGATAGTATGATCAAAATCGGAACAAGTACTGATGTTTGCCCTAAACTTTCAATTAAGCTAAATCCTTCGAATATTTGTAATGGAGTGAAGAAATATGGAAAGAAAAAGATTGAAAATAAAGATGCAAAAATTACATAACCTGCACATGCTGATATGAGCAGTAACCAGTAGTGTAAGTATCCTTCCCCTGCTCTATACAGTGTACCTGATGCACAACCTCCTCCATATACCATTCCGATTCCGAATACAAATCCACCTATTATGTTGCTTAATCCATAATTTGGTATCCAAAAATGCGAATTTGAAACTCCTAATGAATATGCTATGCTTGTACCTAACATCATGGTTATAATTCCAATTAATAGACCATACAGTACTCTAGTATCTTTGAATGCTACATAATCTCTTAACGCACTAGTAAAACAAAATCTTCCTTTTTGTAATAATACTCCAAATCCTATTCCAATTATAATCGTTAAAATTAAACTTAATAATCCTGAATATTCAATCAATTATATTATCCTCCACAGTTGAAATTAGCGCCTATTACTTTCCTAGCTTCAGTATTTGGACCACTTTTACCTGATTCTCCCATTATATTAAAAAACTGGACATTATGAGGACCATTTCCAGTTTCCAAGACTGTTACTATTTCCATTTTCTGTATGTCTATTATTGATACGGTAGCATCACCACTATTAGTTACATATGCAAATTTTCCTTCAGGATCTATATCGATATTATGTGGAGATTTACCTGTTTCCAATTCCTTTATTATTTCTAGTGTTTTTACATCAATTATTAATAATTTATTCATTTCAGGTATGGTGACAAGTAAATTCTTATCATCTTTTGTCACTGCTAATCCATGAGGTGTTGATTCTAATATTATCTCACCGGGCTCTACAAAACGAAAATTTGCCCTACCAAAAATTCTATCTAAAATATCATCTAATACTAATATTCTAGCTGGTATTTTTCGTATTTTATCGTCTACTTCTGCCGTCCCAATAAAGATTTTCTTATTATTATGGCCTGAAACTATCATCAAAGGTTCAGATTTCAACCTGATATTCTTCACAACTTTTTCTTCATTAATATCAATAAATGATAAAGTTCTAGATTTTGTATTTGTTACAACAGCTATATCATCATAACGTGCTACATGGTGAGGTGCTTCCTGTACTCTTATTTCTGAAATTATTCTATCGGAAGTCGTATTCAGTAAAATTAATGAATTCGTATCTCTGCTAACAACAAAAAACACTTCTTCTTTTTCATCAAATATGCCTGCATGTTGAATATTTTCACCTATGGGGATCTTGTATTTTATTTCTAGCGTTTGTGGATTTAATACTAGTATTTCAGATTGTCCATGATGAATTAAATATAGTTTGTTAAGTTTACTATTGAAATGCGCACCATACTGACCAGAGCTAATTTCTAATGGTATTTCCGTTACAATATTAAAATTAATTGGATCAACTATAGTGACTGTTCCTGATATAGTATTAAATATCACCGCTTCATATGTATTGGATTCATTTGATATCGAATGGTAAATGAAAGTTCCACCAATCAAAAATCCTATTACTAGACCTGTTAATAGAGCCGCTCTAATGAGGAACTTCTTATTTCCAGTCTTTGACAACTTTTCCACTATTGATTTACTTTATTATTTATTTAAAACTGTTTCAGATCCACAGGAACTATTTTTGATGGACTTTGTGGCAGTGCTATACTGTCTAATTTTTTAAATGAACCTACTTCAAAGACATCAATTGAACTATTGCCTCCATTAGGTACATATGCAAGACTACTATCTGGACTGAACGCTGGATGACCTGAATTTTCGATTTCAATCTTTGTAACTTCCTCGAGACTTTCCGTGTCATATACTATTGATGCTGGTCCAGTTCTAACTAACACATATCTTCCATCAGGAGTAAATTCGCTAGTTCTTGGTGGTGTTTCCACCAATGGAAATCTTTTTACTACCTCTTTTGCTTTAATATCCCAAACCATTTCTTCTGCATCTGTATTCTTAAATCCACCAACATTTGACCAATTTCCTGCTGAATTTACTTCAATGAATGCCAAATCATTGTTTGGAGAAATTGTTATCATGCTTCCTCCCCAATCTGAATACTCTGTTGCTAAATGCTCTTCCACAGTGAAACTATTCGTATCAATTACTGTTAGTAAACTTTCTAGTTGGTTAGTAGTCCATAGTTTGTTATCTGGACCTATTGCAACATCACAACAAAACTTTGGTACAGGGAGTTCACCTACTATCTCTCCACTCTGGAGATCAACTTTATAGATTATTGAAGGGTCTACATCTGAAAATGGAATTTCAAATTCTTCCCTTGCCGCATTAAATTGCTCATCCGAAAATTTCTTAGCAACTAATAGATTCAAAAAATATCCATATTTCCCATCTACATCAGTCTCTGCTAATGCAAATCTCCATCTTCCTTCTAATGGTATTTCTGTTAACTTCTCATTTGTTGACGGATTTACTTGATATACCGTAGCTTTTCCACCAGCTCTTCCAAGCCCCCAAATATTTCCATTTTTATCTGGATAGTGATTGGCCCAGTCTACTCTTCCTGCTTCTGCTATCCAAGTAGGTCCTGATGAAGCTAGTAATTTACCTAACGCTAAATCAATTGTAGCAATTGAACCTTCGGCGCCAAAGACATAGCCTAAAGCACCTTTTTCTTGTTTGAGTTGTTCTAATTCTTGTTCTAATGGGGCTATTTGGGATCTGTTGGAGAGATAACCTGCACCTCCAATTCCGATACCTACTACGCCTCCGGCTAAATATTTAATGAAATCTCTTCTATTCACATTTTTGGCTGTCATTTATGGCGTTATATAATGCCGTTATATTTATATAGTTTTCGTCTATTGATTAATTTACGGTAATTAGATGAGTACTAGACAAGAATTTTGGGATAATGTTTCCAAGTATAGAGAAATGGGTATGGATCCGTTGCGTTGGGTAGCAGGTTGTGCTGTTAAGGTAGATCTTAATTCAGTTGTTTATCCTACTCTTCATAATATAAAACCAAGTCTAAAACAAATGGGAATTTCTTTAGGCGCAAGAGTAGATGCTGATATATTTCCCCTCGTTGGAGATGGACCTATAATTAATCGAAGAATTTATGATCCATTTTCTACTAGTATTGATACTGAGGATTTAAAAAAAATTAATCCTAAACGTGCAATTTCACTTCTCCAGGTCTTTCAAAAAAACGCTGAAAAACAAGAAAAATTTGAAGCGTTGTTGATCAGTCTTTATACATCTATATCAAAATCAAATGTTCATTTTTCTGTTGGAAAAGGGCATTCTATAATAACACCAGACAAAGAGGCCGAATTTGCACTTTTTGATTTTATTTCTTATGAAGAAGGTCAAACAGACGGTTATTGTTTATCAAATAATGATACTATTCAAATTATTGATCCTACTGCAGATCCTTCATCTGAACAACAAACTAATGTAGCAGTATCGAATTCTCTCAATGATTTAATAACATTGGGTTGTTTTGAAGAATTGAAAGTTTTACCAGTTGTAGATGCACCAAACCAAGAAATTGAAACACAAATTCTAAAAAATATGACAAGTTTTGCAACTAAATATAATATTGAATTAATTCCCGCAGAATCTCCTAAACGTAGTAAATTACTAATTGGCGCTACATTATTTGGTTCATTACAAAAAGAACCTCCGACTAAGTTAGATTTGTTGGATTCTGATATGAAAATTCTCGTTACGCGACCATTTGGTGATCTAGCTCCTATTAACGTATTCTTATCATGTGTAGCGGATGACACTTTTCTTAAAGACCTTGAAGCTACTGGATATGGTCTTAAAGATGTTCAGAAGGCTAAAGATTCAGTTATTAAAACTATGAGTGAACCTAATCTCAAAGTCGCAAAAATTATTAATAAATACCTCCCTGATTTTGGAAGTGACTTTAATGTTCAAGAACATATTCTAGCAACTGGAGACCTTTCAGGTCCTGGTATAATGATCTTCAAGGAACATGCAGATAATGCAAATGTGGATATATCTCTTGATAATTTACCTTTGCAATATCCAGAATTTGTCAAATACGCTACCGAAAATTTCTTAATGGATAATGCAACTGCTGGGACTAATGGAGCTGTTGCTATAATTGCTAGTTCTAATATTATTGGAAATATTAAGACTGATTTAGCTAAAGAAGGATATGATCCTCGACTTGTAGGTACTATACTTGGCAAAGGTACTGGCAATGTTCGTGTTGGAAAGAATGTTAAAGATATGATTGCATCGCAAGCTTTATTGGATGATTTGGATATAACCGGGAATGAAAATTGATTTGAGTAAACAATCTAACATAAAAACACTGGATTTAAAAGGTCAGATTTGTCCTTGGCCGGTTATTTTTACAATGAAAGAACTGCAGAAAATGAACGATGGTGACATTCTTAAAGTTACAATAGATCATTTACCTTCTACGTTAAATATACCTGCAGCTGCTTCAAAGGAGGGCAATGAGGTTGTTAGTTCTACCGAGATTGGTGATGGTGTTTTTCAAATTGAAATTAAACACAATATAATCTAGTAATCTGTTTAACTAGGTGTTGAAAATTGAAAATCGATAGATCGTTAGATGTTAAAGGTCTTGTTTGTCCTGTTCCTGTACTGAAGACTAAACAAATTATATCTAAAATGAATTCTGGCCAGATTCTTGAAATTTTAGCTACAGATAAAGCAGCTAAAGATGACATTCCATCTTGGGCACAACGAGAAGGACATGATGTTTTAGATGTTGCCGAACATGAAAATATTTTCACATTTTATTTAAGGAAGAAGTAACTATGACTAATATATTAGTGTCTAGTGAATGGGTCAAAGATCATCTTGATGATGAACATTTGATTTTTTTTGATATTCGTTCTCCTCGTGAATACAACAATGGTCATTTACCCAATTCTGTTCTAATACCATATGAAAAAATCTTAGATTTTTCACCTGATACGCCATTTTTTGATATAGCTGATAAAACAACTATTGAACAACTATTGGGAGAAAATGGTGTTGATAATGATACTAAAATTATTGTTTATGGTGACAAAGGTGGTTCAACCGCATCGAGGCTTTTTTGGACCCTTTTATTTTATGGTGCTAATGTAAACTTCCTTGATATAAGTTATTCAAAATGGGTTAATTTAGGTTATCCTGTTACCACTGAAGTATATGCTCCTGGTAAAACTACTTTTATTGCTAATGAAAATCCAGATAATTTTCGTGTAAATAGCGATTATGTATTGTCAAAAATTCAAGATCAAGATACAATCATTCTTGATACTCGTAGTAAAGAAGAATATCAGGGATTAATTGCGGCAGGTCCAAAAGCTGGAAGAATTCCCAATTCTAAACACTTTCCATGGGAAAAGGCTATCGGTGTTGACGGTAATATATTTCACACTACTGAAGAACTTTCTAGTATATTTGATAATTATGGACTTCAAAATAAAGAAATAATATGTTATTGTCAGGTAGGAGAACGTGCTTCTCATACTTTTCTTGCTTTGAAGATTTGTGGCTATTCAAATGTTAAAATATATGACAGATCTTTTGCAGATTGGAGTAATAATTCTAATATGCCAATTGAGATATAATTTATTCAAATCGCGTTGGAATCTTTTTATCAGTCTTTGCTGCGGTTATCTTTTTTTTATCAGATTTTGATTTTCTTTTTACATTAGCTTTTTCTTTTTCCAATACTGCACTAAAACAAACTATTTTATTACTACTAGTCTTTCCTATACTTACTGAATTTCCATAATGAATTATTTCCCAGCCTTCATCTGCATATTTATTTAATTTATCTTCAAATTGCAGTCTATCGGTTTCAGCGATTACTTTATGTTGTTTCATACAGAAGAATTATATTGGTTTGATATAATGTTTATTCTATTTTTTTTTACGCTGAAATCTAATCAAGCTACAGGTGATGCAATTGGAACTAACGAAATAGTACCTGGGAAATACATTGATAGAGTCCACCAAATTATATATCCAATTAATAACAATATGCTTGTTTGTAGTGTTGTCATTACTGTGTTTCCCATTGCAGGAATTAACTCCATTATTTTTTCATAATCTTTACCTAAAATTTTAGAAGCTGTCCGAAAGTTGCCTTTTGGAGTTAAAGAAAACGTTAATAATGCTATAATACACGTTAGTGGAATTCCTATTCCAATAATAAAGGGTGTTATAACACTTACTATAATGATAACATAACTTGCCCCCATCATATAATTGTATAAATTAACTGCTCTCTTTTTTCCTAATCTAGCAACAATATGAAGCCTTCCTTTTGATTTATCTGCTACAGTATCTGGAAATTGATTTATGTACAATATTCCGGTTGTCATCAATCCAACTATTGATCCAACTATAATTGCTTCTATATTTATTAATCCGCCGCTCTGAATAAAGTAAATTCCTGTGAATAACAATGGCCCAAAATTTAAAAATACAAATAATTCCCCTAACGCAAATTTAGAAAGTAATGGTGAATATAATATTACTGAAAAAACAGAAATTAAAATTATTCCTAATAAAATTCTATCAAAATTAAATACATTAAGGAAATATAAACCAATGGATGATCCTATTAACAACAAAACTACACCAGCAATTAAAACAGCATTCGGTGTTAACAATTTTTCAGGTAATACTCTACTACCTCCACTAAATGGTGTTGGTGTTGTTGTTGTATCTATACCGCTCTTATAATCAAAATAATCATTTAGTACATTTACACTTGCATGTAACGATAAAACTCCAATTAAAGTTAGTATTCCATAACTAAGATTGAAAAAACCATCAGATAATGCAACCATTATTCCCAACGGCACAAAAATTACAGGCAAGCTTAGAAATGGTATTCTTAATTCCTTTGCCCATACTCCCAGTTTCAAATTACAAGCCTGCTACTAATTTTAAATATCTTTTACAAAATGGGTCGTGCCCATGAATCCAATCGGTTTATCTCCATCTTTTAATGATTTAACATTTAATCTTGCGATGAAATGTGAACCGTCTTTCCTTACTAATTCTACTTCATCTTCCCACACACCCTTTTCTATAGCTGTCTGTAGAAGAACTGGAACTAGTGTTTTGACATTTTCTTCAGTATGGAACATTCCAACATTTCCCTTTCCAATCACTTCATCTTTTGTATAGCCAAATAACTCTTCAGCTCCCTTACCAAAGGCAGTTATTGACCCTGTCATATCGCATGCTATGCCTGATATTGGTATATTTTCTTCACTCATTAATTACCACTAATCTATGGTAATGTATTGGCAATAAATAAATTTTATTATTTGAGTGTTATACATCTGAATAGTAATAATCATGTTCTTGGAAAACCTGCTTAATTCTCTCTTTTTACGCCAACTTTTGTTATTAGGATGGTTTTTAGTTTTTTTTTCTCGATTATTTACAGAATTCAAACTGAATTCTATTGGAATGCCAAATTCAAATATTTCTGAAGACTCGCCATCTGTTTCTGTAATAGTTCCTGCACGGAATGAAGAAAACAATTTAGGAAAATGCCTATTTTCATTACAGCAACAAGATTATCCTAATCTTGAATTTATTATTGTTGATGATTGTTCGATAGATAAAACTCGTAATATAATAAAAAAATATGTAAAAAATGATTCACGATTCAAGATTGTTGAGTTAGATGACCAAGAACCAAATTGGGTAGGAAAGAATTGGGCATGTTATAACGGTTATCTACTTTCAACAGGAAAGTATTTGCTTTTTACAGATGCAGATACAGAACATTCAACAAACTCAATCTCAACTTCAATTTCATATCTCCGTAAAAATGAACTTGACGTGTTGACTTTATTTCCAAAACTAATCTGCCAAGATTTCTGGAGTAAAGTGATAATGCCGTTTTTAATTTCTATGATATACATAGTTTATTCACCTATTCGTTTAAATTCCAAAAAAGATCCAATTGCATATTTGATTGGTGGATTTATACTCATCAAACGCACTGTTTATGAACAAATTGGTGGACATAAAACAGTTAAACATTCATTTGTTGAAGATAAAGCATTAGGGGAGATCCTTAAGACATCTGGTTTTAATATAAAAATTCTTGAAGCTAAAAATAATCTTAAGTCTTTTTCTAGAATTGGTTTTAAGCATAATTTTAATGCCATGCAACGTGCACTGTCAGGATCTATAGTTGCGCCAAATATTTTAATTGCTTTTCCTGTAATTATTTTTGGTTTTATTACCCTTATTATTCCTTATTGTTTATTTTTTTATGATCTTTATGGGTCTTATTCTTTAAATTTAATTTTTAGTTCATTAATTTTATTTTTTATATTATTGTCATATTTTTTAGAATTTAAAAATATTTTACACACCAACAAAATATTTGTTTTTTTCCATCCATTATCTGCGTTAATTCAACTTTTTGCTCTATTTTATTGTACTGTTAAGGTTGCTTTAGGTTATGATTTTATTTGGCGTGACAGGAAATATAAAAAATTTAAAATGTAGTTCTACGTTTTTGCAATCCAAAAAATGGTTTTAGATATAGGCCAAATGCTATTCCTACTAACATTCCAGCTATATGTGCTCCATGTGCTATACCATCAGGTTGCGCAAATCCTGTAATATCTACTACTGCATAAATTCCAGCAAGAACAATCATCGGCACTGGTAATATTCCCCAGATATAAACTGACATGAAAGGAGCTAATACTGTTAAAGTACCTAATAGGCCATACACTGCGCCAGATGCTCCAATTGCAGGTATATTGTTTGCTGAAATGGACGCAGTTATCAAATAACCAATACTGCCTATTATTCCAGCACTTAAGTAAATGGTGATAAATCTATATTTTCCCAGTAATCTTTCAAGAAAAGTTCCAAAGAAAAATAACGCAATCATATTGGAAAATAGATGATCAAAGTTTGCATGCAGAAACATGGAAGTGATCCATCGAAATGCCCATAGCGGATTCATTGCATCTTTTGGGAAAAATGCAAAATATATCCAAATCTCAGGTCCTACTATTAGTTGTATTAAAAACGTTATAATTGATAGTCCGATAAATATTAAACTCCATTTTGGTCCATTAGTTGAGCGTTCATTATTGCCCCGAATTTTATACATTATTACAATAAATAAATTCAAAGTATTAAAAAATAATCTGATAATTAAAATCGTACAAAATAAAAATGATTATATTAATTTTATATATATATGGATAAATCTACATTACTTCGAAAAACTCTAAAACAAGAAAAAACAGTTCTAGTTCCTGGCATTTATGATGCCTTAAGTGCCAAGATTGCGGAGAGAGTTGGTTTTAATATTCTATTTCATACGGGTTATGGTACTGCTGCAACTTTACTTGGCGTTCCAGATATTGGTCTTGTTAGTTTTTCTGAAATGAAAGAACGAGTTTCTAACATTTGTAATGCAGTTGATGTTCCGGTTATTGCCGATGCAGATACGGGTTATGGAAATTCGTTGAATACAATGAGAACTGTAAAGGATTATATTAAATCTGGTGCCGCTGGATTGATACTTGAAGATCAAGTTTGGCCAAAAAAATGTGGCCATATGCAAAATAAAGATGTAATTTCTATTGAAGAAATGGAAGGTAAAATCAAGGCTGCAGTAAAGTCTCGTACCATTGAACATTCTGACCTTGTAATTGTTGGTCGAACAGATAGTTTGGCAGTAGAGGGTTTGGATAATGCCATTGCACGTGTAAAAACATATCAAAAAGCTGGCGCAGATATTTTATTCATTGAAGCACCAAACCAAATAGATGACTTGAAAGAAATTAATTCTAAGATTGAAATGCCTTTGTTATTGAATCAAATTGAAGGAGGACAAACTCCAATAATCTCTTTGGAAGATGCACAACGCTTAGGATTTAAAATTATTTTATTTCCACTTACTTCTTTATATGCCTCCACTAAAGCTATTTTTGACACATTTACCAGTCTTATGAACAAACAAACTTCTACTGGTTTAGAAAATAAATTAATTACTTTTGATTTGTTTAACGAACTTGTTAATCATGATGAATTTATTAAATTAGAAAAAAACTTTTCTGCAAATAATATTAATAAATAACTAATTTAATTTTATGTAGTGTATTTTTCAATTTTCTCGTGACATTTTTTTATTGCATTATAATTATTTGCTCTCTTTCTGAATTCTTCTACATTGGAGATATAGTTGTTATCTGAAAAAATATTATTAATTGCGACTAGAATTTTTTTTTCCAGGTTATTTTCATTAATGTAAATTCCCAATCCTAATTCTTCTATTCTTTTTGCATTATGCAGTTGTTCGGTTTGATTTATTATAGGAATGCTTATTATGGGTTTTCCAATAGTTAATGCTTTTGATATTGTAGAATGACCGCCTCTAGTGATTATACAATCCGCTACTTGAAATATTTCTTGATATGGACACCAATCAAATAAAATTACATTGTTTGATTTTTTTGGCTGAGTATTTCCTCCTGGTATTCCTTTTGAAATAATTAGATTATATTTTAAATTGTTTGATTTTATTACATTCATGATTTTTTTATACACATTATTTCTGCTTGATTTTGGTCCACTAATTTGGATATAAAGAATTGGATTATTATTATTGATTTTTAAAATATTTTTTATTTGTTCTTGATTGTTAACTTTTGGAACATTTGATAAAAACCCAATATATTCAATTTTTTTACTTGTCGAATAGATTTTATTGACATTTTCTAAACAAATAGAATACGGCGGTGGTAAATCAGGAATCAGAATTTCATTGGATAAATTCCATAAAATTCCTAACATTTCTCCATTTATACGTTCAATAATTCTGATTCTTCTTTCTTTAATTGATAGGATTAACCGTATTTGGTTCAGAATAGTGATAGAAGGAATTCCACACATTTTTGCAGCAATAATTGGAGATAATCTTGAATCACTAAATATTAAGTTGGGTTTATTTTTTCTAATATTATTCCGTTCGTTATTTATATGTTTGATAAATATTGAAAATGATTTTGGTAAATTAATTAATGTATTGAAATTAGACACGCCACCTTTGGTAGACCACGAAACATCTAATGGTGCTACATTATGACATTCTAATCCTTGTTCTTTCAGATAAATCGAACCTTCCCCAAAAGAACTAAAATAATATGTATGATTTTTTGATAGTGTTTTAGCTATTTCAGATGTTCTTATTGCATGTCCTAAACCTGATCCAAAAGTTGGAAAATATATTTTCTTATTTTTCAATTAAATCACTTTCCATTAATTATAGTAATTATAGAGATTCTCTTGATTGATGAACAATATTGCCAATTCCTGGTTTTGCAATAATTTGACCATCATTGAAAACTAATTGCCCATTTACAAACGTTGACATTATTACTCCTTTAAATTTTTCACCATCAAATGGTGAGTATTTAGCTTTGGAAAAAAACCTGCTTGCTTCTATTACTTTTACTCTTGTTGGATCTATAATTACCAAATCTGCTTTGTATCCTGGCATTATCTTACCTATTCTTTTTAAATTGAATCTATTTATTGGATTTACTATTAATGTTTCACATATTCGTTTCAGTGAAATTATTTTTTTATCATGCAGATCCATTAAAATAGGTATTGCAGTTTCGAGTCCTGGAAAACCAGGTTTTTTCAAATTTTTCTTTTCTACAATTGTGTGTGGCGCATGATCAGTAGAGATTATATCTATACTTCCATCAATAATTCCTTTTAAAATTGATTCTTTATCCTTTTTTTCTTTTAATTTTGGTTCACAGTATCCAAAATCATCTGAAACGTCATTTTTATCTAATAATGCGTGATGTGGTGTTGCCTCACAACTTATATCTAATTCATTTTTATGTTTTTTAATAATTTCTAAACCTTCATAAGTTGATATATGCGCAAAATGAATCTTACAATTTATCTGTTTTACTAAATCTATGATGTTATTTATTGCAAAAACTTCAGCTTTATTTGAACTAGTCGATTCTATATTATTAGAAAACGAATAGTCTTCTGCATGCACACATAATATCGAATTATTTTTCTTTATTTCTATCATGATCTCCATAATATTATTATTTGATAAATTTTGATTTTCAAATGGTTTATGTAAATATATTTTAAATCCAATAGCGCCTTCACTAATCAATTCTTTTATATCTTTACCATTTAATGGCGAACAATAAAATCCTATATTGCATAGAATTGTATTCTTAGCTGTATATTTTCTATGAATGAGTTCTTTTACTGATGTTATTGGCGGTACAGTATTGGGCATATCTAATATTGTTGTAAATCCTCCTGCTACTGCAGCACTAGTACCTGTGAAAAAATTTTCTTTATATTCCAGTGTAGAATCCCTCATATGTGTGTGAACATCAATAAAACCCGGAAAAATTAAATTATTTTTTGCATTAAAAATTTTATCCGCATTTGGTAGTTTGTCCTCATGAGTTACTTTTATAATTTGTTCATTTTCAATTGCTATTCCGACTTTTTTTAATTCTAAACCATTCCAAACTTTTCCATTAATTATATTTGTTTTGATTTATATCACCTTTTTCTTTCCTTATTATTTCAGCTCCTCCGGCTGGTAATGCTTTTATAAATTCATCAATTGATTTTGCTTGATAAATTTTTGCTGTTTGATTTTCTAACATTGAAATAATTTCTTGTTTTATTTTTTTTGCAATATCTGATGCTTTAATTTTACCTGGTTTTAATACAACAAACGCTATGCAATTAGATTTTATAGCATCTAAAGGACCACTCATTAATGTATATCTATCTTGTATCTTTATTACACCTACTGCAATTTCAAGCTTGATTTTTTTTATCATGTTTTTTTTCCCAATTATCATAAAACTACCTTTAGGTAAATACGTGCCACTTGTGGCTGATTTTTTTACTTGATCTGGTTTTACCCAGTATACGCTTACTGGCGTCTGTGTTCGCCAAGCCCTACTAAATGATGCTGTAGCCCAAGCAACTTCAGAATACGATAATGATTGGTCTTTGTTTTCTTCTCTCAAAATAAAAAATGGAGAACCTATTATATCTGCATGAAATATGGCATCATTTTCCTGTACGTGTTTTTGGATTATTGCATTATTTGAATGCGCATCTCTTCCTCCTATCACTAATGTTTTTTGGGAAGTTAAGAACCATCTATATCGTTCAAACCATAATGGCTTATCTTTTACTTTTAGTTTGATTTCATCGACATTTTGTTGACTTGTTTTTTTCTTTAATTTATCTAATTGATTCTGGAGCTTCAATTCTGCTTTTTCTATCTTTTCTATTTTTTTTTCTATTTGTTTTGCCCGTGAATAAGTTATAGATGATAATTTTATTGCAGTTGTTTTAATTGGCATTGATAATTTCGGATCAATTATGGGTACGCTAAAAAAACCTTCTTTCGGTGAAATAATCTCAATTTTTCTCTTTGAAAACACGGTTTTAATTTTTGTCGAATTCCCTAAATCTTCTGCTATTTGTCTTAATAATTCAGCTTTCTTTTTTTGTTCATTCTTTGCATTGCCTTGTAATTTTATTGTTTGTTCTAGTTTCATAATTTTATTGTTAAGTGGTTCTTGACCTATTTTTTGTTCTTTTTTTAATAATTCTGGTGTGATGTTTTTATCTAACGCCTGTATTATTGAATCAATTTTTTTGCATTCTTGTTGTTCATTAGCATGTAATTTTATAATTGATATATCAGATATGTTATTTTTTTCATAATAAACCCATACATTCATGTTGTTTGAATTTCCTATTTTTATAAACGATTTGAGTTCTTTGTATAAAGAATCTATTTGCTTTTGTGATAATGATGAACATAATATATCGTTATTTATATTTGATAAATGTAATATTTCTTCCACATACTTCTTTGAGATTGAATAATTACGACCTATCCATTTAGCAATTTCAATGTTACTTTGTGGTATTTGAAGGATATCTTCATACTGTAAATTTAAAATATTTTTTCTATGTTCTGGCGGCAATTTATATTTCCCACCTGGTATTATATTTCTATGTCTTACATTTAATTGGTTTAAACAAGATAGAATTTTATTGTTTTGATCTACTACTACTAAATTTCCCTCTCTGAAAAATTCACATATTAATTTTCTTATTCCTTTTTTTGTTTCAAACGTAATAATACAGATCCGTTCTCCGTTGGGTTGTTCTAATTTTACTATTTTTCCCCTGGTTAGATTTTTTCTTAATGACTGTACATAACCTTCTGCAGTTTTGTTCTTTAAATCAAATTCAGACGTCCAAATACCAATTTTTGGATTTACTATTAAAAATTTTTTATCTTTTAATGAATGATTAAATTTAAAGAGAAATGAATTATTGAAAACCTGATAAGTATTATTTAGATAATATTTTCCTGTTTCCTCGTTAAATTCATTATTTAAACAAGTTATTATTTTTGACAATTCTAATGACGATAATTCCACAATCTATTCCCAAATTATCTAATGTCATTTATTTATTAAAACCATAGTAGTTTAGATAACTTTTATCAGGAGTATATTGAAGATATGTATGGATATTTCCTATCTAAAATTTTTTGTAATTCGATTCTTAGTCGAGAATCTATGTCTTTTTCGTTTTTCCTAATTTCCTTTATATCTGGCGATGAATAATTTACTGGCCCTTGTAGCATAACAGGTGTTTTAATATTCTTGTATGCTGAAGGTTTTTGTTTCAAAATTTTATTTATCAAGTTATTTGATTCAGATTGATTATTAATTAAATTATCAATTAGCTTAGGATTTACAGGTCTCAATCCAAAATCAATCTGTTTTGATTCTTTCAAATCAAAAGATATTCTTCGTTTAACACCTAACCCAATAGATTTGAATGGATTTATTATTTGTTCTTTGATTATGTACAAATTATCTTCATTGATAAATATGCTATCTAAATGTCCTTTATTATTTGACATATATGCCTGCCATCCATTTGGATTCTTATTGTAATCTTTTTCAATTTTTGCTCGTATTTTATCTGATGAAATCATTTTGCCTTGTTAAATATCTAGTAATTGAATAGTTTTTATATTTTCTTGATTTTCACTATAATGATATCTCTTGAAAAATACTACAAGTTCTAAATCTGTATTTAATTCGATTTTCTGGCTTAGAGCATTATTGGGGTTATCCACAGGAACTTTTTCAGGTATATTGGGTTTTACATCAGCTAGCGAATCTGCTGATCTAGGATTATTCTTTGCTCTTACAATGTACCTATTTTCAATTGCACTTGTTAGAAATTTCTATTCTAATAAAATCAATACAGATGAACGCTGGAAATTATTCACTACTGGAATTGGAACTTTTATTGGTTTGTTCTTCTTTTCCTGGATTCTCTATGATACGCTTTTCGTTGTCAATCTCTAATTTGTCTAAACTTAATTTCACGAAAATTTTCCACACTGAAAAATATCCTTTTTCAAAATCATCTACTAACGGAGCAGAAAGTTTTTCTTTTATACTTTTATTTATTAGTTTTAAATATTCTGATGATTCCTTATTCATAGAATTTTTTCCAGAATGTTTTGAAATTATTCCTTCTAAAGCAAATTTTATTCCTATTGTTTTCTCATTTGAATGGTTGACAAATTTCTCTGCTATAATCAGCTTTGCATTAGAAAAATCCTTTTCTAAAATACTGTCAATACAATTCTTTATATTTTCTTTTGACAATTATTACGCCTCTTTGATTCCATCTTCATCAATTTTAAAATTAACACATTCTCCATAATTATTTGTGGCTTTCCATACATTGTTGATCCTTTGTAGATATATTCGTAAATGAATTGTTCTATTCACCAAATTGTAATATGTTTCTTTTTCTAATTCTACTAAATTATTTAAATCAGCTCGTACAGTATTTGTAATAACTATGGAAAGTTTATGATTCCAAGCTAGATTTGTAAGTCTTTGAATATATTCTAATAATGCTGATTTTAACTCTTTTATTGGAAAACTTAAATGGTCGGTAAAATTAGCTGTTAAATCATCTATCAGTACTAAATCAACATTTTTTTTGTTTATGAAATTTAAAATATTATCCACACTATCTAACTGATAATTTAGAGCATTTGAATTTAATACAAAAATATTCTTGAAAACTCTTTCATGATTAAATGATTTTGCCTTGCATATTTGTAAAATTCTTTCTGGCCTAAAATTTCCCGTTGAATCTATGATTAACACATTGGAATTTTGTTCAGCGGCGTTTAATGCAGTTTGAAATATCAGTTGAGATTTTCCTGTAGCACTTGCGCCATACAAATCAGTTATTATTCCTTGCGGAAAACCACGTGTTATGTTATTTAATGCATTACAACCAGTATCAAATTTTGCTTTTTGTTTAGATTTAGAATCTAAAAACTTAACCCAGGGAAGAGAATTCTTTAATGATTTATTTATACTATTTTTGTAGTTTATATCGTTGTTTCTTGTCGACATTAATAAATCAAAATCATTGTAAATATTAGAATCATTTAATTCTTGTATGAAATCTATGTTTTGATTATTTCTTTCTAAATTTAACAAGTTTATTTTATTAATATAATATACAATATACAAAGCTTTTTATTTTTAAACGTTTTATTTTCGATTAGTCGATAAATAAATTGAATTATAACAATGACGAATATAAAATAAAGAAACCACTAACTACTTTACAGAATGCCATTAACAAAAATGTTTTAGTTCGATTAAAAAATGATATTGAATATACCGGTAAAATGAAGAATGTTGATGTTTATATGAATATACTTCTGATTAATGCTGAAGAACATGAAAATGGTTCTATGTCTGCCAACTTTGGTAAAGTTGTTATACGTGGAAATAACGTTTTGTTCATTAACATTCTCCCAGATATTCCTCTGTGATTTTCTTGACACCAAATAGTCATTTACATGTTAAAATTTAGGAAATGTTATAATGGGAAGGCATTTCGTTTTTACTTCAGAATCCGTTTCACCAGGACATCCTGATAAGGTCGCGGATCAAATTAGCGATGCGTTAGTTGATGCAGCTTTATTAGCTGGTGATAAAACTACACGATGTGGAATTGAAACAGCTCTCACTACGAACTATGTTCTGGTTTTTGGAGAAACTAAAAACTTCTTACCAAATTCCGCAGAAGTGGAGTCTATTATTCGAAATAAGGTACGTGAAATTGGTTATGAACAGGAAGGATTTCATTGGAAAAATTTAACTTTTGAAAATCTGTTACATAATCAATCCTCAGATATTGCACTGGGTACTGATGATTTTGGTGCAGGTGATCAAGGATTAATGTTTGGTTATGCATGTAAAGAAACACCTTCAATGATGCCTGCACCAATCCATTACTCACATCAAATTTTATACCAGTTAAATAATATTAGAAAAAAAAATCCTCTTGTGCTTGGTCCTGATTCTAAAAGTCAAGTTAGTATAGTATATGAAAATGGTAAACCCGTGTATATTAACAAAATAGTTGTTTCAACACAACATGCAGAAGGAGAAAATAAAATGGCACGACATTTTGCAGAAACGGCTATTAATGCTTCATGTGGAGATCTCATTGATACTAATCGCACCGAGTTTTTAATTAATCCGACTGGTAATTTTGTTATTGGAGGGCCACAAGGTGATGCTGGAATTACTGGCCGTAAAATTATTGTTGATACATATGGTGGATATGCACCACATGGCGGTGGGGCATTTTCAGGCAAGGACCCTACAAAGGTAGATCGTTCAGCAGCTTATATGGCTCGATGGTTGGCAAAGAATGTGGTAGCCAATGACTGGGCTGATTGGTGTAATATTCAATTAAGCTATGCTATTGGAGTTAAAGAACCGACATCATTGTACGTTGATTCTAATGGAGACAATTCATCTATTGAAAGTAAGATTCGTGAAGCACATAATCTCACCCCTCTTGGTATTATTGACAAGTTTGATCTCTTCAACTTTACAGAATACTCGAAAAATTGTATCTATGGACATTTTGGGAATAAAAATGTACCATGGGAAAGTATTGAAAAATGGTAAATATACACAGATAATATTTTACTATAATATTGACATAACATTTGACTCCCGTTCATTCTTTACAAACAAAACTTTTTACTTATCTATGACTGATATCTATTGATAAAAATGATTTCATTAGTTGGAAAGCAAAACAGCTTACTTCCACAACAAATATCTAATAATCTTGATTCTCATACGGGTACGATATTGTTGAAACGTGGTTTTGCACACATGCTCAAACATGGCGTTATTATGGATGTTACTAATGTCAATCAAGCACAGATTGCAGAGGAAGCTGGAGCTGTTGCAGTTATGGTTCTTGATAAATTACCTGTTGAGGTAAGACAATCTGGTGGAGTTGCTCGTACTGCAGGAATGAAAATAATTAAAGATGTTGTAAATAACATATCTATTCCTGTAATGGCAAAGTGTCGAATTGGTCATATTTCTGAAGCATTAATATTGGAAAATTCAGGTGTTGATATGATTGATGAATCAGAAGTTTTGACTCCTGCTGATGAATCTTCCCATATATGGAAATGGGATTTTACTACTCCTTTTGTAGATGGCGCAAAAAATCTTGGCCAAGCTTTACGAAGAATTGAAGAAGGTGCATCAATGATGCGTACTAAAGGTGAACCTGGAACTGGAAATATCGTTGAAGCTGTTCGACATATACGTTCTATGAATCAAGATATTGCAAAAATAAGCTATTTCTATAATCTCCAAGATAAGCAAGAATTATTCCGTATTTCAAAAGAATTGAACACTTCATATGAATTAGTTGTTGAAACCGGCCGTTTGGGAAGATTACCTGTTGTAAATTTCGCTGCAGGGGGAATTACAACTCCTGCCGATGCCGCTTTAATGATGAAACTTGGTTGTGATGGTGTATTTGTTGGGTCAGGAATATACAAATCCTTGGACCCTCTTGAAAGGGCATCTGCTATTGTTTTGGCAACTACTTTTCATGATAAAGTTGAAGTAATTGCGGAAGCACAAGAGATGATTGATGAAAAAAAATCTATGACAGGCATAGGTGATGATCTCGATCTCAATATGCAAGACCGTGGTATATGATGAAAAAAGTCAATATAGGTATTCTTGGTGTACAGGGTGACATAGAAGAACATATTGTTTCTGTTGAATCTGCTTTTAGAGAAACTGCTATGGATGGCATTGTTAGTATAGTGAAATATCCTGAACAAATTGATTCTATTAATGGCCTAATAATTCCTGGAGGAGAAAGTACCTCTATTGGTAAATTATCCAATACTCCGAACTTTCATAACAATATTAAAAAGAAAATTACTCAAGGTATGCCTGTATTAGGAACATGTGCAGGTCTGATCTTCTTATCCAATCAAATTGTTCAAAGCCCATCAAATATCTCACAAAAACTCTTAGGAGCACTCGAAATAGAAACCGAACGTAATGCATTTGGAAGACAACACGACTCTTTCCAATCTGAATTTCCAATTCCCAAATTTGGCTTAGATAAATTTATGGGTGTATTCATTCGTGCCCCTAGAATACGAAGTATTGGATCAAATGTTGAAATACTTGCCAAATTAAATGACACTATTATTGCTGTTAAACAAGGTAATATTATTGCAACTTGTTTTCATCCAGAACTATCTAATACTGTAATATTTCATAAATACCTGATCGAATTGGTTCGAGAAACACTGTGAAAATATCCGATCTGCAAGATGAACAAAAAAATGTAAGTATTGGAGGTCGTGTAATTTTTATCAGTCAAACTCGAGAAGTTCATTTAAAATCTGGTGATGTACAAAAAGTAACACCTGTTTCTATACAGGATGATTCTGGTTCTATTGTAGTTAGTTTATGGGGTGATTTGATAAATAAAATTGAATTAAATTCTGAAATCCGAATAGAAAAAGCATATGTAACTAAATTTCATGATAATTTACAACTTAATTTAGGTTTCTATGGAAAATTATTTTTATTATTAAATAACACTGAATCTGTATAATTAGTATTTCATTATTTGTTGTTCTTTTGTTCTATTGCAGTTTTTATAAAGTGATAATAAATTGGTTCTGGTTTACCAGGACGACTCAAAAATTCTGGGTGATACTGCGTTGCTATATAAAATGGATGTGATGCCAATTCCATTATTTCTGTTCTTTTTCCATTATCACTAAATCCTGATAATGTTAATTTTTTTTCCTCAAACACTGATTGATATTTTTTATTAAATTCATATCTATGTCTATGGCGTTGTCTAATCATATTTGTCTTATATATTTCAAATGCTTTAGTGTTGTTTTTTACTTCGATATTGTGGCCTCCTAATCTCATGCTTCCACCTTTACTGTCGATTCGTTTCTGTGATGGTAAAATATTTATTATTGGGTTTTTTGTTTTTGGTTCTAGTTCTATCGAATTTGCATCTTTTATACCACACACATGTCTTGCGAAGGCAATAAGTGATAATTGAAATCCGAAACACAGACCAAGAAATGGTTTTTTTGATTCTCTTGCATAGTTCGCTGCTAGGATTATGCCTTCTGCTCCTCTTTCACCAAATCCACCTGGAACAATAAGACCATCATATTTCTTTAGTTTCAAAAGAGATTTTTCATCATCTTCAAATACTGAACTATCTACCCATTCTACGTTTACCATGTGATTCTGATATGCTGCAGCATGTATCAATGCCTGATTAACGCTTACATAACTATCACTTAACGCAACATACTTTCCAATCATTCCAATATTTATAATTTTTCGATTATTTCCTAACGATTTGGTCACTGTTTTCCAGTCTTTCCAATTCATCTCCCTTGTAGATAGTCGTAATTTTTCAATTATTGGAAAAATTATTCCATCATTATACAAATTCTCAGGAACATTATATATTGAATCACAATCAGGATTCGAAATAATACTGTTTAATTCTACACTGGTAAATAACGATATCTTTCTTTTTGAAGCGTCTGTAATTTTTTGTTTACTTCTAACTACTATTATGTCTGGTTGTAACCCAATTCTTCGTAATTCTTGAACACTATGTTGTGTAGGCTTTGTTTTTTCTTCTCCTACAGGATCTAAGATTGGTGCTAGTGTAACATGGACAAAAAGCGTATTATTTTGCCCTTCCTCTAATCTCATCTGTCTGACAGATTCTATAAATGGAAGACTTTCAATATCTCCAACTGTTCCTCCACATTCTACAAGTACAATCCCTTTTTGTTTTACTGCAACATCTCTTATTTTTTCCTTAATTCTATCTGTAATATTTGGTATGATCTGAACACATTCACCTAGAAAATCCCCATGACGTTCTGCTTGAATTACATCAAGATAAATTTGTCCTGTAGTGATATTGTGTTCTTTGGATAGATTTTTATTTAGAAATCTTTCATATGTGCCTATATCCATATCTGTTTCACCGCCATCGTCTGTTACGAATACTTCTCCATGTGCAAATGGATTCATAGTTCCTGCATCTACATTGATATATGGATCAATTTTTATACACGTTACTTGTATGCCATATAAATCCAATAATTTTGCAATTGAAGCTGTAACAATTCCTTTACCAATACCAGAAAGAACACCTCCAGTGACAAAAATATACTTGGGTGCCTGAGACAAATTTGGCCGTGATGTCTGCATATATGACAATCCATGTTGTCTGTTTTAACCATTTCTGAATTATATTAAATATACATTAAAGATACTTCAGTATACTTAATATTAATAAATAGTAAAATTATTAATGTCTAGGATTGTTTTCTGCTTTCTCTCCCGGTCAAATCACTGGTTTTTTCAAATTACATTATTCTAAAAATTTTCTCTTTTCGGGTTCTACAGGTGCTGGTATATGTATTTCAAATGGTGTTGAGACATCAGTTAAGTTAAAATCCTCTCAAAAAACAAAATTCAAAATACAAATTAATAATCAATTGACTAATGATGCTATTGTATCGAAATTTGTGGCACGAACAATGACCTCTAAACTAAATCAACATTATGAAATTTCTATTAAACATTATTCGGATATACCGATTGGTTGTGGTTATGGTTCAAGTGGTTCCGCTGCATTGAGTTTGGCATATGCATTAAATGAAGCTCTAAGTCTTGGTCTAAGTCAAGAAAAAACTGCTCAAATTGCTCATATAGCTGAAATTAAATGTAGAACCGGACTTGGTACTGTACTTTCTTTATATAATGGTGGCGCACACCTTCGTTTAAATCCAGGTGCTCCAGGAATTGGTAAAGTGCTAAAGTTTAATTCTAATAATCGTATTATTGCAACTTTCACATTAGGAAATATATCAACACAAGATATATTATTGAATCCTGCAGTTCCTTCTTTTGTTAATAACCTTGGTCAAACACTTATACAAAAATTCACTAATAATCCTTCTGTAGATCTATTTCTTACTTTGTCGAGATATTTTGCCCTTTCTTTGAATTTTTTTCCTTATAATTTATATCAATTTATGAAATTAGCTGATAGATATGATATTGTATGCAGTATGAATATGTTTGGCTATTCAATATTTTCTATTATAAAATCTAATGAAAAAGCTGAATTTTATAATTTATTCCGTAAATCCAATATAAAAGGAAAACTTATCTTTTCAAATATAGATAATATTGGAGCACATTTATTATGACTTTTATAACAATACCTAAAAATCATCCAAGAGCAAAATCACTTAAAGTCAGAGAAACAATCTCACAATCTTTTTCTGATGGTGTTGTCGTTTCTTCAGGATTAATTGCTCATGGCCGAGGAGAAGCATTTGATTACATTCTTGGTGAAAAAACATTACCTGTAACAATGACAGCTATAAGAGCTGCTGTCGCAGAATTGTTATTATATAAATCAGTCATATCTGTTAATGGTAATGTAGCTGCATTACAATGTAAAAATATCATAACTCTAGCTAATCTAACTAATTCTCAAATTGAAATTAATTTATTTTATAGAACTGAACATCGCATTCAAAAAATTCATGAATTATTCAAGAAATACACTGATAACAATATATTGGGAACTGACAAAAAATATCTCGTAAAAATTCCTGAGCTTCAAAGTCTAAGACGCTTTGCTGATAAACGAGGAATTATAAAATCTGATGTCGTTTTTATTCCACTCGAAGATGGAGATAGAGCCGAATCACTTGTAAATATAGGGAAAAGAGTTCTAACTGTTGATTTGAATCCTTTATCCAGAACATCCAAAATGTCTAACATAACTATTGTCGATAATATAATGAGAGCTATCCCTGTGATGATTTTAGAATGTCGAAAAATGAAACAATTACCAATCAACGACTTAAAAAAGATATTATCAGATTTTGATAACGAGAATCAATTAAATTTAATTCTAGACCATATTTCTACAAGATTAATATCTTTGTCAAACAAATAATTAATGAGGAATACTTTAAAATGAATGTTCGAAAGTTAATTAATCTGAAGGAACAGGGAAGACGAATAACCGCTATAACTGCATACGATTATTCATTTGCAACAATTGCCGAATCAGCAAATATTGATATTATTTTGGTTGGTGATTCTGGAGCTATGGTTATGTTTGGTTATGAAAATACTACTCCAGCAACAATGGAAGAAATGTTGCTTATGACAAAAGCTGTTTCACGTGGTGCTAAAAAACCATTATTAGTTGCCGATATGCCTTTTATGTCTTATCATGTTTCTATTGAAGAATCAATTCGTAACGCAGGAAAATTTGTGAAGGATAGTGGAATGCATGCAGTTAAACTCGAAGGAGATCGCGATATTGCAAAAACTATACGAGCTATAACAAAAACTGGAATTCCTGTTATGGCACATATTGGATTAAAACCACAAACTGCTAAATCTTGGGATGGCTATAAACTTCAAGGTACGACTTATTCTTCGGCAAAAAAATTAATTGAAGATGCACAAGAACTAGAGAGTGCTGGCGCATTTTGCATTGTTCTTGAAATGGTCACCAAGGAAATCAGTAAATTGATTACTGAAAATCTTTCTATTCCTACGATTGGAATTGGTTCTGGTCAATATTGCGATGGACAAATTCTAGTTCTCCATGATATGTTGAATTTATATGATGCGATTAAACCACGTTTTGTCAAACAATACGCAGATCTTAAAACTGAGACATTGAACGCTTTAACTAATTATAAAGAAGATGTTGTCTCTGGAAAATTTCCTGATGATACACATTCTCAAAGTATTGATTCTTCTGAATTAATTAAATTGAAAAAATATTTTGTAAAAGTTAATCACGCTGAAATATAATTCATATAAATTGTGAAAAATAAATGAGAAATCATGGGCTAAGCCAAAAGGATGTTAATGACAAGCTAACTCGTATAATAAAAAAAGACACTAATTTTAATTCAGGTAAAATACTTGGTTCAATGTGCACTACTCCTCATTCTTTTTCTCAAAAAATTTATTCAAAATATTTAGAAAAAAATATTGGAGATCCTGGATTAATACTTGGAACTCAAAAATTAGAAAACGACTCAATACGTATGATTGGCTCTCTCTTATCTTATCCTGATGCTATTGGTAATGTGGTATCTGGTGGGACAGAAGCTAATATTATTGCACTTTGGACCGCACGTAATTATTCTAATACATCTAATGCTGAAGTCATATTGCCGTCTCATTCACACCATTCATTTGATAAAGCTGCAGATATTCTAGGCCTCAAACTTATTAAAATTCCTAGTAAAAACGGTATTATGGATGTTAATCACATTGAAAAAAAAATTACTCGGAATACTATTCTTATGATTGGAGTAGCTGGTAATACTCCTCTAGGATTGATTGATCCAATTGACGAATTATCGGATTTAGCCATAAAATTTTCAATTCCACTTCATGTAGATGCTTCATTTGGAGGATTCATTATTCCTTTTTTACGTAAATCTGAATATAAAATTCCAGAATTTGATTTTAGTCTTCCAGGAGTTTATTCAATTGTAGTTGATCCTCATAAAATGGGTATGGCTCCTATCCCTTCAAGTTGCATTTTATTTCGTAATAGTAAATTCCTTAATAGTATCTCGAGTAATGTTGACTATTTGTCTGGTGGTCAAAAACCTCGAAAAACATTATTGGGTACTAGCCCTGGAGCATCGATAATTTCCTTATGGGCTTTGATGAACTTTTTAGGTAAAGATGGATATTCAAAAATTGCATTACGCTGTATGAAAAACACTCAATATCTATATGAAAAATTGAATACAATTTCCGGAATTAATATTATACAGAAACCTGTTCTTAACATTATTGGCTTCAAATTTAGAAAAATCCCTAATCAATTGCTCGCTAAAAAAATTCGGAAACAAGGTTGGGCAATTTCCGTCTTTCCAACTCATATTAGATTAGTTATTATGCCACATATTAATAGACAACATATTGACAACTTTATAGATTCACTTTCTCGTTAAGAAATCAGTTTATTTTACTTATTTGAAATATTTACACGTATTTTTAGTTGAACTATTTTGATTGCTCTGGTGAATTAAGTAAATAATACTTTAGTTCCGGATTTAAATATTAAAACTACTGACTTGAAATTAAGAGTTTAATAATCTATATGTAGTTGTTGGTTGATTTAAAATGGTTTATATAAAAAAAATAGAAGCACGTGGCTTCAAATCCCTTGGTAGTCGACCTGTTCATGTAAATTTTGATGGGAACTTTATTGGAATTACTGGACCTAATGGTTCAGGTAAGAGTAATATAATTGATGCAATTTTATTTGCACTTGGTCAAAATAGTCCAAAACTTATGAGAGTTAACAGACTCAGGGACTTAATTTTTGATGGCGCTGGTGGCAACCCATCATCCGACGCTCGCGTGACTCTTACTCTTGATAATTCTGATCGAACTATTCCAGTGGATAATGACAGAGTCACAATAACAAGAGCAATTAAATCATCTGGAGAAAGTAAATACTTGCTTAATGGTAAGAAAACTCAAAAAGGTACTTTGAATGAACTTTTAACCTTATCTCTAATAAATCCTGATGGGTTGAATTTTGTCCCACAAGGAATGGTAACTCATCTAGCAGATCGCAGTTCTGAAGAAAAACGCCGTATAATTGAAGAGATTGTAGGCGTTGCACAATTTGATGAAAAAAAAGCAGATGCTTTAAAACAGCTTGATCTAGCAGATCGAAAACTAGAGGTTTCTATGGCTAAAATTGGAGAAGTAAAGAAAAATATTGCTTCATTGGAGGAACAACGAAACGATGAATTAAGACTTCGTTTTCTCGAAACTGAACGACGATGGCTTAAATCCGTAGTTCTCTCTAAAAAAATTTATGATATTGAATCATCTATAGTTGATAATAACAAAAAATTAGAAACTATTTCAAACGAAAAAGTAGAACTTGAAAATGAAATTAATGTTCTAAAAGATCAATTTAAAGCAGTTGAGACCGAAAAAAAAGACTTTTTAGAAAAGGCAATTGGGAATCGCGGTGATAAATTAATTGAAGTTGAACTTAATTTATCTCATAAAAAAATTGAATTAGAAACTTTACAAGAAAAAATAAAAGATTTTGAACAAACTAAAAATAAAATTAAAGATTCTCTTCCACATTTACATCAAATGTATTTAGATAATGAGAAAGCATCTAAAGAGTCAATTCTCAAAATTAAAAATTTATCTACGGAAATAGAAAAAAAAGAAATCGAACTAAAAACCTTTAAAACAGAAATACATGTTATCAAAAATGAATATACAAATACGCAGACATTGATTTCTGAAGAAGACGATCACTTAATGGTTTATAATAATGAATTAACTCAATTACAATCTCAAGAAACTCAATTGAATATTAAATTATCGAATAGCACAAACAGAAAATCTATTCTAGAAGAAAAAATTGAAGGATTGTCTAAAAGAGTGAAAGCTCAGCAAGATGTGGTAAAGAAATTACAACAATCTATTTCTGAATTTGAATCTTTACATAAGCAGGAAAAAAATTCTATCTCTTCTATAACATTTTCTAATTCAGAACTAATTAATAAACGAGAAATATTTGAAGTTGAATTGAATAAAGCAATTGAAATACTCCAGAAAGCCAATGAAGCAGTAATTAAACATGAATCGAAAGTCGAAACAGCTAAGGAAATGACTCTTACACAAAATACACCGTCTAAACTTCAAGTTTTGTCACATGATTTGTCTATTTCAGGATATTTAGGCCAGATTGACGAGGTCATTAAGTTGGATGGTAATTATAAGATTGCATTACGTGCGGCATCTAAACGTTGGTCTAATGCAGTTGTTGTTGATAAGATGTCTTCATTACTCGAGGTAGTTCAACTTATTAAAAAATACAAACTAGGTCGGGTTGCATTAATACCGTTATCTGATGTCAATGATTCTACTAGAGTTCAATCTCCTCAAAATAATGATATAATAGGCTCCTTAGCTGATTTCGTTGCAACTGACAAAAAATATCAAGGTCTAGTTAATTTTATTTTTGGAGATACATTACTAGTCAAAACTGCAAAATTAGGCTATATTTGGTCTCAAAATGGATTTCGTACTGTAACAATTTCTGGTGATTTATTTGAACCAGGTGGTTCAGTTTTTGAAACTGGGAATGTTTCGCCGTTAGCTAATCTATTTTTTGACTCGAAATCATTATCACAAATCAAATCTAGTGTGGATTCTCTACGACAAACAATCAACAAACGAAAATTAGATATTAAAGAACTTAATTCTCAATCTAAAAAAATGGAAAATAATCACAATGAACGTAAGATCTCTCTAGAAAAACTTTCATTGGAAATTTCTAATCTTGACGGACTAAGAATTAGGTACACGAATACATCTAAAAATCTCAATCAGCAAATTTCTCAATATAATAAGGACATTCAAAATTATTCTACTGAAATTAAAAACCACAATATTAATGTACAAATTATTACACAAAAAATTATTACTGTTAAAAATAAAATAAATAATAACGACTCGATTAATTCCTTAAAGAAAAATCTTAACAAATTAGAAGAGAATAAAAATCAATTACAGTTAAAAATTGAACATTTTTCAAATAGTATTATTGAACTAGAAACTTCTTTAGCGCGTGAACAAGCTAATCTAGATCATAATATCAAACATTCACATTCAGAACTCAAAACTAAGATTTCTGATTATGAAAAAGAGTACAACGATAAATCNTTGTATNTNAAAAATTCTAATTTTAAGATNCCNGAATTGAAAANCCAGATTAACGATTTATCTGATAATACAGAAAAATTGAAAGCGGAATCTCAAAAAATNAAATCTATTATTGATAATTATGATAAATCAATACGAACATTAAACCATGAACAAGAATCTAAAAATAAAACCCTCCACAGAATTGATTCTAATAGACTCTCGATTCAAAATAATAATTCTAGACTTATGGATTCTAAAACATCTTCAATGCTTAAACTTTCCTCTTTGGGTTATGACGAACCTTTGGAATATTTTCCAGATGCTGATTTAATAATTTCTTATTTGGATCTAGAATATAACCAATTAAAAATTAATGTAAATCTTCGTGCTGATAAAGATTATAGACAAATTTATTTNGGATATAAATCGTATTCTCAACGAACAAATCAATTAAGCATTGAAAGAAATTCTATTATAGAATTTATTAACCGTATAGATTCAGAAAAGCGCGGTACATTTTTAGAAGCTTTTGAAAAAATAGATAAAGAATTACGTTATATATTCTCAAAATTAACTACAAGAGAAAATGGAATACACGGTGAAGCTTGGTTAGAACTAGATAACGCTGATGATATTTTCAATAGTGGTGTTTCTCTCATGGCGCAGTTTCCAACCAAAGTTGCTAGAGAGAGTGCTCTTATTAGTGGTGGTGAAAAAACAGTTTCTGCACTTTGTTTAATTCTAGCTATTCAAGCAGTCACTCCTGCTCCGTTTTATATTTTTGATGAGATTGATGCACATTTAGATGCAGTTAATTCTTCTGCACTATCTGAAATTTTACGTGAAAGAACTGAAAGATCCCAAATTATTATGATTAGTCTAAAAGATACTATATTATCACGTGTTGATTCAATGTTTGGTATTTATCACGTAAACGGAATTACGAAAATATTAAAATATCAACCAAACATTCCAATTGGAAAACATAGGTATAATTTAACCCGTTAGCACTGGTGTTTTGATAATGTCTGACTTACCATCTATTTCACAACCGCCCCTAAACCTTTTAGTAAATCCAAAAACAGCCCGTCGAGGTAAACCTTGGGAAATTGATATTTCTGATTTATTGACTATTTTTATTGATTCCATATCGAATAAAGGTAATCCTGATTTGAGATTATGTGGAACTGCAGCTTTGTCTTCTGCTCTTATATATAGATTTAAAGTTGAAACATTATTTTATTTCGAAAAACTCAAAATTGAACGACCAAAAATACATAGACAAGGTCCTCCTAGCGTAATAGTTTTACCATTCAGATATGAATTGTATTCTACATCCATCGACGATCTTATTAATACACTCGAAAGAATAATCGAAGAAGCATCTAAACAGGACGCTCAAAAACAAAGTATCTCTGAACTTATTGATTCTGAACCCCTACTAGAACTCGATAAGTTTGTTGTTAAAATTGAAGAATTAGTTAAAGACTTCCGTCAGGAATTAGTTAATCAACTACATGATGTTAATGAAATATTATTCAGTGAATTAACCAAAAACAAATCTATACTGGATCGGGCTAAATCATTTATATTGTTGCTTTTTGTTGCTGTTGAAGGATTAGTTATTTTAGAACAACTTGATTCTGATATAATTATTAAAAGAGGTAATGTAATTGGAAAATAAAATTTCTAATTATGGCGAAAATAATATTAAAGCAAAAATTGAAGCAGCTTTATATGCCGCAGGTCGACCTCTATCTAAATTTGAGTTAGCTAAAGCAGCAGGTATTACATCTCATAAAAAATCCCTTGCTATTGCAAGAGAATTAATGTATGATGTAAATTCTACATTTAATGCCATACAAATGTTTGAACTTGATAGTAATAGATTTGTTATACAAATTAAACCTGAATACACTACTTCTGCACGAAAATTTTCTTCAAGACCTCTTCTCTCTCAGGCAGAACTTAAAACATTGTCATATATTGTTCATTTCCAACCTATTACAGGCAAAGAATTAGCCGAACGACGGGGGCCTACTTCTTATCAACACTTAAGAGCTTTACGCCAACTCGGTTTTATTAAATCTGAACCACATGGCCGTACCAAATTATTTCACACAACAAATCGTTTGGCAGAATATTTTGGTCTCCCTAATGATCCTTCAGTATTAAAGACTCAATTAATTAAATCTGGATTGAAGTTAAAAAAATCCAATATTAAATGATTTTTCATTCCAAAGAAAATTATTTAAGACTGAATATTGCTTTATTACGCATGGTAGTCAAATCATTAGAAAATCTCCGAAAACGTAAATTAACTGGAGGACGTATGAAATTTTCTAGAAATAGACGTTCGGATGAACTTGATACATTTTCTTGCGATACGCAGGTTGGAAATCATTCTATTCGTAAAAAAAGGTCACGTGGCGGATTCTTGAAAATAGCCCTTGTTTCTGATAATTCAATAAATGTTTATGATTCAGTTAGCAAAACAAGTAAGAACACAAAAATAATTAATGTTTTAAAAAATCCTGCTAATCGTGATTACGAACGACGTCGAATTATTACTAAAGGTGCACTTTTAGACACTGAGCTCGGTCAGGTGANAGTTCTTTCTCGACCNGGTCAGGATGGTATNCTTAATGGAATACTNATTACTCCNACAAAATCTATTCAACAAACTTAAATTTAGTTAATTTGATGNTTGCTTATGGANNTTTTANCTNTGNTTTTCATTGGNTCNNATCCNTTNCTCCAAACTNNAGTTTCTTGGGNTGTNTTCNTNGTTGTNGGNATANTNACTCTTGGATTTTGGTTCTTTTGGTGGTATTTAGGCAAGAAAAATCCAAAAAATGATTAATTTTTTTTTTAATATACATTTATTCTTACTAGAGTTATTTGAAATAAATAGGAATGGTTTCTTTGAAAGATTATAATAGACAAATAATTTGGCTTGATTATTTTGACTCTTCTTTGTCACGTTCTCAGGGTAGACGCGTTCCTAAAAATCGCACAATAAAAAATCCTGATTTGAGTAACTTAATACGAGCTGCTGAACGACTCGATTTAAAACCTGAAGGTCAACATGCAAAACACCCAAAACGATTTTCTATACAATCTGGTTATGTTTCAATTGAAAAGATTGGACAAAAATCTTCCGTAATACGAAAAATTGCAAAAATTTTGCCAATTGTTAAGGGAGAAACTAAGAATAAAAAATAATGAAATCAAAATGTTTGATACTTTCGACGAAGATGATGCAGTTCTTATTCAAGAAAGTTCTACAGAATTTTATATACCTAAACAGATTGTGAATATTACACCCCCTCCTAAAATCCCCGCTTTTTACAATTCTCTTGCAAAATTTAAACGTGATATTCTAATTTCTATAATAAATGGTTCTGCTTCATTGCTAGATCTTAAAATAAAATTTGCTGATGTAATGTGTGGTGTTGGTGTTACTGGACTACGAATTGCTAACGAATCTCCAAACGTTGATACAATTATTTTTAATGATCTTAATCCCGTCGCTCTTAAACTTACTGAGAATTCAATATTAAAAAATAACATCAAAAAAAAATATCAAATATCAAAAGATGATGCTAATCATTTTCTTTCTCAACATTCATTAAAAGAAAAGAGATTTAATTTTATTGATATAGATCCATTTGGAACTCCAGTGCCTTATTTAGATTCATCTATTCGAGCACTAAATATTAATGGAATTATATCTATTACAGCAACTGATGGTGCTGTACTTTGTGGCGTATACCCAAAAGTCGCATTAAGAAAATATGGAAGCAGATCTCTCCATACTGAATATTCTAAAGAAATAGGTGTTCGAATACTCTTTGGTTCTCTTGCTTCTGCCGCAGCACGATATAATTTAGGAATTGACCCTGTTTTTTGCCATGTTGATAAACATTATTTAAGAGTTTATGCCAGACTTATTTCTCATTTTTCAACCTTTGATCAATTTATGGGTTATGTGTTTCATTGCTTAAATTGTGGATTCCGTTCATGTATTGATCAAATAAATACTATTTGTAATATTTGTTCATCTAACGGTTTGATTGCCGGACCTCTTTGGGTAGGGCCTATATTTAATAAGGAAACTATCTCTCAAACATTGAAGCAAGATATTTCTACAAATGTAAGTAATTTACTTACCTTGTCTTTGGATGAAATATCTCTTCCTCCTACTTATTATGAAACCGACAATCTTTCTAAAATTTTAAATATCTCATCTTTTGCTGTATCTGATATAATTGATCGTTTGATTAGTAATGGCTTTACATCATCTAGAACAATTTTTAGTAGCAAAGGTTTCCGTACCAATGCAACATTTTCCGAAATAAAAAAAATTCTGTCTTAATTAAAAACCGGTTTATAATATTTACATAATATGTATAGTTCACTACTTGAACTTCTGCTTGCTTTTGGCTTTACTAGTCTCACTTCAGTAAATTTGTTTTTTAAATTATCTTTTACCATTCTAAGTTTAGGCCCATCGAATATTTTCAATAAACATGATCCTCCATGGTTTAATATGCCTGGCAATCTATTAATTACTGATAATGTTAAATCAATTTGTTTGTTATAATCAATACTCCAAATTCCTGAAATATTCGGTGATAAATCTGATAAAATCACATCTGCTTTTCTCCCAAGATTCTTGATAATTTCTTTGTCTATTTTCTTATTATTTATATCACAAACAATTATTTCTACATTTTCTGCAATTGGTTCTATAGGTGTTATATCTATTCCTATTATCTTTCCTTTTGAAGAAACTAAATCTGATGCCACTTCTAACCAACCTCCTGGAGCAGCCCCAAAATCTATAACATAGTGATTGGGTTGAATAAATCGATATTTTTTATTAATTTGAATGAGCTTAAATGAAGCACGACTTCTGTATCCTTTTTCCTTGGCTAATTTTCTATAATAATCTCTTTTTGCTTCTGATAACTTCAAGAGAACTCCCTCATAATCAAATCTAATATTACTCGGAGAGTTCTATTGATTTTTTATCTTCCATTGATTTCCTATGTTCTTTTAATGCCCAATTTTCAATTAATAGACAATCAAATGGTGTAACAACACCAGGCAAAGTTTCATCACCAGAACACCTTTCTTCATCAGGACAAGTAATACATGGAATGTGTTCGATTGATGTTGTTTTAATTGGAAACTTAACCGGAATTAATTTATATGTCCATCTTCCACCCTCCAATAATTTTATTCTCTCTACTATTTTTCTTTTTTCTAACTTAATTGCTAATCTTGATCCTTCCCTGCTTGTTAGATCGAGTTTTTTCCAAAGTTCACTTTGTAAAATTCCTTCTTTACCATGTTCAATTACAATTTCGTAAACTCTTCCTGTTAGCTCCGCAAATTCATCTTTAGTCTTTCTGCCTCTTTTCTTTACTTCAACTTCTGGTTCTATAGAAATTTTACTCTTAGGCCTGCCTCTTTTCTTTACTTCAACTTCTGGTTCTATAGA
>PAVW01000018.1 GCA_002713205.1 Nitrososphaerota archaeon
TGCAATTGTCTTCCATTATTTTTTTTAGTAATTTCCAATAATTTGATTTTTTTCCACTAGTTTATATATAATTTTTAGTAATACCGGCAACATGACTCGACACATAACGTTAGTCGGGTTGCTAGTTGCTATTCTTCTGGCAATCTCATCATTTTCTTTAATGGTAGATGCTTTTGATCCAGGAGGTCCTCCCGCCGCTGGAGGAATACCAAAAATAGTAACCGGTAACTGGGAATGGATTAATTACCAACCAACAGGTGGTAGTTACAGTCCACAATATGACATAAATAAAGATAATGTTCAGTGGCTCGAACTGAATTGGATATATCCATATGTCAATCAAGATGCCGAAGCGCTCGGATTTAACTTAGCTGCACAAACCGGTTCAAGTGCTCCTGCATTATTTGTTGATGGTATAATATACATTGCAAAAAATACTAAAGCAGTACATGCTATTGACGCAACAACAGGCCAAGAAGTTTGGTACAGCGATTATTTAAGTGTAAATCCAGACTTTAATCAATTGGTTGCAGAATTTCCGTATTTGCAAGGAAGCCGGGGACATGTTCATGCAATGAACTATTATAGAGGAAGCGACTGGCTCATTATGAGTAGTATTCCTTGTTATCTAGCTGCATTGAATGTAGCAGATGGCAGTCTCGCATGGGAAATGGGTCCAGAAATATTATGTGGAACAAATGAAGAACTCGGTAATCCTGCACAAGGCATAATGGGAACCTTCAAAAGTAAAGGTTACTTCCCTAGCATATCTAACCATCCTCCATCATTCCACGGTGATATTATGGTATGGCCTTCAATGGGCGCTAGTGGCGCTGGTGGCCGATCTAGTATTATAGGATTTGATATGAGTAATCCTAATAATCCTCAAGAACTATGGAGAACTTGGGTTGCTCCAGCAATGGACGGCAGTGATAAAGACTGGGCAATTGACCAATGTGATATAACCGGTGGAAACGGCTGGTACTTTGAGTATCCAAGATACCGTGAAACTGGACAACTTGCTTTGAATTGTAAAGATGCTCCTGAAGATGCAGTTATGAATGACTGGATTAACATGAAGCCAAACACTCCTCATTATGGTGAAGTACATACTGCAAGTGCAGTTTCTCCAGTTTGGGGTAACATGCCAATAGATCCTGAAACTGGTATTATTTATATGGGAACCGGTGATATCGGACCTTATCCTAATTCCACTTTCAAATTCGGACCAAATCTTCATGGCAGTGGTATCATTGCAGTTGATTCAACAACTGGTGAATTAGTATGGTGGTTTGCTACAAATCCACACGATCTCTGGGACATGGATTGTTCTTGGGGTGGAATTATGGGCAGATCAGAAGGAACTAAAGTCTTAATTAAAGCATGTAAGAATGGTATCGTTTATGCATTGGATGCTGCTACTGGTGAACCAGTATGGGTATATGATCCACCAAACATTCGAAGAGATGTCGAAATGAATTATGGTGTTGATAAAAATAATGATCCTACAGGAAAGGACGCATGTTGTAACATGGTCTTTGAACACATGAACAAAGATTGGATGCATCAACCAAAAGATACTCCAGTAAGGACAATCTGTTACACTCACTGTATAGAATCTGACATTGCATATGACGGAAAACATGTATATTTCGCAGCACATAACGCTCCGCGAAATCTTACAATTAACAACGTCCGAGACTTTGGTAACAATGGTAGAGCAGTTTACTATGGCGCTGAAGAACGAAATGTAACTGTATTCGCAGTTGATGTAGATACTGGCGAAACAGCTTGGGAGTTCTTTATAGAACCCGGTGCATTTAGAGGAGGCATTCTAGTGACAGGTGGTGTTGTCTATGCATATGCAAGTGATGGAAATCTCTATATGTTAGATAGCGACACTGGAGAATTATTATCAAAGAAATTCTTTGGTATACCTGTTAATGTTGCTCCTACTGTTGGTGCAGGTGATGACGGCAAACATAGAATCGGTCTTCATGTAGGTGGAGGCGGAGGATTTGTCTTCCGTGGACATGGCACAGCACCTGGAACATTCGCTACTTTTGGACTTCCTGATTCATTACCTGAACGAATAGTTCGTATCGAAGAAATCGAACGAGTTGTTGAAGTTGAAGTCGAAGGACCTGAACGAATAGTTGAAATTGAAAAAGAAGTTCAAGTAATCAAAGAAGTCGAAGTGATAGTTGAGAAAGAAGTTCCAGTAGAAGTCGAAAGAATTGTTGAAGTCGAGAAACAAGTCGAAGTTGAAGTAGTTACTACCGAACAAGTAGTTAGCCCAATTTCATACATTGCAATCGGCCTTGGCGTAGTTCTTGTCGTAGTTGCTGGTGTACTATTCCAACGAAGTAAAGCATAATCATTTAAGTTGTCCCAAAAGGGACAACTCTAATTTTTTTTAATTCCATAAGATTTATGCGTAAGCAGTTTTTACTTAATATGTTAATTGACTAAAAAACGTAAAAGTGGTGGGCGGGCTAAAGGAAGCAAAGGACATTCCGATTCTGTATCCTGTAGTAATTGTGGAACTTTAGTTCCAAAAGATAAGGCAAAGAAGAAAACTGGCAGGCTTACTCTTGTAGAACCTACTTTGGCAAAAGAATTACGTGCTGCTGGTACGTACATAGCATCTCAAAAAACTATGAAATATTATTGTGTTTCTTGTGCCGTGCATTATGGTTTGGTAAAGGTAAGAGCAAAAGCTGATCGACGTCGCCGAACTAAATATTAGTTTTTATTTAAAGTCGATAAAACTTTTTGAAATCTCTGTATGAATGTTATACTTGATAGAATAATTATGATTATTATTGCATATCTGATTTCATTAATGAAACTGAAAAAACACAATATTAGTATTCTTTCTGACCGTTCTGCTATTCCNATTCCTCTTAAATCCACATTAATTGCTTCTGCCTTTGTTCGTGAATAACTTACTAACATTGATAATGTNATTGCAAAGAAAATTAATATTGATTCAGCATATTGTCCAATTAACAATCCACTATAAATTATTATTTCAGTTACTCTATCAAATGTTGAATCTATGAACGCACCTTTCGAACTCGTTTTTTTAGTAACTCTTGCTAATGATCCGTCTAACATATCAAATAATCCTGCAATAAGTAAAAATATTGCTCCGAGAACCTGATTTTGAATAACAATATTTATGTTAAATTGAACTAAATTTGAATAAAAAAACCCTGAAATAATTGCAAAAATAATAGCTAATNCACTTAGCATGATTGGTGTTATTCCNAATTTAGATAATTCAAGACTAATTTTATTAGTTATTGGTTCTACTTTGATTCTTATATTTTCTAACAAGCAACTTGATAATTTCGCTAATCATTATTTATGTTTTACATGTTTGACTGTTTAAATATATAAGTAAAGATTTCTCTTTGTTAAGATATATGGGTAAAATTCAAAAAGGTATAGTTTGTTCTGTTGATAATTGCGATAATTCCGCTATTAGATCTAAGAGTAAAAAATCTATCGATTCTGATATTCTGTCTATTTCTTCTGATGCGAACAAGGCATATTTGTGTAAAACTCACTATAAAGATTGGAAAAAAGCTACTAAAGACTCGAGAAAAAATGAAAGAGCTAGGTATTAATTTCTGAGGTGCGATTTTTTGAGAATTTTATTATTGCATTCTAATTATATTGAATTTCAAGCAATTAAAAAAGAGATTGATATAGCTGAAGAAACAGATACAGATATAAAAAGATATGAAGACGTTGTAGTTCTATTTACATGTTTAGAGTCTCAAGACGATGAGACTACAATTAAAAACTCAATTTCCGAAATAAAATCTTCACTCGATAATTTAAATTGTAATCGCGTTGTAGTTTACCCATATTCTCATTTGAGCAATAATCTTGCTAATGCCTCAAAAGCTGTATCTTTGTTAAATCACTTTAAAAATAGTTTGTCTACTGAAGGCAATGATGTTCAAAGTAGTCCTTTTGGATGGAATAAATCATTTACTATTGGAGTTAAGGGNCATCCACTNGCAGAACAATTAAAAATTATTACATCCAATAGCACAGAATCNCATCAAAGTGAAGCTCTAAAGTCTGAAGAACGCATGAAATCCAAATATGTAATAATATCTGCTGATGGAAACACTGAATCACTCGAGAAATTTAATTATCATAATTTTAAAAATCTTAAGGCTCTCCAGCAATATGAATTAAGTAAATCCAGAGTTGTAACGTCTCCCCCTCCACATGTCGAACTCATGAAAAAATTATCTCTTGTTGATTACGAACCTGGCTCTGATTCTGGCAATTTAAGATTCTATCCAAAAGGTCGATTTATTAAATCGTTGTTGGAAAAATATATTACATCTGAAGTTAAAAAATATGGCGCATTGGAAGTAGAAACTCCAATTATGTATGATTCTAATCATCCTAGTCTTGCAAGNTATNTAAACCGGTTTCCTGCAAGACAATATATTGTTAATTCTGATAACAAAGAATTATTTCTTAGATTTAGCGCTTGCTTTGGACAATTTTTAATGCTACATGATTCAATNATATCTCATAAACAATTACCTGTTAAATTATACGAACTCACTCGTTATAGTTTTCGTCGTGAAAAATCCGGTGAATTGGTTGGTCTCAGAAGATTACGAGCTTTTACAATGCCTGATTGTCATGCATTGTGCAAAGACATTGAAGAATCTAAGACTGAAATATTAAAAAGATTTAATATGTCTCGAGAAGTTCTTCAAGGAATTGGTTTTGATCAAGATGATTACGAATTAGCAATTAGAACCACCCAAGATTTTTATGATGAAAATATTGATTTCATTAAACAAATTGCTAAAGAGTGGAATCGACCTATTTTCGTTGAAATCTGGCCTGAGAAATTCTTCTATTTTATATTTAAATGGGAATTCAATTTCATTGATAATCTTGGTAAGGCTTCCGCTCTCTCTACTGATCAAATTGATGTTGAAAATGCCGAAAGATACGGAATTACTTATGTTGACGAAAATGGTGATAAGAAGACACCTATTATCTTACANAATTCTCCAAGTGGAGCTATAGAAAGATGTTTGTACGCTCTATTGGAAAAAGCTGCAAAAGTGCAAAGGGAAGGTAAAATTCCTTCCATCCCATTCTGGCTATGCCCGACGCAGATTCGTATAATTCCATTGTCACAAGATTTTCATGACGTTTCATTGGGTTACCTTGAAGAGTTATCAAGTTTTGGATTCAGGGTTGATTTCGACGACCGTGATCTCTCAGTTGGCAAAAAAGTTCGCGAAGCTGAGAAAGAATGGTTGCCGTTTATACTTGTTATTGGTAANAATGAAGTGGAAANCAAAAACTTCCAAGTTCGCAATAGATATTCTGGTAAAATTATTACCATGTCTTTAGTTGAACTAATCGAGCATTGCAAAAAACTATCANACGGAATGATAAGNGACGAACTTCCTCTCCNACGCTTTATTTCAGACAGACTTAAGTTTAAATAAAAAACTACATCATGCTGTATTCATTATGCGTTTGTATTGTTGATGGAAGATTTTGTATAATGTTAGTCTGAAGAACAAGATATTGACATATATAGTTCTGGACTAAACCATCGTACTTACCGGAATTATTATTTGGAAACTATTGTAAAAAACTGCTTAGCGTTTATCTGCAATGCAAATCAGTTCTGATAGTAGCTTTGCGGCCAAAGCTGATGTCGAACCGTTGTCATATGTTGGTATGAGCTCTACAATGTCGAATCCTGTTAGCTTGAAATCATCCAAACAATAAATAAATTCAAGTATCTCTCTACTTGACATACCATTTGCTTCAGGATTACCTACAGCTGGTGCAAATGCTGGATCCATTACATCCAAGTCGATACTTACGTATATATCATTTGAACTGCTTAACGTATCTTTAAATCGTTTTAATCCTGTATTCAAATCATAAATTTTTTCCATGTCGATTATTGTTATGTCGTCTTTGTTAACAAAATCCCATTCGTCTTTTGTAGCTGCTCTTGTTCCAATATGTATCAGATTTGAGATACATCCGTCCTCATACAATCTCCTGAGAAAAGTAGCATGACTTAATTTCAATCCCTCGAATTCATCTCTACAATCTAGATGGGCATCAAAAACTACTAATGTGCAGTTGTTGATAGCTCTTACCGAACCATTGGTTAATGAATGATCTCCACCTAATATTGCAGGAATCTTACCATCTGTGATAATTTCTCTTGTAATTTCTTCGACCATCTTATTCATCTCATTTATGTCTCCAACTTTCGCTAAATTACCTAAATCTTTGATGTTGACATTTTCCAAGTCCTTTTCTAATCTTTTTGAATAAATTTCAATGTTCTGGAAAGCTTCCCTAATTGCATTTGGAGCAAATCTTGATCCAATTCTATAAGTAGAAGTTGCATCAAAAGGTACTCCAAAAATATTTATTTTATCTTTATGATTATTTGATAAATTTGTAATTAATGGCTCATTTGAAAGATAAAATTCTCTTTTGCTCAATTTTTTTTCTCCAATCTTTCTATTAATGCAGCTGCGATTAATGGAAAAGCCATAGTAACTTCAGATACTAATACAATTTTGTTTCCATTTGGATTAATTTTTCCCCATGAAACTGCTTCTTCAGGTGGTGCACCAGATAATCCTCCTGTTTCAGGTCTGTCTAAAGTTATTTGAATTACATGTTCGAGCATTTTGTTATTAAAGTAAAATGACTGAAATACAAAATTTTTCGGAACTCCTCCTCCAAGTATTATGGCACTAGCTTTTTCTTCCTTTGCTCTTATATCCCAAATATCTTGTAAATCTTTGAAAACATCTACATTTAGCTTACCTGGTTTTTTTCTGTTAAATATTGCTGCTTGTAATCCAAAAACTGAATCATGTATTGTGGGTACAAATACTTTAACATTGGATTTATAACATGCTTTAAGAATTGATTCAGGTTTGTCAGGAATTCTTTTTGCTATTTCATTCATAAGCTCAGAAATTGATAACGTTCTTGATTTTACGGCATTTGTAATATCGTCATATAGTTCCAAAAGCGGTTCATCAAATTTTGATTGAAATTCATCTTCTGATACTAAGACGTCGTATATTCTGTCAATTTTTTGTTTCAATAATTTATCATCATGCATAGTTGGAGATCCTTTATAGAAATTACCGCCATAAGCTATCATTACATCATGAACTAAATTTGCGCCCGTTGTAACAATTGAATTTACTAGTTTTCTATTTACTAATTCAATTATTACTTTATTCAAACCTGCTGGAACTAATGCACCGGAAAGAGATAGAAATATGTATGAATTTTCTTTTATCATTTGTTCATACGTATCTACTGCTTTTGAAAGCATTCCAGACATAAAGGAACCTGAATTGCCCATTTCTACTATTAATTCATTTACAGTCATATTTGGCCATACTTCCATGGGCTTGACTTTCTCTCTTTTGAATATATCTTCATTCATCTGCAAAATCTCATTATATTAACTATATAAAAAACAGTAGTGTTTTTATATTCACTTCTCTGGCCAGAATAAATCTTCTAATTTTGTCGCTCACAATATCTCATCGAATGAATATCCTAACGAATCTAATAATTGATCAAATGTACTTTGCATCAAATTTTCATATTTTCTTTTATCTATATCTTGTTTTTTTGCTAATTGTAATGGTTTTACACCTTCTCCACCAATCGTTTTTACAAATGTAATAATATCGCCTTTTTTCTTATCTTCATTTAATAATTTTGCCGCTCTGACATGTTGTGGCACTGTTCCTGTATACATGTTAATCGGTTTACTTAACATTATATTAAATGCAAGTTTTTCTAATGGAATCTCTTCATTTTTTAATAATCGATTTCTTTTTTTAATATCTATACGAATATTGTTTTTGGCATTTTCAAAATCTTCAGAAGTTTCAACTAGACTTAATTCATTTATTGCTGAATAAAATGCATCTTTAATAAATAGAGGAATATGGCTTTTTTTACCAGTAAACCCTTTGATATCTACAGTTCCATCTTTCATTACTCCGAAGTAGTTTTTTTTCAGTGTTGAAAAAGCTACATATCTGTATGTTTTGTCTAAATCTAACTCCATTTCTAATTTTTTATTAGCCCAATTTCGCATTATTTCAATTTTGTTGTTATCTATTGATTTTATAAATAAAGAATCTGTATCGCCATAAATCACTTCTATGTCATTTCGTTGAGCCTCTTCTATAGTTTCTTTAATGATATTTCTTCCAATAGCTGTAGTTGCATCAGCAACTGGTAGATAATATAAAGGAAACATTTCTGCTCCTAATGCCCCATAGCTTGCATTTAGAATTACTTTCAATGCTTGTGAAACTACCGAATATAATTCCTGTTCATTTTTTGATAGTCCTTTCATTTTTGGCAATTGTTTATAGTATTTAATTCGAATATCACGTAATGAACCTATTAATGTCGATGCGATTCCTTTTCTTTGTTTACATAGCCAGTGATTTGTACCTTTGATGATGTTTTGTTTATCCTCTTTATGGTTACAACGAACTGTTTCATATGATAAATTATGCACTTTAATAATACTTGGATAGAGGCTTGCAAAATCAAGAACTGTGACATTGAAGTGTATTCCTGATTTAGGTTCAAATACCATTCCACCTTGATATTTTTTACCTTTAATTGTAGCTGAAGAAATTACTTCTTCTTCAAATTTTAGATCATCTTTTCTTGGTATTAATGCATTAGCTGTTCTATGTTCAAAATAAAGCATACTTCTAATCCAATTTGAAACACCTAGTCTTGACACATCATTAATAGGCATCTTTGCAATTCTTGAAATAACTAGTAATAATTTCATGAGCAAGTCATCGTTAAAACTAGTCAGTTCATAAGTGATTAACGCATCATTATAATTATATTTTGCAAGTTCATAATCTGGCAGTTCACTTATCGAACCTTCGAATTCAATTTTTGATTTGCCAATTAGTGCTGAACTTACTGCATTTAATGTATGTTCTTTGTATTTATTTCCAAATGCATAAATCTGAATTGATCTATTGATAAATGTTCTATACAGATCTATGTGTATCCCGTGTTTCAAATTAGCTTCTATTCTTCCCATTTGTATGGGTATGTTGATTTTATTAATTCCAATTTTATTTGCACGATTGTGAAGGTATTTTAAATCAAAATCGTCACCATTGTATGTAATGACACATGGATATTTCCGTAGAATTTCAAATGTATTTTCTAATAGCTCTTTTTCTCCGTTAACAAATTTTATACGTACATCTTTCTCTGATGTATTTTTACCAATTGGATGTTCTTTTTCTTTACGAATAATTACTTGTTTTAAATTATCACTTCCTACAAAAGCAATTGATCTTATTGGATATTCTGCTTCATCTGCATCAGGGAATTTATTTATTTCATTTGAAAACACTTCTATATCTAATGATACTCTCTTTATTTCTGGAAGTGGTTGATCTAGTAATTTTGCCCAATTGATGATTTTTTCGTTTAATTCGGTCTCGTTATCATTTAATTCTTGTTTTAATATTGTTTGAGCTTGTTTTGATAAGTTGAATTCTATTGGTATGATTTTATTATTAATGATTTTATAAAAAATACCGGGAATTAATCCATTGTCATACATGTAATTTTCATAATATTTGATATCAGCTTCCCAGCATTTTATTAAGTTTCTAAGGCTATTGTCTATTCCTCCTATTACTAGTGGATTGTCAGCTATTACTTTCCATAGTTCTATTTTTTTGTCTTGTAATAGGTCTGTTTTTGTAGTTTTTTCAATTTTTAATATTTTTCCTGGTAAATTATTTTTTGTTTTTAATTCATTTAAAAAATTACTGTCTATTCCGTCACGTCCAATTAAACAATATGGCTTATGATCTGACTTATCATACCAGTGATAAATTTCCTTACTTTTTGGTTCGTAGAATTTTAATACTGCTTTTTTTTTGAATCCATCATATGTTGCTGATATCAATAACATTTCGATATTTTCGTATTTATTTTGATTACTTGGAGTTTTTAATGACATTTTGTCCTTATTTTTATATATTATTTAAAAATATAAAGAAATAACAAGTTTAATTGTAAAGGATATATGGTAATTATATGAAAAAATTCACTTCAATTTTTTTAATATTTCTTGGTATATATTGGTTAATTTCTTTTATACAACAGGGTTATTTTTGGTCAATTATTCCTGCTCTGATTAGTTTTCTTACCTCTTTTTTGCTTTTATCTAATTATTTCTCAAATCTATTGGAAAAACTGTTAATTTCATCACTTGTTTATAATTTAATTTTGACTTCATATCAGGTATACGTTTCTACATCTGTGTTGTTATTTCGTCCTCTTCCTATTGAATTCTTCATTGTCGGATTAAATGTTGTGTTCAGTATTTTATTGCTTTTTATCTTACGACGATATTATTTGAATAAATCAAATTTTCTTACACCCTAATAATCTGTTTTTTTTAAATTTTCTTGATTATTCATTTTTATATACTTTTGTACTGAAATTATATTAATCTAATATGGATATTGAAGAAAAAATTAATCTCGTTAACAGATTTCCTACTGAGGAAATTATCCAAGAAGAAGAATTAAATCATTTATTTCAAACCAATAACGCGCCAAAACATTATCTTGGAATTGAGCTTTCTGGTATTTTACATCTTGGTAGTTTGTTAATAACTGGTTTTAAAATTAATGATTTTATTAAAGCTGGTATAAATACTTCTGTATATCTGGCTGATTGGCACAGTTTTATTAATAATAAATTTAGTGGAAATTGGGATGAAATTCAAAAAATTATAAAATATTATGATGAAGCTTTTAGATTTTTTTGCCCTGGTGTTAAAATAATTCGAAGCGCCGAATTATATCATAATAATGATGACTATTGGAAAAATCTTGTCCAATTTTCTAAACACATGACCTTGTCTAGAGCTGTTCGATGTTTGACAATAATGGGAAGAACAGAAAAAGATCAATTAGATCTTGCACAGTATTTGTACCCATCAATGCAAGCTGTAGATATTAAAGAACTAGATCTTGATATTGTTCACGCTGGTACTGATCAAAGAAAAATTCATATGCTTGTTAGAGAAGTATTTCCTAAATTGAAATGGAAAGTTCCTGTCGCAGTACATCATCATCTTATTCCTGGATTACGAAGTACAGAGGGTGATACATCAACACTATTTAATAAAATGAGTAAATCGAATCCAAAAAGTTCTATCTTTATTCATGATTCAGAACCTGAAATTATGGCTAAGATTAAACTTGCTTGGGCAAAACAAGGCGTTATTGATAATAATCCAATTCTAGAATATGCTAAATATATTATATTTCATGAATATGATTCTTTTACAATAGAAAGATCAAGTAAATTTGGTGGAGATATGTCTTTTTCTAATTATACTGAATTAGAATTAGAATATAAAACTGGAAAAATCCATCCACTTGATTTGAAATTATCTGTCGGTCGAAAAATTAATGAAATCGTTGCTCCAATTCGTGAACATTTTTCAAATAAAAAGGAATTATTTTGTTAATATAAAGAATATTAATAGTTATGATTGTTATTGGTAGATGTATAATATCATGGTCTTATCGCTTGATTCAATTTTTAGTCAATATCCAATATTGTTGAATATTATTCCTATTGTAATTCTTATTTTTATTTCATATGTTGCATTCAAATTTAGTCGAATTCTACTTATTAAAATTCTTATTCCACAAATAAAAAAATCTAAAACACAACTTGACGATTCGTTTATTAAAAATAAATTATTTATGAAAATTTCTTATGTAGTTCCTATAATTATAATATATAATTTTTCATTTATTATTACTGATAATTTAACTATATCTGTCTCTTTTTTGGATCTTATAATTACTATTATTAGTATATTTATATTTGCTCGAATTATTGATGCATTGCTATCATCAATAAATGACACTTATTCAAAAAAATATAAAAGAATGCCTTTAAAAAGTTATATTCAAATTGTTAAAATTTTTGTTTTTATCTTTGCCGTATTACTAGCGATTTCAGTATTATCGGGACGATCTCCTTGGGTATTGCTTGGAAGTTTAGGTGCTATAAGCGCAGTATTATTATTGATTTTTCGTGATACTATACTTTCATTTATGGCAAATTTACAGATTTCATCAAATAATCTTATTCAATTAAATGATTGGGTTGAAGCACCTGCTTTTGGTGCAGATGGAGATGTCATAGAAATAGCATTGCATACGATTAAAGTTCAAAATTGGGATAAAACTATCACTGTAATCCCAACACACAAATTGATTGATGAATCTTTTAAGAACTGGCGTGGAATGCAGGACAGTGGTGGTCGAAGAATAAAACGTGCAATTAATATTGATATGTCTTCGATAAAATTCTGCGATGAATCTATGATTAAAAAATACATGCAAATTGACTTGTTATCTGATTATTTGAAGGGAAAAATCAATGATATTGGTAAATCAAAAAAGGGAAAAAGTATTAATGTTGCTCTAAATTCACGACAATTAACTAACGTAGGTACTTTTCGAGAGTATATTAAAGCATATCTAAGAAATCATGCAAAAGTTAATCATGATATGACTTTTTTAATACGTCAACTGCGCCCAACTGAAAATGGCCTTCCTTTAGAAATTTACGTGTTTAGTAATGACAATGAATGGGTTAATTATGAAAATATACAAGCTGATATATTTGATCATCTTCTTGCTTCTGTTTCTTATTTTGATTTACGTGTTTTTCAACATCCTTCGGGTTATGATTTTAATAAATTTTCAAATAATTAGGTAGTTTATATGAAAAAAAATTTTTTTGTGAACCAGCCATTATTTGATAATGCCGAAATTAATGTAGTTCAAAAAATAATTCAGAATGGATTATTAAGCAGTTCTAATATAAATGGTGGTGAATTTGTACAAAAATTTGAAAAACAAATTCAAAAATATTTACATGTTAAACATGCCGTCGCTGTAAATTCTGGTACTTCTGCATTATTTGCCTCACTTCTCTCTCTTGATATAAAAACTGGTGACGAGGTAATTATTCCTTCATTTAGTTTTAGTGCTACTGCAAGTGCAGTTATTGCTACTGGTGCTAAGCCTGTTTTTACTGATATATCGCCTTCTAATTTTAATATTGATCCATCGAAAATTCAAAAAAATATTTCAACCAAAACAAAAGCTATAATTCCTGTTCATTTATATGGATATCCTGTAAATATGCATGAAATAAATGAAATTGCTTCTTCTAATAATCTCCCAGTTATTGAAGATGGTGCACAATCTTTAGGTTCTCAGTATTATGATAAAATGTGTGGTGCATTGGGAACTATTGGGTGTACTAGTTTTTACCCCACTAAAGTAATAACTTCAGGCGAAGGAGGAATTATATCTACTAATGACGATGAAATCTATGATAATTTATTAAAAATTCGCAATCATGGATTTAATATTAATAATCAAACTACTAGACTTGGATTAAATTTTAGAATGCCTGAAATTGAAGCTTCTATTGTTTCTATTCAATTAAATAAATTAGGTAATTTTATAAAAATTCGTCAACGTAATGCAAAATTATTATCCGATCTTTTAGAAAATTACATTGATATACCCGATATTAATTCTAATATTGTTCCTAATTGGTATTTGTATACCGTATCAGTTCATAATAATCGTTCTTATATTGTTAATTTTCTTAAAACGCATGGCATTCATTCTGCGATTTATTATGACACGCCAATTCATCTGATGCCTTTTTATTCTCAATTAGTTGGACCTATATCTTTACCAAATACTGAAGTTGCTGCAAAAGAAGTTTTATCTTTACCAATTCATCAAGGATTGGATATTGTTGATATTGAATTTATTGCTGATGGTTTCTTACAAGCATTAAAAAATTAATTCGTTTCCATGATGATATATGAAAACAATTGCTATAATTATTCCAACTTATAATGAAAAGAATAATATTCAAAAATTAATTTATGAATTATCTTCTGTATTTATTGATACTGATTATAAAATTCATGTAATAGTTATTGATGATAATAGTCCTGACGGAACTGCTAATGTTGTTAAAAATATTCCTCAAAATGATTTTTCTGTATCTCTAATTACTAGAAAAGAAAAAATGGGATTAGGTTCTGCTTATCTTGAAGGATATAAATGGTGTATAGATAATAATTTTCAATATATACTTCAAATGGATGCTGATCTATCACATCCGCCTTCTACTGCTCCAACTTTAGCATCATCTATAGAAAATGGTTATGATGTTGCTATTGCTTCCCGTTATGTCGAACATGGTGGTGTAAGTTCCTGGCCGATTCATCGTCGATTTATAAGTTTTTTTGCAAATCTTTTAGTTAAGATATTTTTGCGCACTAATATTAATGATAATACTACTGGTTTTCGTGCCTTTAATCTTAAAACTATAAAATTACTTGTTGAATATAATATTCAATCTAAAGGTTTCTCTTATCTTATAGAATCAATGTATTTATTTCACCTCAAAAACTTGCGTATTCAAGAAATTCCATTTATTTTTCAAGAAAGAAATACAGGACAAACAAAATTATCATATTTTGAAATAATTCGATTTTTATTATCTATTTTTCGTATTTTATTTACTGGACTTAAAAAAACATAATAAATGAATTCATTTTTATAATAATAAATATATGTGATGAATATCTTTCATACTTTGAATTTCATGGAATCTGATAGTGGTGAATTTGGTAGTATTTTATATGAATGCGTTCGATGTTCAATTACTGTACCTCTTGAAGAACTTAATAAACTACCAGAAATCAAATGCATTTGTGGTTATAGGATATTGAAAAAGATTCGACCATCAGTTGCTAAAGTCATTAAGAGTTATTGATTATTTCAATATTGTCGAAAATTCTTTATATGTTTAGTTTATTTTATAAGTTTAGAATTATTGATTTTTTATTATGAAAACTAAAACGAAAGTATCAATTACAGGCTATGCTGGATATATCCCAAAATTACGTCTTCCTACATCTGAAATTGCACAAATATGGAAAGGAGGAGGATCTGGTCCAAATAAAGCTAAAAGCGTTGCAAATTTTGATGAAGATATAACAACCATGTCTGTTGAGGCTGCACGTCATGCTATTATCATGGCAAATAATCCTGATATAGGTGCTGTATTTGTTGGAAGTGAATCAAAACCATATGCAGTTAAACCTACTAGTACAATTGTAGCACAAGCGTTAGGCATTCATAAAACTTTAGCTGCTGATTTTGAATTTGCGTGTAAAGCTGGTACTGAAGCAATGCAAGTTATCACTGGATTAATTGGTTCAGGTATGATAAATAATGGAATAGCTTTAGGTGTAGACACTGCACAAGGTAGGCCCGGAGATAGTCTTGAATACACTGCTAGTAGTGGTGCTGCTGCTTTTGTTTTATCATCAGAAAATAACCATGGACTTGCATATGTTGAAGCCAGTACCTCTTTCGTTAGTGATACGGGTGATTTTTGGAGACGACAAGGTGAATCATATCCTAGACATCTTTCTCGCTTTACTGGTGATCCTGCTTATTTCTTTCATGTAGAATCTTCTGTTCGAACTCTGCTTGAAGAAATTAATGCAAAACCTACTGATTTTACTTATGCTGTATTCCACCAACCTAATCCTAAATTTCCTCTAGAAGTAGCTAAACGTTTAGGATTTACTAAAGAACAACTCGAAGTTGGTTTGTTGAATCCTGAAATTGGTAATCCATATTCGGCAAGTTCCCCTTTAGGATTAATTGCTACATTAGATGTTGCTAAACCTGGTGATAAAATTTTACTTGCTTCATTTGGATCAGGTGCTGGAAGTGATGCTTTTTCAATAATTGTTGAAGATAATATATTGAATAAAAGAAAGAATATTGTTCCTCTCCGTCAGCAAATCGATGATAATATAGAAATTAATTACTCTACTTACACAAAACTTCGAGGAATTCTAAATAAATAATTTTTTAGGTGATTTTTATGTCTGTAAATATTGCAGGAACTGGCTTGACAAAAATTTCTGAACATTGGTCTAAGTCACTAATTGATCTTGCCGTTATGTCTGGTAGACAAGCGTTATCTGAATCTAATATTTCTCCAGATATGATTATCATAGGTAATATGCTCTCATCCTATGCTTCAAATCAAGAAAATCTTGGTTCAATAATATCTGAAAAATTAGGCCTGCAAGGCACTACTACATTTAAAATTGAATCATCTTCATGTTCAGGTGCAATGGCTGTCCATGTAGCAAATAACATTCTCAATGGCAAAGATCGTAGTACTTCTGGTATTAACTCTATTTTAGTTATTGGAGTTGAAAAAATGTCTGATCTTTCACCATCCCAATTAGTTCAAGCAATTTCTTTAGGTGAAAGTTATGAATATCTACAATTTTTTGGGGTTAGTATGACTTCTCTTTATGCCTTATTTTCTAACTTGTACATGGAACGTTATAATATTTCTAAAAATGATTTATCTTATTTTCCAGCATTATCGCATAAGAATTCAGTTTCATGTAAACATGCTCAATTTAATCGTGAATTTTCTGTTGAATCAATATCGAGGTCTCCAATTATTTCATCACCTATTCGTTTACTTGATTGTTCGCCCATTGGAGATGGGTCTGCAGCTGTAGTTTTGACTAGATCAGAATCTAGTAATAATAACAATCCTAATACTGTTAAAATTCTTTCTTCTTCTGCATCAAATTCTCCTGTAAACTTTTTTGAAAGATCAGATATGTTAAAATTTTATTCCACTGAACAATGTATTTCTAATGCATTATCTGAATCTCAAATAAAATTATCTGATATTGATCTAATTGAAGTTCATGATGTTGTACCTGCAATTACTGCAAATATTTTGGAATCCTTAGGTTTCTCAAAACCAGGTAAGGCTGTTTTGGATGTCATTTCTGGAAAATACACTCTAGATTCTAGACCTTTTCTTTCAACATCTGGCGGATTGAAAGCACGTGGAAATCCACTCTCAGCAACTGGAATATATCAAATTATTGAAATTACTAGACAACTTCAGAATAGATCTGATAATAATATTAATAAAACACAAATTGGTTTATCTCAAAATATGTCTGGTATTGATTCAAATAGTGTGATTCATATTTTAGGAGTTGTAAATTAATGTCAATTTCCTATTGGAGAACACGAGATAGATATTATAGAATTATTGGTTCAATTTGCGAAAATTGTAAAAGCGAATTTTTTCCTCCTGTTTATACATGTTCTAAATGTAATTCAACTGATAAATCAAAAATTAAAGATAAAGAGATGCCCAATCAAGGAATAATTATTTCTTACACTGTTCTTTATGAACCTATGCTGGGATTTGAAGATGAAATTCCTATGCAAATTGCATTAATTCAACTCAATAATGGCGTTCGATTAGTAAGTCAAATTGTAGATTGTAAAATTGATGATATTGCAATAGGAAAAAATGTTAAACGTGTTTTTAGAAAAATAAAATCCGAAAGTAAATCTGGACAAATTTGGTATGGCTATAAATTTCGATTATGTTAATAAATTTAACAATGGGAGATTGGATAGATAATACAAATAGGGGGAAATATCTATCCGCTCCCGAAGCTCGACTATGAATATCTATCGATATTTTTAGTTACAAACTACTTTAACAAAAATAATTGACAAATTAATCTTATAAATTTACATTATTAATTAGAATTAAATAATTAGCGCATTCAAATTAAATAAAATAAAAATTAAGTTCAAAAATAGAATTAAAACCATGACTGTATTTTTTTCTTCAATATATTTTCCTGAAATATTGATTATTGCATAAATTAACATACCTAATGATATATATATTAATAATAACGTGATTTTTTCTGCAATAAAATAGTATGATAAACTTGATAAAATAAGTAATATCGACGTTGTGAATTCCGCAAAAATATGCATTTGAACTTTTACATCATGACTATTATTCCTTGATTGATTATTGAAAAGAAAATTTACCCAATAGATAAAAATTGATATTCCTGCAATTAGACAATAAAATATTAATATATTAGAAATCATTATGATTATTCTTCCGATAATTTAATTATATAATTCCAATATTTTTGTGATACTGGCATTACAGAAAGTCTTGGCAGTCTCACAAGTTCAAAATCTTTAAAAATACTATTTGATTTAATTTCTTTTAAACTAATGGCTCTCTTTAATCTTTTTTTAATTTTAATATCAAAAACAAGTAGTTTTTCATTATTTTGATTTGGATCTGGATATGGTTTGGAAATTGCTTTTGCAATGCCAATTATTAACTTTTCCACACCCGAATGGTATATGAATAACTCATCTCCTTTTTTAATTTGTTTTATATGTTTTAATGCTAAATTATTTTTTATTCCATCCCACGTTGTATTTTTTTCTTTTTCTAATATATCAAATGAATAATTTTTTGGCTCTTCTTTTAATAACCAATAATTCATATGATTATTGATAAATTAATAAATAAAATTATTACTGTATTTGTTAAATTATATATATTTAAGACCTAATTGTATTATTACTGTAGCATGAAATATGAAGAGATTCAAAAATTATTTTTAGAACGTGGTTTTTTTTTCCCAAGTTCTGAAATATATCCGGATTCTCCTGCAGGATTTTGGGATTATGGTCCACTTGGTGTTTCTTTTCGTAATAAATTTATTGATTTGTGGAGAAAAGAACTAGTTCGAAGAGATGATATGTTGGAAATTGACGGAAGTCAAATTTTATCTAAAAATGTATTTGTTGCTTCAGGCCATTTAGAAAATTTTTCTGATCCAATAGTTAATTGCGCATCTTGTAATTCAGTATTTCGTGCTGATCGTATGATATCTGATATTCTTGGGAAAAATCTTTCAGAAAAATTACCTACTGATCTTTATGATAAGTATATTTCTGATAATAATATTAATTGTCCAAATTGTAATAATAAATTCTCACTTGTTTCTAATTTTAATATGATGTATAAAGTTGGTATTGGTCCAAAACAAGAAGAATCTTTTTTACGACCTGAAACATGTCAAACTATTTTTGTGGATTTTTTAAGATTATTTAAAACTATGCGAATTAAATTACCAATAGGTATAGCTCAATTTGGAAAAAGTTTTAGAAATGAAATATCTCCTCGTCAAAGTTTATTACGTTTAAGAGAATTTTATCAAGCTGAAATCGAAGTTTTTTTTAATCCTGCAAAAGTTGATAATTATTCTAAATTTTCTTCTATTAGTGATTTTGAAATTCCTATTTGTTTGGACGACGAAAAAATTGTTGTCAAATCATGTCATGATTTTGTTAAAGATGGTATAATTCCGAATCAATTTATTGCTTATTATTTAGCTATTTTAAAACAATTTTTTGATAAAACCGGTATTGATACTTCTAAAATGCGATTTAGAAAGTTACTTGATGATGATAGGGCATTTTATTCATCTCATGCTTTTGATTTTGAAGTTTTAACTTCTCTTGGCTGGATAGAACTTGTTGCTTGTAATGACCGTTCTGATTTTGATTTAAGTCGACATTCAAATCTTAGCGGTAAAGATATTACTGTAATGGATGACGAATCAAAAATTTTACCTAATGTATTTGAAATTTCTATGGGTATAGAACGTAGTTTATATTCTATATTTGAACATTCATTTAAGTATGAAGATCAAAGATCTTTATTAACTTTAAAATCTTATTTATCACCTTTTTTCATTGCTATTTTTCCATTAGTTAATAAAAACAATTTACCAGAATTAGCACATAATATCTATGAAGATCTTAAACTCGATTTTAATGTATTTTATGACGAATCAGGTTCTATTGGACGACGATATAGACGACAAGATGAAATCGGAACTCCTTTTTGTATAACTGTTGATTTCGAAACTCTTGAATCTGAAACTGTAACATTAAGAAATCGAGATTCTATGGAGCAAATTCGAATACCTATAAAAGATCTCAAAGTTAAATTACAAGATATTAAATTATAAGATAAATCAGAAATACTGAACTACATGCACCTATGAAGATTGAAAATAAATTAACTATATTGTTGTCTATATATGCATACCCATTTTTTAAATTAGTGTATCTATAATGATGAATTTTTGATTCAGTTAATTGATTACAACTTCTACATATATAATTTGCTTGAATCGCAGCTCCAAAATAACTGTCTATAATTATTCCTATTATACCGCCAATTCCTGCTGCTAATAAATAATTATAATTTTGATTTATATTTAAAAAATAAGCAAATAATATTATTGAACATATGCCTAATATTCCAGATATTGTTCCTAAAAATGTAATTGCCCCAGAACGACCCGATTCTACTTTTTTAAAAGTGGTTATTAATCTTGGTTTATGTTTACTTAATAATCCAATTTCTGTTGATATTGTATCTCCAGTTGCTATCGATATTGATGTAATAAATGGAATTAATAGAATCTCTAAATTTAGAAAATAATATGATAATGCAAATAATGACGTAATGATTCCATTGGCCAATACATTGGTCCATGCTCTTGTTCCTCCTTTACTTTGCGCTAATCCTGTTTTTCTTTTTTCATGATATCTGAATTTTGTTAGTATGTAAGTCAAAAAAAAGAATACAAATAATAATATTAATCCATTTAATCCAATTCCAAATAATACTGTTATTCCAATAAAACTTGCAATTAAACATCCATAAATATCTAAAATTTTTAATTTAATTACTAATATTGCAAGTACAATCAAAATTAAAATTGTTACTATATCTAAATATTCTATAATCATTATATTATGAAAATTCCATCCTGTTAATAAAGTACTATTATAATTGTGAAAATATTGATTTTATCTTCTCTTCATTATTTTTTTTAGTTATTCCGAGAATGATATTTTCTCGTTTTGATAATTCTATTGCTAAATCGTCAACCTGATCTGGTCCATGTAGTATTACCATTCGAGGTTTTAATCGTGAAACTCTTATTGCAACTAATGGAGACCTTCCAAGTCCAACTCTGGTAAAAATTAGAACGCGTTCGGTTGTAGCTCCAAATATTTTATAAAAATCAATTCCTGATAGAAGATAAATTGTGTTTATGCTATCTAAAATTGTATATCCATATAATTTTGTTTTTAATTGATCTTCACCATTCAATATTTTTGCATTTAATAGTGTTTTAAGTTTTAATGCTGTTAATGGTTTGTTAAATTCTCCTATTCCTATTATTGCTGAATGTTCTTCTTTTAATAATCGATTTAATGTTTTATTATTTGTTTTATCAACTTCTACAAGTGCTTTAATATATTTTTTTATAAATATGACGCCCGGTGAACTTCTTCTTCCACTTTCATAATCACTTAGTACTGAAGGTGACATATTCATTTGTTTCGCTAAAATTATTTGTTTAATTTTTAATCTTTGTCTCCATATCTTTAACATTTGTCCTGGATTATTATTTATTACAACATCTCCTGCAATTTTTGATATTATTTCAAGATCTGTTTGTGACACACATTAATTATATCTGATGTTCTATTAATATCTAAATAATATTAATTAATTAAAAAATAATTTTGTTTCGCCCATTGCATGCCATTTACTTTCTGATATTTTTACAACTACTGGTAGATCATTGACTGTTTTTCCTAAAACTAAGCAATTTTTTGATGGTAGTGTGCGCACTATTGATTTTACTGTATCTGCATCAACCATACTGGCTTTTGATACTAATTCAATATCAGTATCATTAGTAAAATTAAATAGAAAAATATTATCTGCTTGTCTATATATTCCTTGATCTATGGCATCGGGTTGATTTGTAATAAAAGTTGTAAATATTCCAAAATGTCTCATTCTTGTAATTATATCATCCCAATATGTATCTCGTAAGTATAGATGTGCTTCCTCTGCAAATAAAAATACCGGTTTAATGTCTTTTTTTTCTAATAAATTGACTAATTTCGATAAAATTATTTCTACAGTAATTCTTCGTAATAGTGGTGATGCTTCAGATAACGAAATTATAATTATATTTCCATCGGGTTGTGTATTTAGTAATTCTTCTAATTTAATCGAATTATTGTTATCTGTTAAAATACCTGTTGATTGTAAAGTATGAAATCGTGATATTAATGCATCTCTGACAAATTCATTGCCTTTCCAATTAAAAATATGATTTCTCAATTCATCTATATTTAATGAATTCTTCGTTTTTAATAATTTGAAAATACGTAAAAATTCTCGTAATGACGCTCCTGGTAATTGTAATGAATGAGTTAAAATATTACATAAGCAATTTAGTTCAAGATATTGCAAGTTGAATTTTAATGATTTACCGGGAACTAATCTTGTTATTTTTCTTGATAAATTACTAGTCGTTCCATTTTTATTTTTTGTTAATCCCTTGTATTCATCATTTAAATCAAAAATAATTATTGGGGCCCCTAATTCTGCTAAATTAGCTGCTAATAGTTTAGATAAATGTGATTTTCCAGATTCTTTTTTCCCAGTTATTATATTTAATTTTCCATCTAAAGCTTCTGCATAAATTTTAAATATTTCATTTGATGCACCTGTTCCTAATTCTATTTCTCTTTTTCCTTCTCTTTTTGCAATTTCAAATAATTCATTATATGATATTTTTTTAATTTTTGTATAAACTCTTGATGGCAGTAAATTATTTGAATATGTTAACGTTGAATTTTTTATCATTCCTCTGATTTTACATTTTAATATTCTTGAATCTCTAATAAACATTGAAATATTTTCTATTTCTAATGATTCTCCTTGAATTCCTTCTAACGTAGATTCTATTACTTCGTCTCTTAAGATTTCTTCAGATAATCCTGGAATGTCAATATATGTTTCTTCATATATTTGCGCTAAAATATTTATTTTTTTTGATGTATCTTCTAACTGTAAATAATCTCCTTGATGTACTTGTTCACTTGGAGTTGATAATATTAATACTTCATTACCTGATTTTCCTAATATTTTCATTTTTTAAAATCCATATTTTTGTATATTTCAAATTTTAATATTTTATTTTCAATTTGATTTAATTTTAATTCTGTTTCTTCAATTAATAGTTCGTTTTTTTCTCTCTTATAATTTTCAATTCCAATAATATCGAATTCATTTTCTTTTTGATAATATTCTGTAAGTTTTTCATATAGATATTTATATTCTATTATATTTTTGTTATGTTCTTTTTCTTTTATTTCTGTTAATAATATGTAATTTTTCATTTTTATCAATTTTTATTTTTTAATGTCCAATACCATCTAAGTATTGTATTTCGTGTATTTTCACTTGGTATTTCTTTTAATGAAAAATTTTTACATAAATAGCTTTTAAAGCATACATCTTCAAAATTTGTAAATATTGATATATTATGCGCTAATATTAATGATTCAGGATATCCTCTATAATATGAATCGTTATAACTTAAATAACCTAATTCAAATTTTATATTTTTTGCTATACTTTCCGTTTTAAATACTAATCCATTATCTCTCATTTTTAATAACATTAATTCTTTTTTTATGATGTTTTTTTTATTTGATTTTATTCTGAATATAAATGGTGATCCTTTTATTGATTTTAATTTAGGAAATGTAAAAATTATTGATTTATCTTTTGTTGTTTTTGATATTCCAATTAAACTATTATTATTTTCATTTGCTTTTTTTAATATTATATCTCCATCTTGGGCTGAAGTAATAATATTTAATGTTCCATCAACTAATATTATGCAATTATTTAACGAATTTGATAATTCTTTAATTAAGATTTTTTCTAATGTATTTCTAATATGTGATTCAATTATAGATGAATTATTATTAAATTGACTTAATTTAATAAATTGAAATTGTGTTAATGTCTTTTCATTATAATAATTTAAAAATGGTCCAAATTGTAAATATTTTATTGGTTTTCCATTTAATGATAAAACAGCAGCTACTCTCGAAGCATAAATTGTTCCACTATCTAAATCATATATTGGAATACATGATGAATCGATTGCAACAATTAATTTTTTTTCTTTTATTGTTTTAACATGTTCTATATTGAAATTATGTGAATTGGTATGTTCTATTATTGGTTGACGATGAGCAGAGGAGCTGAAAATAACGTTTTTCCCCGTTATTTCCTTCATATTGAACTTTATTTTATTATTAATTTCTTTATTTATTTTATCAATGATTAAGGTTGGTTCGTTTTTTAAAAAATTTATTTGTATATTGTTTAATTGCGTGGCCATGTTGAACAACATGAATAAGAAACATTCAAATATAAATGTTGTGCAACATGCACAATTAATGGATTTGTTATGATTTGGATTTAGAAACAAATAAAGTTACTATAAAATTAAAACGAGGAAGTTGGGAAGTTGAAATCACTTGCCCAGAGGATAAAGTAAAACAAATTGTCGAAAATGTATTAAGTGGCTTGGATAAGGACAAATCTATTAAACAGGAAATTCAAGATCTTCCAGCTGTTCATTCTATGACCAATGATGAAATTATGAAAGCCGACGTAGTAACAAAATCCAAAGATCATGTTATTTGTAGGGATTTAATTCAATTATTATGGCAGGAAAATTGGTTTCAAACTGAAAAAAATCTTTCTAATGTTTATGAGGAATTGGCCAGACGTGGTTATCATTATGATAAAACTAGTATATCGCATTCATTAGCTGATTTAGTTAGAGAAACTACTTTAACACGTGTTGGTTCTATAAGAAATTATCGATATATACAAAAAAGACCTCCATCACCATAAAAGTATATTAATTTATTTTAGAAATATATAGTATGAAAGAATCTCCTATTAAAATAAAACTTCATATATCTAATGCTGAAATTGAATTAGAATGTGCTTTAGAAGAAATGTCTGAAGTCCTCAAATTTATTCCTGAATTAATTGGTATTCTTTCTAATAATGTAAAAAGTATTCCAAAATCGTTAACACCTGTTTTAAACAAGTCTGATATTAGTGATGATCTTCCTGATATTTCTGTTAGTAGATCAGATTCTCTAACTGCCATTTTAATTAAATTGTTTAGTAGTTCGTGGTCATCTAGTCCAAAAAAATTAAATGAAATTCGCGAAGCTCTTAACTCTTATGGACTAATATATCCGAAACAATCCGTTGCAGTAACTCTTTTACGAATGGCTCAGTCTGGTAAATTACGACGATTTAAAAGTAGTAGCGGTGAATATGTTTATACTCCATCAACTTCTCTTTTTTCAACTTCTAATTCATTAGTCTCTAATTCATTAAATATTTCATCTAAATCAGCATGATTATGGAATGATAAAATTGACTGATATTATTGTTTCAATAACATTTGAAGACACAAAAATTGATTTTAAAGGAGAACCTAATGATGTTCTAGTTTCAATAAATGAATTCTTTTTAAAACAAATTCCAAATCTTGATTTAGCTAAAAAAATTTCTGTAAATTATTCATTGGAACAATTAATATCTATTTTTTCTGAATATATCAAATTAACTCCAGAAGGTCCTAGAATCTGGATAGAAAATAAGAAATTAAGTGATAGGGAGAAAATATGTTTGCAATTAATTGCTTTTCATATAGGTTATTTGGCTAAAAATTCAAATAATTCACAAATTAGTATGAATATTATTTCAAATCTTACAGGTCTTAACTCTAAATCAATTAGTTCCAGATTAAGTGAATTACAAAAATTGGGTTATGTCAAAAAACATAATATTGATAATAAAATTTTATTTCAAATAACAACACAAGGTATTTATTGGTTTGAACAAATTATTATTAAAAAAGTATGATTATGTATTTTTAATGTGAGTTGTGTTATGAAAAAATTAACTATAGTTTTGAGTTTATTAACAATATCCCTTGGTCTTTTAGGCGGACAAGCAGCTAATAATATATTTGAAGAAGTTGAAATGTTAGAAGAACAAAATCTGAATCCAGCTAATAATGAAAATAGAGCTCCTGCTTCACCAGAATATATTGGAGCCCTTTATGACGAAGGATCTTTTGTTGCATTTTTTAGCCGAGCTTTAATATTTCTTGGTGTATTTTTCACCCTTTATGGTTTTATCGATGACTTAAAAAAACTTAAACGAAAAGATATATCAAAAAATTCTGAGAATACAGTAAAACTTGAAGAAACATATGAAGAATTTAAACTAAGAAAGAAAAAATTTCGAGAAGCGCAGCGAAAACAAGTTTCTAATTAAATATTTATTTCGAATCTGTAACAATTATATTTTTTTGTTGTACTAATGCTTTTATTATATTCTTTCCTAAATCTGAAGATTTTGATACTCGAATTTTATTTTTTTTACCAACTGTAGCTGAAAAAATATATTCATTGTTTATATATACATTTAGTTTTTTACTATGTAATTTTCTATTAAATAAAAAATCTAATGAATTTCCTGATTCATGAATAGTATGATTAATTTTTTTTCCTAATGAATTATCAAACGGTAATACATCTATACTGATTCCTAATTGCGCTTCTATTTTGTTTATTTCTGATCCTCCTTTACCTATTATTCTTGGAATAAATGATTTATCTATTTTTACAATTGCATGTGATGCTGATGTGAATTTAATTTCTGCTTGTGTGTTATAATCATTAAAAATATTCTGTAATTCTTTTTTCACAAATTTTATTTTACTAGTTTCTTTTTCTTCTAATAACGCAACCGGTATGATAATATTTTCATCTCCATATGTATAAATCTCATATTCCAGTTTTTCATTTTCAAAATCTCGAATTTCTACAACTGGCCTTGTTAAATCTCTTTCAGTCATTCCAGTTGGAACTTTCATAACTAATTCTAATTGATAAATTTTTGAAATATCTCCATTATTTATGAATATTACAGTATCGATTATGTTACATATCATGCCTATTTCTATACGTCCGATGAATCTTTGGATAGAATTAACAGGATTACTTGCATGAACAACACCTATCATTCCTACTCCTGAAAGGCGAAGATCTGAAAAAATCATAAAATCTTTTGATTTTCTAACTTCATCAAATACAGTATAATCTGGTCTTACTAATAATAGTACTTCTGCTGTTTTTTCAAAATCACCTTCTAATGGCCCGTATTGTGAAATTTCTGAATCAACTTGTAAATCTTTTGGAGATTCTATTGTTTTTACAATTTTATTTTTTTTTGAATAAAATTCAGCTAAACTTGATGCAAATGTGCTTTTACCTGAACCAGGAGGTCCTGATACCAAAATTCCTTCTGCTGCTGATTCAATTCTATTTTGTAATTTTGGTGAAATTGTATAGTCATCTAGTTTGAGTTTTTTTATTGGTTTTATTATAGTTACTTCTATTTTATCTGAAAATGGAGGATTTGTAATAGCAATTCTAAATGAATCAAGTTGAATTACTTTTGCACCATTCTTCATTATTGGCCTATCAACTTTTTTTGCAATTCTACTAAATTCTTCAATTTCTTTAATAATTTTTTCTATTTCTTCTTTGGTAACTGAATTACCTATCGATTTCATTTTTACTTTACCTGGTTTTCCTATTTTAATTCGCACAGGAATTCCTTCAGTTATATGAACACTTGTTGTATTCTTTTCAAAAAATTTTAAAAATTTTAATTCATTTCTATCGATTTTAGTTTCTATATATTTGACTTCTGCTCCTAATACTTCTGCAACAATTGCTTGTACATAATCTCCTGTATACAATAATGCTTTGTTTTTTATTGCTTCATCTCTAATTATTCCATCAATTCTTCCACTTTTTGCTAATTTAATATCTTCTAATGATGGTTTTGAACCTAAATATTTGAATATAATTTTTTTCTGATCTGATAATTTTCTAAGTTTTTTTAATTCTTCTAAACCTAAAAATCCCACTTCTCTATGTTTTGATGCTTGTGATTGTAATTCATCTAATACGGCTATTGGAATTATAATTTCACAGTTTTTTAATTCTTTTTTATTTATATTATTTGACAGAATGCCATTAATAATTATACTTGTATCCGGCACAATTTTAATTTTTTTAGTTTTATTTTTTACCAAATATTATCATCATGTGTATTTTTTTTAATAATTTTAACTTTAATTCGTTATTTATCTTAAGGTTAATATTTTTCTAATAATTATAAAGTATATTGAATTCATTAACAAAATATGAAGATATATTAATATCTGTAATTAAAGAGGCTCAAAAACACAATGTTGAATTTGTTGAGGCTAGATTTCATTCTACTTGGAATTTAGTGGCAATATTGAATAATGGTAAATCTGAACCATCAATTTCTTCTGAAACTCAGGGTATTGGAATTCGTATTATTTATGACGGTGTGATGATTTTTGCTTCAATTAATTCTTATGATTCAATTCCACAACTTATTGAAAAATCAATTTCAACCGCAAAGTCTTCTAAGAAACTTTCAAAAAATCCTATTAAATTTTCTTCTGAAAAATCAATAAATAAAACATGGGCTGCAGAAGAAAAAGAAAATTTAAAAAATGTAAATATAGATGAAATGATTTCTGAACTTAATAATATTGATGAATATGTAAAATCATTTAGTTCTGATGTTTCTTTTCCAAAACGAACTCTTATTCTTTCGAATTCAATTGAAGAAAAGTTCTATATTAATAGTGAAGGCAGTCGTATATTAAGTCGAGTACCTAGAGTTGAATTTCATAGTTATTTAGCTGCTAAAACTAATGGTTCTTTATCAGCAATTTCTATTCCTGCAGGGTATGCAGGACTTGGTGGAACTGGTGGTTGGGAAACTATCAAAACATTTAATTTTGATTCATACATTCCTGAACAATTAAAAAATTCTTCTAAATCTATTACATCAAAATTAGTAAAATTTGATAATGATGTTGATGTAATTGTTGGCCCTGAGATTGCAGGAATAGTTGCACATGAATCATGTGGACATCCATTTGAAGCTGATCGTATTCTGGGTCGAGAAGCAGCTCAAGCAGGTGAATCATACTTAGACTTCGATAGTGTTGAAAAAAAATTTAATTTTGGTACTATTGAAGAAATTGATAAATCTGAAGCTTTTGTTAGTGACGATCCAACACTTTCTGGTTCTATGGGTTTTTATTTATTTGATGATGAAGGTGTCGAAGCACACAAACGCACTTTACTTCAAGGTGGAATTGTCACTGATCTATTACATAATCGTGAAACATCATTTCAAAAAGATATTCAAAGTAATGCTTCATCACGAAGTGTCGACTATGACCGTGAACCTATAATCAGAATGTCTAATACATTTATTGAACCAGGGGATTATGATTTTGAAGAATTGGTCGCTGATATAAAATATGGAATTTATATTAAGAATTTTATGGAATGGAATATTAATGATACACGAGAGCATCAGAAATATGTTGGTTTGGAAGCATATCTTATTAAAAATGGTATTAAGGATGTTAATGTAAAATCTCCTGTTCTTGAACTAACTGCCAAAAAATTCTGGTCTAGTATAGATGGACGTTCTAAAACTTTGAAATTTTCTTCTGCTACATGTGGTAAAGGAGAACCAATGCAAGGAGCTCCAGTTTGGACTGGTGGCCCTCACGTCAGGCTGCGAAATCTTCGGGTGGGAAGTCATTCATGACATTGGATTATCTTTTATCTCTTCTTGAAAATAAAATTTCATCTATTACTTATGACGATTTTTCATTTATTATTGTTAAAGATGTTGAAGATTTGATAAGATTTAGTAATAATGAAATTACCGTTTTTGCTACAACTGAAAATATTAGTATTGAAATATACATAGGTAAAGATAAAAAACGCACTATTGGCGAAACAACAAATCTTGACGAACAATCTATTTCAAATTTTATAAATTTATTGTCTAAACAATGTGCTGATTCTCCAATAAATAATGATTATACTAGCCTTCCTCCTGGTCCATTTAATTATGATCATAAAAATATGATTAATGATGAACTGTCAATTGATCATGAATCTATGATTGATCATGTCGAGGTTTCAATTAATTCTGCGTTGAAAGCTGGTGCTTCAAGAGTTTCTGGTTCTCTCACGAGTTCCAAGTCTGAAATATTATTAAAAACATCTAATGGTACCGAATTAACGGATAAATATAATACCAATTTATTAAATCTTCGAGCATTTAGCACAACTAATTCAAGTGGTCATGGTTTATCTTGTTCTTCATCTATACGAGATATTGATTCAGAAAATGCAGGTATAAAAGCAGGCGAATATGCAAAATTATCTATTAATCCAAAAAATTGTGATATTGGTAAATATGATATATTGTTTACACCTACAGTTGCCGCGGATATATTTCAACATGTTGGATATTCGGCATCTGCTTTTTCTGTAGATGCAGGAACATCATTTCTCACAAATAAAATAAATGAAAAAATTTCATCAGACAAACTTTCCATAACTGATGTTGGTAACCCAATTAATGGTATATATGGACGTATTTTTGATAATGAAGGCATGCCTACAAAATCTACTACTATAATTAAAAATGGTTTTATGAAAAGTTATCTTCATAATATAACCACATCAAATAAGTATAACGTTGAATCTACTGGAAATGCAGGAATAATTGATCCTAGTTGTTGGAATTTAGATGTTTCTTCTGGTGATATGACTTTTGATGAACAATTATCATCTATTAAAAATGGATTATTGATTACTAATAATTGGTATACTAGATTTCAAAATCAAATTCTTGGATTATATTCAACCATTCCACGAGATGCATGTTTTGTAATTAAAAATGGGGAAATTAGTGATTCTATTCATAATATTCGTATCAGTGATAACTTGCCCAGACAATTATTAAATATTGAATCATTGTCAAAACAACGTGAATGGATTAAATGGTGGGAAGTAGAAATTCCAACATTATCCCCTTCAGTAATAATTAATAATGTACCTATTACTCGTTCTATGTAAAATTATTAATAATAAATATTAGCATGCGGATATAAAAATTATGAATAATTGTTCTATTTGCGGTGAATCGTATTTGCCACAAACTGAAGCACATATTATTGAAAATATGTGTTATAGTTGTTTATTTGATCCTGATAGAGAGGACGATGAATCTACTTGTAATTATGATAATGGTAGTAATGTTTAATTACATAATACTTTAAATTACTAACATACAGTGAGATTATGGCACAGAATGCAAGCGTTGGTATGACACCGAGTGGTCAACCAATTATAATATTAAAAGAAGGTACTTCTCAGACTAAAGGTCGAGAAGCTCAAAAAAATAACATTATGGCTGCAAAAGTTATTTCAGAAATTGTTCGAAGTTCTTTGGGTCCGCGTGGTATGGATAAAATGTTAGTTGATAGTATGGGCGATGTCACTATTACTAATGATGGCGCTACTATTCTTAAAGAAATTGATGTACAACACCCTGCTGCTAAAATGATGGTTGAGCTATCTAAAACTGCTGATACTGAAGTTGGTGATGGTACTACTTCCGTAGTGATTTTAGCTGGTTCTCTTATTGAAAAAGCTGAAGAATTGATTGAAAAAGAAGTTCATCCTACTATTGTTGTTGATGGTTATAAAAAAGCCGCAGCTCAAGCAATGAAAATTCTTGAAAATATATCTATAAAAATTTCTCCAGGAGATAAAGTTTGGTTAAATAAAGTTGCAAAAACAAGTATGGCGTCTAAATTAATTTGGCGAGAGTCTGATTTACTTTCTAGTATTGTTACTGATGCTGTTTTGGCCGTAGCTGATAAGGATAATGGAAAATATAAAGTTGATATTGATGATATTAAAGTTGAAAAGAAAGCAGGAGAATCATTGAAGGATACTAAATTGATTCAAGGTATAGTTTTAGATAAAGAAGTTGTTCATGCAGGAATGCCTAAAAAAATTCAAAAAGCAAAAATAGCTCTTGTTGCTTCTGCTCTTGAAATTGAAAAAACTGAATTTGATGCAAAAATTAATATTAGTAATCCAGACCAGATTAAAGCATTCTTAGATCAAGAAAGCAACATGTTGAAAGACATGGTTGACAAAATTGAATCTACAGGTGCAACTGTTCTTGTTTGTCAAAAAGGAATTGATGATACTGCTCAACATTATTTAGCAAAAGCTGGAATTCTATCTGTACGTAGAGTTAAGCAGAGTGATATGGAAAAACTTGGAAGAGCAACAGGTGCTAATATAGTTTCTACGCTTGATGATTTATCCAAAACTGATTTAGGATTTTCTCTTGTGGTAGAAGAACGTAAAATTGAAGAAGATAAATGGGTGTTTGTTGAAGGTTGTAAAAATCCAAAATCAGTAACAATTTTAATTCGAGGTGGAACACAACGTGTAGTTGATGAAGCAGATAGATCTATACATGATTCTTTAATGGTTGTTAAAGATGTTCTTGTAAAACCATCTGTTGTTGTTGGAGGTGGAGCTCCAGAAGCTGAACTTTCTATGCAATTAAAAAATTATGCAAATAAATTAGGTGGTCGAGAACAATTAGCTGTTCAAAAGTTTGCTGAAGCATTGGAAATTATACCATTGACATTAGCTGAAAATGCAGGTCTTGATCCTATTGATACTCAAGTTCAAATTGGTGCAGCTCATGGTCAAGGACATAAATGGTTTGGTGTTAATGTCCATCAAGGTAAAGTTGCTGATTGCGCTAAACTTGGAATTTATGAACCAACAATAGTTAAAGAACAAATCATTAAAGCTGCAACTGAAACTGCCGGAATGATATTAAGAATAGATGATGTTGTAGCAGCTGCTAAATCCGCAGGTCCTCCACCAGGTGAAGGTGGAATGCCTCCTGGTATGGGTGGCGGTATGGGAGGAATGCCTCCTGGTATGATGGGTATGTAATATTTTTTATAAATTATTTATTCAAGAATTAAAGGAATTAAATTTAGTGATATATCTCCTAAATATACTATGATTATGCTTCGTATAAGCGCTCCAATAAATGCTAATATAATAAATATGGTAATATTCATCTTTGTAAGACCTGCAGCATAAGATACTGCGTCACTTGAAAGAAATGGCGCTGCTCTTCCAAACACTACTACATAATATCCCCATTTCTCAAACCAGTTTTCTAATTTATTTATTCTTTTTTCTCCAATAAATTTTATTGCTACTGGTTTACCGCCTTTTCTTGTAATTAAAAATGCGAAAACTCCTCCAATTGTTGACCCTAATGCAGAAATTGTAATAATTGTAACTGAATCCATTTTGAGTATTACTGCTGCTAAAATAACTGCATCTGAAGGTAATGCTATTGGTATTAATGATTGTACAATCATTATTATTAATAGTCCTAATGTACCATAATTTTCTACAATGTTATTTAGATTTAAAATTATTTTTTCAATAATTTGAACAATTAATATTAATTCCATGTCTAATTTGCCAATTAAGTTTGTTTATTAAAACATTTTTGATAATTTTGAATTATTGTTATATGTTAATTGTACATTATTTAATTTATGCTTGCTATAGCCGGTTCTAATTTTAGTCGACAAAAAGGACGATTTAGCGTGGTTAAAAAAATGATTGAATTGGGTCTTTCTATTACTCCTAGTGGTAAATTAATGATAAAAGATGTTAAAATACAAGATTCCTCATTGGCTAATGCTGTTGGTGTTGACAGACGCGTAGTTCGTGACACTGTAATACAATTGCTTGAAGATCCAGTCCTGCAAAATATTTTTTGTAATACAAAGCCTGTTGGTACTAGTTTAGTTGAAATAGCTACTTTATTGGGTTATAGTGTTTTATTGATTTCTGGTAATTCATTAGAACCAGGAGTTATTTCTGAAGTTACTGGTGCATTAGCTACTAAGGGAATTGTAATTCGGCAAGCCTTAGCTGATGATCCTGATACTGTAATTGAACCAAAATTAACATTAGTTATAGAGGGAAAACTCCCTGATGAAATTATTGCTAAAATACGAAATTTAAAATGCGTTCGAGGTTTAACGCTTCTTAATTAGTTCACATGATTACTTTTACTGACTATACAGATATTACGTTTTGTCCTCAATGTGGTAAAAAAATTCAAAACACTTACTGTCAAATATTTAGATGAATACATTTTACAATGTAATGATATTGATGAAGAACATCGTGGTGAAATTGATAATAGTTCTATTGAAAATATTTGATAATTAACGATAATACGGTACCGTTGTTGGTGACATTGGTTTTTCTTTTGGTTTTCCATCTCTTGAGCTTTTTACTTTTTTTATGGCATTTTCAATTTTTTCCATATTTATAATAACCCCTAATTCCAATGCCATTTTTTCTTTGTTGATTTTTTCATTTTTATATTGTTTAGCTTCTTCTTTATTACCTTTTTTTAAAGCTAATTCTGATTTCTTTTGATTCTCAATTTCTAATTGATTCTGCATATCTTCTACTTTTTTTAACCAGTATTCAGGTTTGGGATATTTTTCTATTGCGGTTTGAAGAATACTAGATACTGCTGTGTTTACCACTGCTAAAAGCTCTGCACCACTGAAATTTTCCGTTAATGTAACTATTTTGTCTATATCTACATCTTTTGATAATGGTTTATTTTTCATATGTATCTTTAAAATATCTTTTCTTGACGATTGTGATGGCATTCCTATATAAAGTAATTTATCAAATCTTCCAGCTCTTAGAAGAGATGGGTCTACCATGTCTATTCTGTTAGTTGCGGCTAAAACTACAACTCCATCTAATTTTTGAACTCCATCTAATTCTGTTAATAATTGACTAACTATTCTTTCTGAAACATTAGTATCTCCTCCGGAACCTCTTATTGGTGCTAATGAATCTATTTCATCAAAAAATATTACACAAGGAGCTGACTGTCTTGCTCTTCTGAATGTTTCTCTTATTCCTCTTTCTGATTCACCAACCCATTTTGAAAGTAGTTCTGGACCTCGAATATTAATAAAATTTGTTTCACTTTCTTTCGCTACAGCTTTTGCTAATAGTGTTTTACCAGTTCCTGAAGGTCCATATAATAAAATTCCTTTTGGCATACTATATCCTATATTTTCATAAATTCCTTGAAATTTTAATGGCCATTCTACAGCTTCTTGAAGTTCTCTTTTAACTTCTTTTAATCCTCCAATATCGTCCCAATAGATATCTGGAATTTCAACATAAACTTCTCTCATTGCTGATGGTGTAATATCTCGTAAAGCTTTTTCAAAATCATTCATTTCTACTCGTATATTTTCCAAAAATTCTGGATCTATTTTGTCATCTTCAAATTTCATCGCGGGTAAAAGTCTTCGTAATGTTTTCATTGCTGCTTCTTTACATAAACCTTCTAAATCTGCTCCTACAAAACCGTGAGTTATTGCAGATAGTTTTGAAATATCTACATCCTCATCTAATGGCATTCCTCGGCTGTGAATTTGAAGAATTTCTGATCTTCCAATTTTATCGGGTACTTTTATTTCAATTTCTCGATCAAATCTTCCAGGTCTTCTTAAAGCAGGATCAATTGCATTTGGTCGATTTGTTGCTGCAATTACAATAACTTTACCTCTGCCTTCTAATCCATCCATTAATGACAATAATTGACTTACTACTCTTCTTTCTACTTCTCCAGTTACTTCTTCTCTTTTTGGTGCTATGGAGTCTATTTCATCAATAAATATAATCGTAGGGGATTTTTCCTTTGCTTCCTTAAATATTTCACGTAATCGTGCTTCTGATTCTCCATAAAATTTACTCATAATTTCAGGTCCACTTATGCTAATGAAATGAGCACTGCTTTCAGTCGCTACAGCTTTTGCTAATAGTGTTTTACCAGTTCCAGGTGGTCCATATAAAAGAATACCTTTAGGTGCTTCAACCCCTAATTTTTCAAATATTTCTGGATGTCTTAGAGGTAATTCAATCATTTCTCGCACTTTTTTAATTTCTTCACGTAATCCGCCTATGTCTTCATAATTTACTTGAGGAACTCCACGGAAATCTTCTCCTTTTTCAGAAATTGTAAAAAGAGTTCTTTGGGTTATTAAAACAGCATCACTTGCCGGATTTACCCCCACGACTTGAAATGTTAATCTTCCCCCAAAGTATGGAATCATAATATTATCTCCTTTTGTTACTGGTACACTTTCTAACGCATCTGCTAAATATCTCTCATCAATAGGTGGAATTGATTCTAATGGAGCGACAGTGACTTTTTCTGCGGGCGGGGCTTTGATTTTTTTAATTGAAATTGGATCGCTTATTGCTACGCCTGCATTATTTCTTACTAGACCATCTATTCTAATTACGTTTCTTCCCTCATCGGATGGATATAAAGGTAGACATTTCGCTACTGTTTTCCGTTTTCCTGTAATTTCAATAATATCTCCAGTGGATGCATCTAATGTATCCATAGCATCATAGTCAATTCTAGCTACGCCTCTTCCTACATCACGTGTGTATGCTTCTAGAACTTTTAATGTGACTTCATAACTCATTTTCTATCTTACTCGTTTATTCGGTTATTTATAGAATATATAAATTTGTTACGCCTTTAATACTATTCAAGTTACTCACCTTTAGTGAGTGAGTATTACATATAAATTTATGGCATCATGAAAACCATTTTAATTATAATATAAACTTATTTTAGGCTGTTTTTTCTAAATACAACTGTTTTTACTGGAAGATTATATATGGAACACAGAATTGCAGCTTTAGATAAGGATAATTGTTTTTCTAAGAAATGCCATACTGAATGTATAACATTTTGTCCCGTTAACAAGGATGGCAGTGAATGTATAATATTAGGTTCTGATAACAAAGCAGTAATTAGTGAACCATTATGTACAGGCTGTGGAATTTGCGTTAACAAATGCCCATTTGAAGCAATAACTATTGTTAACATGGCACATGAACTCGGTTTTGATAAGATACATCAATATGACATAAACAGTTTTCGATTATATCGCCTTCCTACACCTATTCCAGGTAAAATAATTGGATTAGTTGGAAAAAATGGTGTGGGTAAAACTACTGCTTTGAATATTCTCTCTGGGAATTTAAAACCGAATCTTGGTAATTATGAAAATTCTTCTTCTTGGAATGATATTTTTGATCATTTTCATGGCAATGAATTAAAGAAATATTTCCAAAAACTTAGTGAAAATAAACTTAATGTCTCAATTAAACCCCAAGCAGTGTATAAACTGAAAGATTATTGGAGAAAGAGTGGTTTAGAATTATTAGAAAAAGTTTCTGATCTAGATAATATTGAAACTTTGATAAATGATCTTAATTTAGATAAATGCGTTACTAAACCAGTTTCTGAATTAAGTGGAGGTGAATTACAACGACTTTCTATTGCTGTAGCTTCAGCGAAAGATGCTGATGTATATTTTTTTGATGAACCTTCTTCTTATAATGATGTTTTCCAACGATTATCTGTTTCAAAAGTTATTCAAAAATTAGCCGAGAAGGGAAAAAGTGTAATTCTAGTTGAACATGACATAACATTTCTTGATTATCTAAGTGATTACATACATATAATTTATGGAGAAGCAGGAGCGTATGGTGTCGTTTCTTCATCTTTACCTTCTCGTACAGGAATTAATGTTTTGATTGATGGTTATTTACCTAATGAAAATATTCAATTCCGAGATTCAAAAATTAAATTTAACTTATATAGCCCAGAAGAACTTGAAAATCAAACTTCTATTATTTTAAAATATAATTCATTTTCAAAAACCTTTGATAATTTTAAACTTAATGTATATGAGGGGGAAATAAAGTCAGGTCAAATTTTAGGTGTGATAGGTGGAAATTCACTTGGAAAGACAACATTTATGAAAATATTAGCTGGATTTGAAAAATCCGATACTAATAATATAAATTCTCCTGTAAAAATATCTTACAAACCTCAATATCTTAATTCCGATTTTAATGACAATGTAAAAACTCTTTTACACAATCTAAATAGTATAAAAATGGAAGATCAAACATTTAATTCTGAAATTCTTCGACCCTTGTCAATTCATAAAATATTAGAAAAAAATATAAAAAAACTTAGTGGTGGAGAATTACAAAAAGTTGCTATTGTTATGTGTCTTATGAATGATGCTGATATATATGCTCTTGATGAACCATCTGCCTTTATTGACGTGGAAGATCGTATTGTTCTTGCGAAATCAATTCAAAAATTTGTAAAATCTAATAATAAATCTGCAATTATAATCGATCATGATATTCAATTAATTGATATACTTTGTGATTCTTTACTTCTTTTTACAGGTATTAATGGTGTTGAAGGAATTGCAAATTCTCCAAGTGGAAAACTTAAATCAATGAACAAATTTCTTCAAAATCTTCAAATGACTTATAGAAGAGATCCTCAAAGCCATCGACCTCGAGTTAATAAAATTGGTAGTCGTCTTGATAAAGAACAAAAAAATTCTGGTATGTATTATTACCTATCTCAAAATGAATAATGTGCTTAAATTTGAGTAAAATTCAACTATCTAATAATTTTAAAAAATCTCATTTAATTAATGGATTTGATATTATTGGGGATATCGCAATCATTAAAATTAATTCTACTAATCGTTCTCAACAATCTAAAATTGGGCAAGAAATTCTCTCTCAATTTTCTAATATTAATTCTGTTTTTCTTCAAAAAGGCCAGGTTTCTGGAAAATTTCGTACAAAGACATTGTCCTATTTAGCTGGAAAAAACCGAACTAGTACTATTTATCGAGAATCTGGATGTCAATTTTTAATTGATGTGTCTCAAGTTTATTTTTCACCTCGATTATCCCATGAAAGATTGCGAATTGCTAATTTAGTTAATTCTGGTGAAAATATTCTTAATATGTTTGCTGGAATTGGTTCATTTTCAATTATTATAGCTAAAAATCAACCAAATTGCAAAATTATAGATATCGAAATTAATCCTCATGCGCATTTTTTAGCTAATGAGAATTATAAATTAAATAAAGTATCAGATATTGTTGAATCGATATTAGGGGATTCAAGTAAAATAATAAAAACTCGATATCCAAAACATTTTTCAAGAATATTAATGCCATTACCAGAAAATTCAATTGATTTTCTCGAGGATGCTTTATTTGCTTTAAAATCTCCAGGTGGTTGGATTCATTTATATACACATATTATATCTGAAAAAAATCATTCTGTTCTAAGCAAAGCTACAAAAAAATTAAATTTGTTGTTAGATAATCGTGGCATTGTTACAAATTCACGTATTGTAAAACAAATTGGACCTAATAGCTATCAAATTGTATTGGATATAGAAGTCGATTTTTCATAATTTTTCTTGAGTTTTATTTATGTCTTTAGACATTAATAATGCATTTTGCCCATCTCTGTAATATTTTTCTAATGTAGTTGTGATTGTAAAATCTATACTTTGGTATAAATTAATCGCTGCAAGATTATTTACTCTTACTTCTAGATACGCTTCTGAACATTTTTTTGATTTCATACCGATTAAAGCTTGTTTAACTAATGTCTTTCCAACAGTTCGGTTTCTATATTCTTTTTTTACTGCAAACGATACAATATGGCCTTTTCTGGATAATTTAATTTTTTTTAAACTTGAGAAACCATATTCAATTCTACACATGATGTATCCTATTATTGTTTTATCATGTTCAGCAACCAAAAATGTTTCAGGAGAATCTATTAATAATTCGATAAAAAAACTATTTGAATAATGCTCTGGTAGCGTTTCTAAATTCAATGAAATAATATCATCTACATCGTAAATATTTGCTAATCTTACAATTATGTCTCCAATTTTACTTACAAATGCTTGTTGCAATTATAATATATAATTTAGAATCACTTTTAAATTTACAGGAATTATTTGTACCTTTTTAATTATTTTCCATTATTTAAATAGAATATTAGAGGTATGAGGAATTATTACTATTTGTGAAGATTTTCCATGTCTTCTTATTGATGACGATACCGCATCATTGGCTTTTTTAAATGTTCTAAATTTAAATTTTTTTTCCATATAATAATTAGGCAAGGTTGATACTATGTTTATAATAAAATTTTCTGATATATTCTTTAAGAAAATAATATTTTCTAATCCATCGATATATCTTTTTTCTTTAATAACATCTTTCATATTTAATTGATTATTTGCAAATAATTGTAATGCTTCTGAACCAAAACCATTTGATGACTCTGATAATATTGTAATAGTACTTTTTTCAGTGAATGATGTATATGTGTTCCATATTCCATTTAATGATCTTGTTAATGATGAATTATATTTTTTATCACAGCTAAATATCCCACTTTGAAATTTTTTTTCAGAATTTCTTATATTATTATTTAATTTTTCTTTCATTAAATTATGTGTATAATTTAATTTTCCAATTTCGATTTCTGTTATATTCTCATTATTTTCTGAAATCAATTCGATTGATGTAATATTATCGTATTCTTGATATTCTTTTTCAATTATATTTCCAATTTTATTATTTCCAGAATTTGGTAAAAATAATTCTTGATTATAAAATGCTTCACTGATTAATTGTTCATTTATGATTTTTGCTAATGTTATTGGACCGCCATTAAATCCAAATAGTGGATTAAATGAGGCTTCAGAAATAAATATAATATTTTCAGAATGTATTTTTTCTTTAATTATTTTTTTTACTTGATTATTTATGTAAATTATTTTATTTAATTTATTTAATTTTAATAATGAATTTTGAAGTTCTTTGTTGTTTTTTATAGTATATACTTGAATTTTTTTAATTGTTTCTTCATCTTTAAAAATGTTTAATAATTCTTTACATATTAAAATTGTTTGTGTTGATACATCTCCTAATATGATTGTAAATGTATGATTTAATTTTATTTTTTTAATTTTTTTAATTATTGTTTCAATATCTATATTTTTATTTTCATTTTTTATTACTCCGAGTAAATTTTCTGTATTTATATCTACTGATACTTCTACATCTCCATATGGAATCCAAATTTCAGGCAAACTCTATTGATATATTTTATATTTTTTATAAAGGTTGAATTTTGATAATCCTTAAACGTTTTAATTTATATTTTATTTTAGGCGTATTCAAATTTTGTCAATTGATCAGGATAAAATCAAGTTAATTGAATCACTTTATACTTCTAATATTTTAAAATTTGGAAATTTTAAATTAAGTAGTGGTAAAAATAGTCCATATTATCTTAATTTACGAATTATTCAAAGTTATCCTAATGTTTTTCAAGCTGTTGTTAAATCCTATCTTGATATGATTAATAAAATTGGTCTTGATAATTTTGATGTTATATGTGGGATAGCTTCTGCAGGTCTTGTATTTTCATCTCCATTATCTTTTCTCACACATAAATCTCATGTTTATGTTAGAAAATATGAAAAAACATATGGTTTAAAAAATAGTTTAGAGGGTTATTTTAAACCTAAGTCAAATGTGTTAGTTGTTGATGATATTTTTACAACTGGAAGTTCAATTCAAAAAACATTAGATGTAATTGATAAAAATTCTGGAATTATAAATAATGTATTGGTTTTAATTAATCGTATGGAAAATACTGATAACTTTTTAATTCAAAATAATATTAAACTTAATTATGTATTTTCTATTGTTGATTTTGCAAATATTCTTTATGATAAATCTCTGATTACAAATACTCAAAAAGAAATTCTTTTATCACAATTTTATTTATAGATCATTAATTCTTTTTTTTCTAATAATTTATGTAAATTATTAACTGCTTGTTCTACCTGTTTTTCCATTTTTGCCCCAGTACAAACTAATTTTCCACTTGCAAATAATAATATTACAGTTTTTGGTTCTTTCATTCTATGTATTAAACCTGGAAATTGTTCTGGTTCATACATGGAATGATTTAATTTTCTTGCCGCTTCTTCTAAATGCACTTTACCACCTAAATTTCCAGATGCAACTATATTTTGAATTATTATTATTGCATTTTTTTTAATTTCAATTCCGCCTTTTTTTAATTCTAATACAACTTTTTTTACAGCTTTTTTTGATAATGCTTCTGATTTTGCTCCTGTGCACACCATCTTCCCTGAACTAAAAATTAATGTTGCTGTTTTTGGCGATTTAATTCGAAATACCAATCCAGGAAATTGTTTTGGATTATATTCCACATGCTTGAATTTTTTTGTAATTTCAATTAAATCTACCTTTTGATTTATTGAAGCAGATGCTACTACGTTTTCAATATTAAATGTAGATTTTGTTAAAGGCATTAATAACTAATCAAAAAATAGAGTTAAGATATTTAAATTTAATTTAATTAGTTGAAATTTTTACTTTACAGTAATTATTGCTATTTTTTTTGTTTTACTTCATTAGTAAGCATAATTAATAATATTACAAAGATTATATAATAATTTACAGGTGGCGATACCCATATTGTAATATTTCCAACATATGGAACTTTTGTAATTACTTTTCCTATGTAATTTGATTCTATAACTGTCCATCCATCAACATATGGATTGTTATCTCCTTTAGTTTTAATTTGTATTTGTTCGGACTCAGTTTTTATTTCTTGCACTCGGTGAACTATTACTCTTTTATAATCAGTTGGTAAATTAAAAACAATTATATCTTTATTTTTTAATTCATCAAATTTATCTCTTCCACTTACTATTATTATGTCACCAATTTCTAATTCTGGTATCATGCTTCCACTACTAACTACAAATAATGGAGACGATGTTTGTAAAATTGTAGTTGCACTAAACCACATTCCAAATAATAATATTATAAAAACAAAAATACCTACAAATTCTTTAAATATAAATTTGTTTTCCATTTTATCACTTTAAAAAATTTGATTAATTTATTATTATGCTATTTTACCACATAGCATTTGATTTTTCATGTTCTTTATTTGAAATTTCAATTCTTTTTTTATCCTTTCCATCCCATCTTACAGATATTAAATTCATAATTTCTAAATGCAGTAATACTTTGTTAATATCTTTTTGACTTACGTCTATTTTTTCTTTTATTAATATTTTGAGTAAGTCTTTATCTGTAGTATGTTTTGCATTATTGATTTTTTCATAAATAATATTTTTTAATGGTAAAACCATGATTCATATTCAATTATATCTAATTTAAATATGTATTTTTTATTTTTAATATGTTGTTGTAATAATTTTTAAATTTAATATTAATTATTTAGTGGTATTATATAGTATCTGTTTTTGTTTCATTTTTATTTTCATGTTTTATTATATCCCAAATTTTGTTATAATTATTCAAATATTGCTTAATATTGGGAATTAGGCTGTTTTTAAGAATATCCGCGTTATTTTTTGAATTAATATTGTACCTATTTAATTCCTTTTTTATTATATTCCATATTTTAATCTGAGATTTAAATAATATATTTAATTCATTGTTTTTAATTATTGACGAATATGGATTGTTTATATTTTTTTCAATAAATTTAATTTCATCATATAAAATTTTTAATTCTGGAAAATTTACCTCACGTGAAAAATCTTTAATTACAGATAATAAACTTTGATCTATTTCATGTAATATTTCAATATTTGTCATAATTTTTAATATACATACTTACAAAAATTTGTTTTGTTTATTTATTTAATTCAATTATATTGCTAAAATTTTAATTAAAAATTACTTATCATGATATTATTTTAATTATTTCACTATATTTCCATTATAATTTATTAAATTTGCGCCTAGTTGAACTAACATAATGGTTGATTTTTTTTAACCTAACTTGAATTAAACCTAATTGAATATCGATATTTTATGGGAATAATGGGAATATTCAAAAGCGGTTCTACAGAAATGATTGCTGGCGCACCAGCATCTTCACACAGCACTGAATTAAATTTCTATGATGTAAAAGGCAGACAGAAATTTAATTCAAGTAAATACAGCATTATCGTCAAAAGCGGACGTAAATTTGCTGTTTCAAAGGCTCCTTCTGGAATCGATGCATATCGAATAATCGGTAAAGCATAAAAATATTATATAGATATATTTTTATAGCCTTCAAAGTTATGGCATTAAGCCATAACTGCTTTTTTTTTATATTTTTTCTAAAGTATTAATTCCTATCATTTCTAAAATTAGTTTTATTGTATTTCTAAATGAATATACTAAAGCTAATCTTGCATTTTTAATATTATCATTTTGTTCATGTAATACATTACTTTTTTCATAAAATGAATTAAAATTACTCGACAGAGTAAATGCAAATTTTGATAATCTCATTGGTGATGTATTTCTAATAGATTCTTCAATAATTAGATTTAATTTTGATAATGTTTTTACTAAATTCTTTTCATGATCTTGACTTAATGAATTACTGATGTTATTATTAATTTTAGGTTCAAATCCAGATTTTTCAATTATTCGTGATGCTCTGGCATATGAATATAGTAAGTATGGACCTGTTTCTCCATCTAACCTTAGTGAATTTTCAATATCAAATATTATTAATTTATTCAGATCTTGTTTTAATAATTCATATCTAAATGCTGCTAAGGAAATTTTTTCTGAAATGTCATTAATCCACTCAATTGATTTTTCTGGATTTCGAGATTTTGTTTCTTGGATTGCTTTATTTTTAATAAAATTAACTGCTGTGTCTACATTTATGTATGTTCCTTTTCTTCCGGACATATGTATTGTTTCATTGTTTTCAATTTTAAATCCTAATGAAATTGCAGTTTTTTTACTTAGTGTTACAACTTCATATGGAAGATGTAAATATTCTTTTGAATTTTTGTAATTATTTAATTCATTTAATATATTTTGAATGATTTTTTGGAGTCGGTTTTGTCTAGCATCAATTATCGTTATTGCTGTATTATTATCTGTGAATTCCGGATGATTGTTGTTATGTTGATTTATTGCAGTGCACCAAAGTTCTTTTTGATTTAGTTGCTTGCCATATATTTTATAATTAAAAATATCTTTTATTAATCCAATTTTCCATGATGCTAATACTATATCTTTTGCTATGTAAGTGGAAGTTCCATCACTTCGTACTATTACTTTATCTGATTCTTCTTTATTTTTTACTTTTATAATCCAAGCTCCAGCAAGTTCTCCTTTTGTTTCTAATTCTACAATTTTTAATTTTTTCATTTTTTCAAATATATCTTTCCAATTTTTAGAAAATATAATATGTGATTCAAATACTAATAGATCATAAAATGCTCCTAATCTCCAGGATGTTTCTAATTGATTTTTTAAAATTCGTGTTGTAATTTTTTGTGCATATTTTTGAATTTCCGATTCTTTTTCTAATTCTTGTAATATTTGTTTTCGTTTTTCTAAAAGTTCTGGTTTTTCTTTGTACAGTTCGTTTATTTTAACATATACGTTATCTCCTGCATAACTATCAAATTTTATATTATCTGGTGGTTCGTCACTCATTTTTGCATATTTAAAACCAACAATAAGATCTGCAACTTGCAATCCAGAATCATCAATATAATTCATTATTTTAACCTGATGACCTGTTTTTTTCAGCATTTTACTTAACGCATCTCCAATAAACAGATTCCTAGCATGACCTATGTGGAGTGCTTTGTTCGGATTAACACTTGTATGCTCTAAAATTATTTTCTTTCCTTGTCCTAAATTAATTATGTTGATGGGTTCCTCTATTGTGTTTTTTATACTTTCATAACACAATATTTCATAATCTATTCGAAAATTAATATATCCTGGTTTTTGTACTTCGATTTTTATTGATTTATTTATTTTAATATTCTTAACTAACTTTTCTGCTATTTCTATGGGGTTCTTTTTTAATTTTTTTGCTAAAACAAATGGTAGATTACTATATAGCTCCCCATATTCAGGATTTGTTGTCTCTCTTACTTGAAAATTCATTTCTGAAAGATTTAGTTTCTTTAATCCTTCCTTTATTCCGTTTTCAATTTCTAATTTATACTTATACAGGGTCAATGTTGCCTATCATCTAAATTAATTTTAAGGAATTTATCTGCTACGTGTTGTAATGCTTCTACTGTTCCTTTTCCACGAGAGAATTTAGTAACATGCGTTGCTGTTTTTTTTACAGTTTCAGAAGCATTTTGTACTGCTATGGAATAACCGCACATCTCAAACAACGGCATGTCTGTTTCGCTGTCGCCAATTGCTATGCATTCATTGGCCTTTAATCCCAATTCATCAATTATCTTCTTGAAACCTGTCGATTTATTGACGTTCTTTTCTGTTATATGGAATGAATATTTACTATCAACCAAATCAACGTCCATGTTTTTTTCTTCCAGTAATTTTTTTCCAGCTTCTATATCGAAAGTTCTTTTCATTACGATTTCAGTGTGACGTGGAAATGTATCAAGAATTTCTACATTATCTAAATTCTTTGATAAATATTCGAAAGCCATTGATGGTTTTTCTTTGCTTGCCAATAATTTTATTGTGCTCGGGGATGTTTGGATAGTCCCTCCGTTTTCACCCACTACGTAAGGAGAAAGTCCGGTATGCTTTGCCAAGAAAAACATCTCTTGCGAACTTCTTCCGCTCACCAGGATGACCTGAATTCCCATCCTTTCGATCATGCTTGCCGACCATATGGCTTCCAGGTTGATTTTATTGTCTTTTTCGGTCAGGGTGCCGTCAAAGTCCAACGCTATGCATTTCATTTAATTGAAACTAGAGAAATATTCCTTAATAATTCTATAATATATAATTAAATGGGGTTCGTAGTCTAGTTTGGATCAAGGCACTGATGAATAGTGTAGGCCTCCGGAGCCGGATATCGTGGGTTCAAGTCCCACCGAACCCGTTTAGTTTTTTTTTAATTTTTTTTGTAGTGCGCGTTTTTCAACTGAGAATACATGTTCTTCACCATCTCCACTTTCATAAAGCCCTTGTAATCCAAGTCATTTCCAGGGCCCGGTATTAATCAGCAACATAAAAGCAATTATACTTAAGACAATACAAATCCACAAGATACCACTACGTAGCAGAAGTCCACGGCGTTCTTTAGCCTCTTCTTTAGCCT
>PAVW01000019.1 GCA_002713205.1 Nitrososphaerota archaeon
CAAATGCTTGCGGTGAGGTTACCTCATGAACAAGATGACGATCAATGTAAATCAAAGAAGGTTCGTTTTCTCGTTCAACTACAACATGGGACTTCCATATTTTCTCAAATAATGTTTCGGTCATTATTTTCTAAACCTGCATGTGTTGCTATGATTTTCTCCGTTATTGCCATTTTTATTCACTAAAAAAATTGTTTTATATTTTTTAAGGATTTGGTAATGCAGCTTTTGGCTTGGCTATCTTTTTCTTTGTAAGAATCTTATTGATTCCATCAATCATTGCCTCTGCACTTGCTACAACAATATCTCCATGAGATGAGCGCGCAGTAGCAACATTGCCTTCATCATCTTCTACTTTAATCACAACTTCTCCTAATGCATCTGTTCCTCCTGTTATTGCATCTATTTTAAAGTCCTTTAATCTAATATGAGCAATTTTATCACTAATTTTTTGAATTGCTTTAATGGCTGCATCTACAGGTCCTACTCCTGTTTCAGAAGCTAAGAAAGTCTCTTCTTCCATTACAACCTTAACTGAAGCAGTTGGAGTTGATTTAATTCCTGTCATTACTGATATATCGACGAGTTCAATGATTCTTTCTTCAGATACTTTTCCTAATATCGCTCTAGCAATTGAATCCAAATCTACATCAGTTAATTTTTTTCCTTTATCGCCTAAATCTTTCACACGCGATAATATTTCTTTCACTTGTTTTTCCGATGCATTATATCCTAATTCTTCTAATTGTGCCTTTATTCCGTGTGTTCCTGCATGTTTACCTGCTTGTATCCATCTCTTTCTTCCAACTGTTTCTGGTTCCAATGGTTCATATGTAATTGGCATGTTGATAATTCCATGAACATGAATTCCTGACTCATGTCCAAATGCATTATCTCCTATAATTGCTTTATTTGGTTGTGGACCTATACCTGTTAATCTAGTAACTAATTTCGATGTTTCATAAATTAATTTTGTATTCACGTTAGTTTTTTTCTGATATAGATTTTGACTTGCCATTACGACTTCTTCTAATGCTGCATTTCCAGCCCTTTCTCCTAGGCCATTAATTGCAACATGGATTCTTTCAGCTCCAGCAAGCATACCTGCTAATGAATTTGCAGTTGCTAATCCAAAATCATTATGACAATGCATGCTTATTGGTCTTTTAATTACTTGTTTAACTTTAGATACTAACTCATACATTGTTGTTGGATTCATTATTCCTACTGTATCTGCTATATCTATCCTGTCTGCCCCAACATTACTTACTTCTTGAAAAACTTTAATCAAAAAATCTGGATCTGATCTACAGGCATCTTCTGCTGAAAATTCTACTGGTACTCCTCTATCCTTGACTATTTTTACCATGTCTCTAGCGGCTTTTAAGACTTGGTCTCTGTCCATTTTCAATTTATATTTCATATGAATATCTGACGTAGCTATAAACACGTGTACTAAATCTACATTACAACTTAATGCTGTTTCAATATCTCTTGGTTCTGCTCTTGCCAATCCGCATATTTCGCTTTTCAATCCTAATTCTGCTATATTCTTAACAGCTTCTGATTCTCCTTTTGAAGTTATTGGGAACCCTGCTTCAATAGTATCTACTCCTAGTTTATCCAATTGAATTGCGATTTGTACTTTTTCTTCTGGTGTAAGACTAATTCCAGGAGTTTGTTCTCCATCTCGAAGAGTAGTGTCAAATATTTTAATAATATTAGAATCAGACAAAATCATTATTCGCCTCTTTCAATTGCGGTCAATCCCGTTCTAGCTATTTCTACTTTTCCATATTTGTTAATATTGTTAATAAAATCAACTATCTTTTCCGACGTCCCTGTAATTTCAATAACCATTGATTTCATCGATTCATCAATAATTGTTCCTATATTTGCAATATCTCTAATTTCTGGAATCAATTTTGGATTATCAACATATATTTTGATTAATGCTAATTCTTTTTTTATTATTCTATTTGTATCAAGGATTTTCGCTTCTACTACGTCAGTTTGCTTATTCATAACACTTACTAATTGATTAATTGCTGATTCTTCAGCATCTACTACAAATGTCATTCTTGACATTGAACTATCGTTTAGTTCTCCCACTGATATGCTTCTGATATTATATCCTCTTTGCCTGAATACATTTACGGCTCTATAAAGAACTCCTGGTTTATTTTCTACAACGGTTGAAATTAAAAATTCATTTTTCATTTTTTTATATTCACCAATAATTAATATACAAATATTTTAGATTAAGCACGCAATAAAACATAATATTCACCAAAAAGCGTTATTCGGTGTATCGGTTTATAGATTAAGTAAGAGACTAGGTAAAGTCTCCAATTTTAATACTGATAGCAATTTATTATTAACGCTCACACTTCTACCAGCATTGATGCAATTAATAAATCTTACTACGTGATATGATTATTTTTACCTATTACCGTTTAATATCACTATTTTCATTATTGTAACAATCATCTTTCATTAATTTAAAGTCAAATTTATTATTATGATTTGTATTCTATTATTATGATGAATAGTTCTGATATGGTTAAAATATATCTTAGTCTAAATAATTATGCTTTTTATTGGTCTTTTCCAGAACTAGTTGCAATTGAAAATGGTTATTATGCTGATCAAGGACTTGAACTCAATCTCAATGATATAACTCCTGTAGAAAAAATTTCAAATAAAAGTCAGTTATATGGAAATCTTCAACAAAATAAATTATCTGATTTCTATCACGCTGCAGAACTTGTTTCAATATCACGTGTTATTGAATCTCATGGAAATTCTAAAATTATTGCACTGTCTCCATGGACCGAATCTGGTGTTAATGGAAGTTTTGCTTTATTTACAAAAATGAGTTCTATTGTTAATAATTTCCATGACTTATTTGATAAAAAAATAGCAATTGAATCTGGTACAGGTTCATACTATCGCACAATTGCTGAACTTGAAGCATTATTTCCAATTAAAGAAGATAATCTAGTAAAAATGGGTGATCCTCATGAACGTTTATTATCAGTTCTGAATGATGATGTTTTTGCATCTAGTATTATGGGAATTTATGTTGATATTGCTAATATACTCGGTCTAAAAAAAATCATGACTTACTCTGGAAAGACCGGAACATTAATGGTAGGAAAATCTGATATTGATGTTGAACTTATTAATTCATTTATTAAAGGTACGAATCGTGCTATAACTGAAATTAACCATAGATCAGAAACATTGAAGGAATTATGGTTTTCAAAAATTGAGTTTATTATTAAAAATGCATTTCCTGTTCATTTACAAGGGATTATTCTTGAACACAAAGATGATATTACTATTCCAAAATGGGAACCATGGCAAAAATATCCCAAAATTCAATTTGAAGAAAATTATAGTTGGTTAATTGATAGAAATCTTGTACAATCTGGTTACAGTTATGATCAATTGGTCCGTTCATCTATTTTTTGATAATTATTCATTTATTTCTTAATGCTTCTTTCCAGTAAGGACATCTGTTGTTTAACATACAATTATTACAATCGGGTTTTTTTGCCTGACAAATAGTTCTTCCATGAAGAATGAATAAAATCGAAATTCTGCCCCAGAATTCTTCTGGAATGACTTTTAGTAAATCATTTTCAATTTTCTTTGGATTGATATTTCTTGTCAAATTTAGTCTTTTACTTAATCTTGCCACATGAGTATCTACTGCAATTCCTTCATTTTTATTAAATGCAACAGATAATACGATATTTGCTGTTTTTCTTCCAACTCCATCAAGTTCTAATAAATCTTGCATATTATCTGGAATTTTCTCATTATGCTTTTCAATTATTCTATTAGAGGTGTTAATTATTCTACGTGCTTTTAATTTATAATAACCTGTGGATTTGATAAGTTTTTTTACATCTTCGATATCTGCTTCTGCTAAATCTCTAACATATGGATATTTTTTAAATAGATTTACCGTTGTTTTATTTACAATTTTATCAGTGCATTGTGCAGACAGTATAGTTGCAATAAGAAGTTGAAATGGTGAATTATAAATTAATTCAGTGTTTATATTGCGATAAGATTTATCTAATTTTTTTATTATATGATTTATATATTCATTCATGGTAGATTCTTGCACAATCTTTTTTAGACGTATAACTACGTAAAATCTATATTTAAGTTAATTTATTTTTAATTCAAATAATAATATACAAATATTTGTTTTTTTTCTTACTGTATATGGTTGTCCGTAAAAAATCACGTAAATTAACTAAACGTAAAACCTCTAAAAAATTACCTAGACGTAAATCTTCTAAAACAAAAACGAAAACACCAACAAAACCAAAATTCACTATGCTTATTAAACAAAGTCAACGCAATAGTGCAGATTTGAAGATCTTTGTATTGCGCAATGATAAAGTTGCCGGTGAATTAAAAAACATTCGTTCAAGTCAGGTTGTTGGCAAAGCTGTTAAAATACTTAATTATGCCAAACGTAGAAAAGTTAATTTAGTTAAGGCTTGGGACGCTGTAGCGTAATAAACATTCAATTCGCATTAAGATGTATTTATTCAGGCTTTGCTATTGATTTTTATTAATTATTACGCAATACACACTGCGCCTTCAGATGCTGATGATACTAATTTAGCATATTTTGCTAATACTCCCCATTTATATTTGGATTCTGGCAATATCCAATTCTTAGTTCTTTTTTCAATTTCTTCATCAGTGAGGTCTACATTAATTATTTGATTAATTGCATCTATTGTGATTTTATCTCCATTTTTTATTATCGCAATTGGTCCTCCAACTGCAGCTTCAGGTGAGATGTGGCCCACCATTAATCCATGTGTAGCACCTGAAAAACGACCATCTGTTATCAATCCTACTTTTTCTCCTAGTCCTTGTCCATATAATGCTGCTGTTACACCTAACATTTCTCTCATACCAGGTCCTCCTTTTGGTCCTTCGTATCGTATTACTACTATATCTCCTTCAATAATCTTATTTTTAGAAACATCCATGAATGCATCTTCTTCTCCATTGTATATTTTTGCATTTCCAGTAATTTGTAATTTTTTCACACCTGCAGTTTTTATCACTGCTCCTTCTGGAGCTAAGTTTCCACGTAGTATGGTTAACGTTCCTGATTTACTAATTGGCGAAGTAATTTCCTTTACTATGATGTTCGGTTTTACAATATTGAATTCTCTTAAATTTTCTTCCATTGTTTTTCCAGTTACCGTTAAGATTTCTCCATTCATTAAATTTGCATTTAATAATTTTTTTATTACAAGTGGTACTCCTCCGACTTTGTCAAGATCTAACATTACATATTTTCCTCCTGGTCTCATGTCTGCTATATGCGGTACTTTTTTTCTTATTCGTTCAAAATCATTCATTGATAACTTTATTCTTGCTTCTTTTGCCATTGCTAAAAGATGTAATACCCCGTTAGTTGATCCTCCCATAGCTTGTAACATTACAATAGCATTTTCAAATGCTTCAAAAGTGAGAATGTCCCTTGGCCGAATATTTAATTCTAATAATTTCATTAATGCGGAACCAGTATTTTTACATATATCATTTCTATTGTTATCTATTGCTGGTGGTGATGCACTTCCAGGTAGTGCAATTCCAATTGCTTCACTGATAGACGACATCGTATTTGCTGTATATAATCCGCCACATGAACCAGCTCCTGGACATGCATTATCTTCTATTTCTTTGAGTTGTTCAATTGTGAGTTTTCCTGCTGAATAACTTCCAACTGCTTCAAATACATCTTGAATTGTGATATCTTTTCCTGCCACATTTCCAGGCATAATAGTACCTCCGTAAACAAATATTCCTGGTAAATTCAACCGAGCTAATGCCATTATTGAACCTGGCAAGCTTTTATCACATCCTGCTATTGTTACTACTCCGTCGTATCTATGCGCATGGACCATTAATTCAATTGAATCCGCTATGATTTCTCTACTAACTAATGAAGCACGCATTCCTTCATGACCCATTGCTATTCCATCACTTACTGAAACTGAAATAAATTCTCTTGGTGTCCCTCCTGCCGCTGAAACTCCTTCAGATGCTTTATGTGCTAATTTATCTAAATGCATGTTACATGGTGTTGCCTCATTCCAAGTACTTGATACTCCGATTAGTGGCTTTCCAAGATCTGTATCATTTAATCCCATTGCTTTCATCATAGCTCTTGCAGGCGCTCTTTCAGGACCTTCAGTTACTTCTTGACTTTGTATTTTTAATTTATTAATCATTATTAACGTAATAACAAATAATCTAATATTTTTGCTTTTATAATAACCTAAATATTACACTATATTTGTAAATTATAATACGATGACAAAACATAACTCCAAACGTTTAACTCGCGAAATTGAAGTTGATGGTCATCTTATCGATTCTATGATTCTTACAAAAATTTTTGATCGCGTAATGGATCTAAAAGGCGATTTTATGGTTAAAGATTTTCGCATAGGACGTGGAAAAAAAGATCACAGTTATGCGAAATTAGTAATTACTGGTCGAAATAAATCACATTTAGATGAAATGCTTCAAGAAATATACCGTGCAGGTGGTGTTGCTGTTGAATTGGAAGATGTTGATTATGTTAAAGTGAAAAAAGATTTTGTTCTGCCTGATGATTTCTATTCTACTACAAATAATCCTACATTCATTTATTTAAATAAAAAATGGATTAAAGTTAAGAATCAGATGATGGATAAAGCTATAGTTATAAATATAAAAAAACAAACTGCGACTTGTAGAATGCTACGTAGTGTTCAAAAGAATGATTATGTCGTTGTTGGCGAAGAAGGAATTAAAATTATTCCTCCCGAGCGACCCAGAGAAGGTCTTGACGCATTTCAATTTATGAGTAGTCATACGTCGACTGAAAAACCTATTCAATCACTTTCATTGAAAATTGCCAAAGATCTTGTATCCATAAGAAGTAAAAAGGGTAAAATCATTGTAGTTGGTGGTCCTGCTATTGTACATACTGGTGCCGTTGGCTCACTTTCTGAATTAATTAAGTTAGGATATGTTCAAGGACTATTGGCTGGTAATGCGTTATTAATTCACGATGTTGAAAATTCATTACTTCATACATCACTTGGAGTGGATATTGAAAAAGGTTCATCTACTCTCATGGGTCATAGGAATCACATTATTGCAGTTAATGAATTATTTAAGGCAGGATCAGTAAAAAAGATAGTTAATTCTGGAAAAATTAAATCAGGCATTTTTTATGAATGTATAAAAAATAACATTCCTTTTGTTTTAGCCGGTTCTATTCGTGATGATGGTCCTGCTCCTGATGTTATTACTGATGTAGTTGAATCACAAAAGAAATATCAAACAATTCTCGCAAATGCCGATCTTGTTATAATGCTTTCAACTATGTTGCATTCTATAGCAGTAGGTAATATGCTTCCATCTACTGTTAAAGTGGTTGCAATTGACATTAATCCCTCGTCAGTTACAAAACTATTAGATAGAGGAACTGGTCAAGCAATTGGTGTAGTTTCTGATGTTGGTACATTTCTTCCAATTTTATTACAGAATGTTAAACGTATTCAAAAATCTCTAAAATAGCTTTCATAAGAGAAATATTGTAACATGATTGTTGATACTTATAATAATCCATATTCAAAACAAGTACTTGCATTATCTCTTGCTATCGCAAATATGACATTTGGATTTGGAATATTTTTTCCATATCTTCCATTATTTGCCGAATCACTTGGGGCCAGTTTGGGATTGCAAATTGGTTTACTCACAACTGGATTTATGCTAGCTAGAACTATAACAGCTTTACCATTTGGTTCTGTTTCTGACAGTATTGGAAGAAAGAATGCTATTGTTGTTGGTTTATTATTATATGGCGTTATTACTTTATTATTTTATTTTTCTCAAGATTGGATTCATATTCTGATATTGCGTTCTTTACAAGGAATTACTGCTGGATTGATCTGGCCATCTTCTCGTGCTATGATCTATGATTTAGTTGGACCTGGTGCACGAGGAAGAGCAATTTCTGTTTTGAACGTATCTGCTAGTCTTGGTATGGCATTGGGTCCTATCTTTGGAATGTTTTTGCTTTTTTATTTTCAATCTGCTTTTCTATTATCTGACGTTGATAGCTTTCGAATTCCATTTTTGTTTGCTGGGAGTTTTGGTTTGCTTTCATCGATATTTGCTTTTTTTACATTATCTTCTACTTCTGTTTCTTATCCGAGAATTCGTTTTTTTAAGATGATTGATAATTTAGATTCTCAATACGTTTCTACATTTTATAGTTCACTTTTAATGAATTTTTCACATGGATTTGCTTTTGGAATGTTTAGACCCGTTCTTGTAATATACATATATCAAGTTCTTGGATATTCACTCATAGAAACTGCAGCCATATCTGCCATATCCTTTTCTTTAGGGGCTATTTTTAATTCATTCAGCCAAATTGTTGGTGGTCGACTTGCTGATAGTCAAAATAGAAAATTTATTATTTTTTTCGCAGTAATATTTGGTCAACTTGCAACTTTCTCATTAATCTTCGTTAATGATATTATACAATTATACATTGTTGTTATTTTTAGGTTTTCTATGATTGGACTATTTATTCCATCATTAGCTTCCTTGGAAGGTGATATAATTCCAGCTAATCAACGAGGACAATTATCCGGTCTAGTTGAGGGTTTTAGAGGAATTGGTTCTGCTATTGGTCCCTTGATATGCCTTGGATTTTACGATTATGTTTGGGTCGGCTCTCCTTTTGTCATATCTCCTTTACTCTTTATTCTTTGTTTGTTTATTTATTTTATTAATTTCAAAGATCCTTTAAAGATGAAAAAAGTTTAATGTTACCTCGATTAATGTATTATATTGCCAAAATCATTTGAGGATTCTTTTATAAAAGTTGCAGGGTTGATTGGTGGTCCAGAATATATGATAGTTGCTAAAGCTCTTTCAACTGCTGAAAATTCTACTGACGAAGAAATTGCTGAACTCACTGAACTAAAAATTAATATTGTAAGGAAATCTCTTTATGATCTTTTCGGCAGATCATTAATCACAGGTACTCGTGTGAGGGATCTTAAACGTGGATGGTTTGTTTACCGATGGAAAGCACAACATGATCAAGTTGAACCTTTCGTTGAAAGACAAAAAAAGAAAGCCGCAACGCGTCTAAAACAAAGATTGAATTATGAATTTGTTAATGAATTTTACCACTGTGGAAATCCAACTTGTATAAAGTATACATTTGATTCTGCTGTTCAAGTTGCGTTTAAATGCCAAGTTTGTAATTTAACTCTCAATTTGTATGATAATAGTGACTTAAAAAAAGCCTTAGATTTTAAAATTAAGGAAATTACCACTGAAGACGATACCGATTAATCGTTTTTTCTATTTCACGGCCAATTTCTATAACCTTATAGGTATGATTAACGACTTTTTTTTTAGAATTATTTTAGCGAGGTGGGGAAGTCAGGTTTATCCCGGCGGGCTCATAAATTAATTGAGATACCCGCAGATCGGTGTCTGCATTTGAGGATTTCAAATGTAGCCGAAAGTTCAAATCCACTCCTCGCTATCTTTTTCTGATTTTCAATATATCTGTGCTTTTTACATTTAATATTATGTTTGATAATCCAATTAATCCGATTCCTATTATTTCTAATTCATAAGGAATTTCATTTAATAAGATGATTGCATATATTATTGCACTTCCAGGTTCTATATATGATATTGTAGCTGCTTTTTGCGCACTTATTTTCACAAGTCCATCAATATATAGAAATTCTGCCAATGCTGTGTGAATTAGTCCTAATACCAGAAGAAGAATAATATTATCTATTATCATTTTTTGCTCTACCATTAGAAATGGTGATAATACTAATGCAGATATTATTATATGCATTCCTACTATTGTAATGCTTGAATAATATTTGCTTAGTATTTTTGTAGAAATTATTACAAATGCAAATAAAATTCCAGATAAAACACCAAATAACAACCCTCTGTTACTTAATTCATTTCCTAGTCCTTGATTATATATTAATAATATGCCCAGCATTGATAAAATTAAACACAGGTTTGCTTTCTTTTCTCTGATTTCTTTAAGAAGTAGAGGTGCTAGAATTGCTACATATATTGGCCCTGTGTAAAGTAATGTTACTGTATTTGCAATTGAAGTTAGTTTGAACGCAGAAAAATGTGCAGTCCATGCTATTGCTATTGCAATTCCAGATAACATTAAAAGCTTATAATTTCCACTTTTTATACTTTTTACCCAGTGTTTTTGTCTCAATAATAAAAAAACCATAATTGGCGCTGCAATGATTGATCTATATGCTACTACTGTTCCTGCTTCTAGTTCAATTGATCTGACAATTATTCCTAGAGTTCCCCAGATTAAAGTTGCAATTATTATTTCAATTATTCCTTGTCGTTTAGAATTCATATATTTTTGACCATGTTTAAAATACTTTGAACCACATTCCTTTTGGTTTATTCTTTATTTTGTGGTTTTCTTTTCCATATCTGTTACTTGGTTTTGTTAAATGACGTTGTGCTGAAGGGATGGGTAGGTATAGCCCTGATTTTATTTCTCTTTTTATTGTATTTTTTTTAGATTCTTTTGTTTTTATGCTGCATTTTTTACATTTGAATCCTTTTTTATATCCAATTGATTTCATTGTTTTTTGACATTTCTTACATATGGGCTTTATAATTATTGTTTTTTGAACTAAATTATTGATTTTTATATATTCTGTATTCAATATTCTCTTATGTTTTTTTGATCTTCTTCTAATTCCTCCTCCTACCTCTACTGAATCTCCTTTTTCTAATTTTCTTGCTACTTTTTTTAATGTTATTGATGGGGCATATATTGCACAATTTATAATTTTATTTTTTGATTTTATTTCTAAAAATACATGACCTCCTCTTTTTGTAACTGGTTTCTTGTTAATTATTCCATTAGTATAGCCTGATTGAAAACTTTTTAATTGATTTAGATCTAATTTATTTTTTAAATGTTCATTAGTTCCTTGATTTGTTCTAAATATTGCAAATCTCTCTATTGGCTCATAAAGCTCCAACATTGTCATTGCTTTGTATACCCCCTTTGAATTGTTTCCTCTAATTGCAAAGCATATTGGATCTCTTCCATGTGGCGTTATTAATATTCGATAATTGTTATAATCTATATTATTGAATGTTGAAAGCTCCGTGCACTTATCCATTTTAATTACAGACGTTAAACTTACTCCTCTTTCTCCATTGTTATTCTTTCTATATCCAATTAATTCATAAGTATGATCTGAAGAAAGTGTATTTCCAATTGCAGCCAATGCACCAATTAATCCTCTTTTTGTTCCTTGACCAAAATACTCTATTTCATGTGAATCTATAATTTGTTTTAATTCTGATATCTTTACGGATTCATATAGGCACTTTATTGCAAATTTTTTTATTTCATTTGGAACTTGTTTTGAACAAAGCATAATTAAGCCCGAATTAGCTTTTCCTTTTCTACTTTCTGAGTATTTAATTACACAATTCTTTGCAATTTTGAATATTCTATTGGGATTATTTGTTTTTAATCTTAAACATAGTGCTGCATTTCCTCTTGTTTTCCATGGTATGTTAGGATTTAATCTAATAAGATTTGGATAATCTAGCATTATTGTTTCTTCTTTTAATAATTTTTGTAGAATTATAGTTATTAGATATGTTGTACACATGCCTTCCTCCGAATCTGTATCATCCAAGCCTAAATGAACACTAAACAAAATTTATCAAATTCTTTTAATATTTAATAACCGTCATTGTTTCGGTTGAAAGTACATTTTTATTGTTTCTAATTTTCTTTAATGAATTATTTAATTCTTGTACATTAGAAGTTTTTACAATGGCAATTAAATCGTAAAATCTATAAACTAGATTTATTGCTGTGATATTTTGATTTTTTTTGATTTTACTCAAACAGTTTTTTTCTTTACCCTGATTTGTATTAATTAAAACGTATGCAATTGGCATTTTGTGAATAAAAACAAGTATTTATTTTATAAAACAATTTGGTTTTTGTTTAGGATTATCTGACACTATCTAGCATTTGATTTAAAATTGATAGTGTTTCATTTATCCTTTTTTCTATATCTTTTTGCAACTGCTTGATTCTTTTTTCAAAGTCATTTTTATTAATATTTTTATGATTTAATTGCTCATATGACTTTATGATTTGAAATATATCTCTTTCTAACGATTGTTCCAATTGATTTATTTTATTTATTTTTTCTTTTTGTGTATTGTCTAAATTTGATATTTCTCGTTTTAATAGCCCTAATGTATTTGCATACCTATTTTTAATTGCGGTTAATTCATTTCTTATATTATTAAGATGTTCTTGCTTAACATTTTCTGAACTTAAATTTATTAATCCGCTTAAAATATTTTTTTCAAATGTAATTTTTTCACTATATTTTGATAATAGTTCTCTTGTTTTTTTAATTATTTCTTTTTCTTCTTCTTCTTTTGGTTTTTCTCTATAGACTAATAACCCTAATAATATTGTAATAAATATTATTGAAGTTGTGGGTATTATGTTCATACTTGCCCATGATAAAGTTGGTGTAAATTCTACTGTGATATTTTTTCCATATAATTGTTCACTGTTTTTAAGTTCAGTTATCATGGATTTTGTTTTTACTGAAAAGGCATCTGGACTATTTATAACAATACTATATTTCTCACTAATTGTTGGTAATGGTGATTCCGTTGGAATTGTTACAGTTATTGAATTGATATTGTGACTTATGTATTTTTCAGGTAATGGATATACAAAAGTTAAGATCGCAGATTGTTCTTCTGGAATTCCTATTCTCAAAATTTCTGTAATACTTAATCTGTTAGCTGGTGGATTTAATAATATCACTAATTTTTTACTATTTAATGCAGGTTCTCTATTTGGTACTGTTGTAATTGTTTTTGCTAGCGGAACTCCATTTTCGTCTACTTCAGGTCCAATTAAATTTACTGGAATGTATTTAAGATCATAAAATCCTTTGTTGGTTATTTTTATCGTTTCTTTTATCATAATTTTTCCATTTTTGGCAATAAATATTTCTCTCACAATTTCGTCTACTATGACTTTTGAAAATGCATTAGAATCTTCAGTTTCTGTTAAGAAAAAATATTCAAATTTTTGATCCCACATTGGCTCAATATTTGCATGTACTGATGTAATCACATCGTAAATTTGAAAACTTGTTCGTGTATAATGTTGTGAAATATTTGCATAAGTAGCAGTTTCAGGAACATACATTATGAAGTTTAGTCGATCTAAATGGAAATTTGTTGTTGTAATTTCAGGAATTAAGACTTTATATAATCCTTCTTTTTCAGTTAATTCAACCACATCTACAAGAATTAGCTTAAGAGTAATTTCAATATCGCTTCCTTTTATAATTTCAAAATTCTCATTTCTGAAATCTATTGTAACAACTGTGTTTCTTTTGTTTTGAGAAATTATTACTAATTCGTTCACATGTTTAATATTTAGTTCTTCTAAAGACTCAGATGAGGCTTCATAGGCACTTATTTTATTTTCATATTCTTTTGGCAAGAAAAATGAAATTGGCTGATTGAATTTTATAGCTGGAGCAACTGTGTTATTGTTGGTTAATGTGATTCTGTATTCAATTAATAATCTTCCTAATTCATTTATCTCAAATTTACTCTCTAATGTTATTGGCAATTGATTCCTGTCAACATCGCTTGAAAAAGGACATTCCACCATTGAAGTTCCAGGAATGCATTCTTCATGTGCGTTTGCTACTTGAATTATTGTGCCAAATAAAAGCAAAAAGCAAATAATTAATATCTTCATTTATTTAACAAAAGTGCTGATTTTTTATATAATATATCTTTTTTTGAATTTCAAATAATTAAATCTGAATTAAAGTCAAATTTAATTCATTAATTGTATAATTTATTCATTATTAACAAATAAAGACTTTTTTGTTCTTATATTAAGGTGTGAAGGGGGCATTTATTTAATGGAATCAGAAATTATCTTTGTTGGACTAGGCGATTTTGGTTGTCGTATTCTATCAAAAATTGAACAACAAAATCACAACATTGCTTCGTTTTGTTACTTAAGTAATAATGCTAACGATTTTCCAAAATTTACAACTGGCGAGAAATTAGAAATTGTTCTCAATATTGGCGGTAAATTATCTCCTGCTCATATTCGTGGCATTGTACTGAGCCAATTAGAGGCTCTCTCTTCTAAATTTAAAACTTCTAAATTAGTCATTATAATTTCATCAGCAGATGGAGACCTTGGTTCTGCTCTTTTACCCTACCTATCAAATATTTGTTCGAATAATAATGTTAAATGTTTATCTATATTATCAATGCCATTTTCATTTGAAAAACAAAAACATTTCAATGCAGGTTTAACTCTTCGTCACTCTAAACAATATTCCGATGGTATAATATTGATAAATAAAGATGAAATATTTAATGCATTTCCTCAAATTCCAATAGTTCAAGCTTATGATTTTGTAGATGATAAAATTGCATTTTCTATTTCTAGTTTACTTGGTCCTAATGATTACGGCGATATTAATTTGCATAATTTATTTGAAATCACTGAAAGAAATAATTTTTCTGTTCTAAGTATTGGTGAATCTAAAAATGCTTCGAATAACAGTGACATTGCTATCAAAGGCGCACTTAAAATGCTCTCAAAAACTGTTAATCCATCTTCTGCTGATCGTGTTCTATTATTTCTTAATAGTGGAAAACAACTTTCTACTAGTGATGTTGCATCTTCAATTAATTCTGTACGCGGTTTGATTGGTAAAAAATTATCTCATTTCACTCATGGTTATAAGACCAGTGATTCTATTCAAACCACTGCAATAGTTTTATCTTCTGGTTTCCAAAGCACTATATTTGATGATTATGATCCATTGTCTACATTACTTGCTGGTAAAGAAATTGACGATGATCTAGAATGTAACTTAGATATTGATATTGGAATTGATACAATATCTGAAGCATAAGATTAAATTCACACGTTTATTTTTCTTCTTTCAATTCAGGATTATTATCTGACGGTTTATCTTCTTTAGATTCTTCTACTTCTGGTAAGGCACTAGTCTTTTCTTCTTTCAATTCAGGATTTATATCTATGATTTTGTTTTCTTTTTTACTTAGTTTTTCTTTTGGTATTGTCTTTTTTGATTCTATGTTACTTATTGTAACTACTCCTTCTTTATTTTTTATTAATTTAATTTGAATTTTTCGTGGTGGATGCCTTTTTCCTCTTTTCCATAAGAATTCACTAACATCTGTAGAAATTTTAACTTCTTCTGTTCGTCCATGTCTTTTAGCAAACTTTCTTAATATATTGATAGCTTTATTCGTTCGTTTTTGTCTTGGTACGAGCCAAGCTTTACCTAAATTTACATTATAAATTCTTTCAAATTCCTCTGACATCTATTTCACCTCTAATTTTGTTCTTCTCCAATGTCTTCTTTTTGGATTTGTTGTAACTGCTCTTCTAGTTTTAACTACTACCCAAGTTGGAACTGCTACGTTTTGCCTTCTTTTTTTTAATAATCTTTTTTTTATACCTGATGTTTTTTTTGACAATTATGCCCACCTTATTTTAAAGTCTTTTTGTGGCTGCTGCATAGATGTTAAAAATTCCTTGATTTCTTTATCGGTTATTGCTTTTTTCAATCTACCCGAAGATGCTAATTGTATTATATTATCTTCAATTATTTTGGCTGTATCGGGTTTAACCATTCTTATTTTGTAAAGTCTTTCTCTTGCTTCTGACGTAAGCAATACTTTGAGCATTTGCTCCCGCATTGCTTTTTGACTGTCTACTGTCTTCGCTTGGGATGATTCAAGTTCTTTTATATTATCTGGTGATTCTGCCATTTATTTGCCACTTTTTATATACATTATCAAAATGGATGTGTTTTAAGTTTATTCTTTGATTTCATTATCAGTTAATACATCATCAAGTTTATCTGATAATTCCTTCAATTCTTCCCTTGATTGTTTGTATAAATTTTCAAATTCCTTGAATAAACTTTGAAGCTCTATAGTAACACGTTCAATTTTCTCATTATTATCTTCAATTTCCACTTTTTACTCACAATCAACTATTTTATACTTGAATAATAAAGTTACTTATTTTTTTACCCTAAAACTTTTAAAATTTTGATATTATTGATTAATTTATGCCTATTGATATTTTACTATCAAAAGGAAACGAACTTCAAGATAGACGTATTTTATTCTGTATAACGGGTAGCGTGGCAGCTATGGAATCTCCACGTATTATAAGAGAACTAATTAAACATGGAGCTGATGTTATTCCAGTTCTTAATGATAATGCGATAAATCTAATTAGTCCTATGCTTTTAGAATGGGCCAGTGGTAATCCTCCTATTACTAAATTGTCTGGTAAAATGGAACATGTTCAATTAACAAATGGGAAAAAAGATAGTGCGGATCTTATCTTAATTGCTCCTTGTACTGCTAACACAATTGGAAAAATTGCTAATGGTATTTGTGATGATGTAATTACAACTATGTGTTGTGTTGGATTGGGTTCCGATACACCTATTGTTCTAGTTCCTGGAATGCATGAACCTATGTATCTTAATCCAATGGTTCAAAATAATCTTATGAAATTAAAATCCATGAATGTATCTATTATTGATCCTGTTATTATGGAAAACAAAGCAAAAATGGCAAATTACGATGCCATATTATCTGTTACAGTTGCAAAATTATTTAAACAAGATCTCCATGGTAAAAATATTCTTGTTACTGCTGGACCCACTGTTGAAAATATTGATCCTGTAAGAATTATTACGAATAATTCATCTGGCAAAATGGGATTGTTGATTGCAAGTGAAGCTCACAGACGCGGAGCTAACGTTACTTTAATTTATGGAACTGGTAACCAATCCATTCCAAATAATATACGTACTTTAAGAATTCAAACTTCTGCAGAACTGTTTGATGTTACTCAACAGGAATTAACATCACATAATTTTGATTTATATATTGCTGCTGCAGCTCCTACTGATTTTAAAGTAATTAATTCTTCGCAAGAAAAGATTTCTTCAAGAAATTTGGATTCATTAAAACTTGAACTTGTTCCTTATCCCAAGACAATTGATACGGTTAAAAAAATACGTCCTGCTACTAAATTGATAGTTTTTAAAGCGATTTATGACGTGAATAAAACTGATACTAAGAAAAATATTAATGACTTATTTGTCACCAGCAAGGCCGATATAGTTATAGTTAATGATGTCTCACGTGAAAATTCTGGATTTCAATCTGATTTTAATGAGGTAACAATCCATTCAAAATCTAAGTCTTTTTCTATCTCACATACTTCCAAATCTAATATTGCTCAAGCGATTATTAATTCAAGTGTTGAACTTCTTAATTCTGAAAACTAAAATCGTTGTTCTAAACCTGATCTTTTTAGGCTTTTTATTACAGGTACTCCTACTATTGTAGCTAGTATTGCAATTGCAATTCTTTCTATTGGATATACGTAGAATATTAATTGCCAAATTCCTGGAAATGCTTCTGCCTCAATAGCGCCCAAGTATATTCCCAGAGTTGTTTGGAACATAATTCCTCCTATTACATGTTGAAATAAAGTACTAGATATTGCTATGATGAAGAATCCTGTAAATTCTCTTCTTTTTATTACAAATGAGGTATTGAAATTTGATATTGATTTTACTGCTGATTTACCTATTGGTGATATAATTACTAATAATACAATAATATGCATCCAATTAAATGGTATCTGCACTTGATCATTCAATGATATTAAAATTTCCGTATATGGCAATGTTAAAAATATTGTTAATGCTATTAAAAACAAAATTACACTAATTATTCTTTTATTTCTCATCATTAATCCTATGAATAATGTTGCCGAGGCCGCTGGTAGAAAATCCCAACCAAGAAATATTGGTGGTTTTCCTAATACAAATCCTAGGAATGTACCTAACATTATACTTGCAAATCCTATTGTCGGACCTAGAAAAATACCATAAATTGGTACTAAAACATCTCCTAATGAAAAACTCGCTCCAGGAACTCCCATTACTGGAAAAGATGGAATTATTCTGAAAATTGCATAAATTACAGAAAAAGAACTAATTATAGCAATTTTTCTACTATCTAAATTTATAAAAGATTTCATATTTACATCCCTTTTATTTCGCATTATAAATTATTGATACAATCCTTAATTCAATATCTTCTTCTTGAACTAAACATGGATCTGATATATTATTCGCATCTCCTTTTGTTTTGAATTCTACATTGTTTAAATTATGTTTTATTTCTTCTATTCGATGAATTATTCTATCTCCAGTAAAAGTTTCACAGAGAGGTCCTGATCTTTCTTTAAAAACAATTATATCTCCTATTTCTATATCCTTTAATTCTGGTACATATCCAAATACTAAATCTGAACAATCAAATGTTGGTTTCATACTCATACCGCCTCCTTTACATTGTACATTCGCTAGTACTAATACTGAATTATCATAATATAATGGCGGATCTTCAAAATATTTTGGAATCCATACTCCTTCTCTTTCTGATAGAGTTTTTGTTATTTCTCCAATTTTAAGACTTAAACTAATCCTTGATTGCCTATTAGACTCGTCAATTTTTCTTATATTCTGTTCAAGATTTTCTATTTTTTGAGTAGCATTGACTAATTTTTCTTCTAATTGAGATACTTGAGGATTTAAGTTGAAATAACCTGAAATTGAACCTAAAAAAATACCAAATAATAAAAAAAACATTACAATACTAATGTTGTTCATTATTAAATTATTATTGTTTTAATCCATAATAAATAATTCATACTCGTAATATAGCAAGAATTATATTAATTAATTGTATTTTTTATAATAATGGATTCTTCTATTGGGAAACATTCGCGGTTAAAAACAATATTTCATGATTCTGATAGTGCTTTTGTTGTAGCTTTTGATCATGGTATTCTAATGGGTCCTATAAATGGAATCCAAGATATATCATCTTCTGTAAAAAATGTTGTATTAGGAAACCCTGACGCAATTCAATTAACTCCTCCTCTTGCCAAAATACTTTCTGAAAATTTTCTTGGACGTAATAGTCCTTCATTAATTGCTAGATTGGACACTTCTAATCTATGGAGATCTGCCCCTCCTCCAAAAAATGGTTATTATACTGATTTATTTTCTGTAAAAGATGCAGTACGATTAGATGCAGATGCAGTTGTAACTTATTTACTTGTTGGTTTTGAAAATGATTATGACGAAGCTAATAATATTAAAATTCTTAGTAATATTGTACATGAAGCCCATGACTATGGCATGCCTCTTATTATTGAACCTTTAGGCATTTCGAAAGGTTCTCAAGTTGTTCGTGACAAAAAAATAATTTCCCTTGCCGTGAGAATGGCTACTGAGATTGGTGCTGATCTTCTTAAAGTTGATTATACTGGTGATAAAATTTCTTTTGGAGAAATTCTTAATTCTACAACTTGTCCAGTTTTAATTAGAGGCGGTCCTAAAACAAAAACTGTTGAAGATTCATTGAAAATGGTTTTGGATTCCCTTGATTTAGGAGCCAAAGGTATTGTATTTGGACGTAATATTTGGCAATCTTCTGATTCTACAATGACTACTCAAATTTATTCAAATTTCATTCATCGCAAAATTACTATTGAAGAAGCAATTAAACAACTAAGTGATTAACTCATGTCTGACTCCGAACTGAGTTCTTTACCATTTAATGAAAGATATTTCCAAGATTCTTCATCTAACTATCATAAAATAAGAAACTCTGCTCTTGATAATCCGGAGACATTTTGGAGCAATATTGCCAAAGAATTATCTTGGTTTCGTGACTGGGATGAAGTTCTTGATTGGAAACTGCCGTTTGCAAAATGGTTTACAGGTGGGAAAATAAATGCATCATTTAATTGCTTGGATCGATATATGGGCTCTGAATTAAAAAATAAAATTGCTTATATTTGGGAGGGTGAAAATGGAGATAAAAGAACCCTAACTTATTTACAACTATTTGAACAGGTTAATCATTTTGCTGACGCATTGTTAAAATTAGGTGTAAAAAAAGGGGATAGAATTGCATTTTATATGCCTATGGTTCCTGAATTTCCTATTGCTATACTTGCTGCTACTAGGATTGGAGTCACGTTTACAGTCGTTTTTTCAGGATTTAGCGCTTCCGCACTTGCCGATCGCATCAATGATTCTCAAGCAAAATTGGTTATTACCTCTGATGGAGGTTTTCGTCGAGGAAAAATATTAAAACTTAAAGATATTGTTGATGAAGCACTTGATAAAACATCTAGTGTAGAAAAAGTCATTGTTTTGAAAAGAGCTGATATTGAAATTAATATGACTGAAAATCGGGATGTCTGGTGGCATGACTCCATAAAAAATACTCGTGATTTTGTTGAACCTGAACAACTTGAATCAGATCATCCTTTGTATATCTTGTACACATCGGGAACTACTGGAAAACCAAAAGGTGTATTGCATGGCACTGGAGGATATTTAACTTACGTATATGCAACTACTAAATGGGTTTTTGATATTCAGAATGATGATATCTATTGGTGTCCTGCTGATATAGGTTGGGTTACTGGACACAGTTACTTTATTTTCGGCCCATTGCTTCAAGGTGCTACATCAATTATGTATGAAGGTGCTCCTGATTATCCAAATCCTGAAAGACTATGGGAAATGATTGACAAGTATAAAGTTTCAATTTTTTATTTTACTCCAACTGGAATTCGAGCATTAATGAAACATGGAGATGAATTACCGAAAAAACATAATCTGAATAGTTTACGACTTCTTGGTACGGTTGGTGAACCTATTAATCCTGCAGCTTGGAAATGGTATTATGATGTAATAGGAAACAAAAAATGCCCAATAGTGGATACTTGGTGGCAGACTGAAACAGGGGGTATAATGTTATCTGCATCTCCACATTTAGGACTCGTTTCATTGAAACCTGGTTCTGCAACCTTTCCTCTCCCTGGTATTGATGCTGACATAGTTGATGAACAAGGAAATTCTATGAAGTTTGGAGAAAAAGGTTTTCTTGTTATCAAAAAACCATGGCCGGGTATGTTTTTAACACTATACAATGATTCAGAAAGATATAAGCAAGTTTATTGGGAAAAATTCCCAGGTTATTATTATCCGGGTGACTATGCTATTCGAGATCATGATGGATATTTCTGGTTACTTGGCCGAGCAGACGAAGTTCTTAATGTTGCTGGACATCGTCTTGGAACAATTGAAATTGAAGATGCTATGGTTGAACATGCTGCAGTTGCTGAGGCAGCTGTTGCTGGAAAACCTGATGAAATTAAAGGCGAATCCATTGTAGTGTTTGCAATATTACAAAAAGGAAATAATCCCTCTACAAAACTTCGTGTTGAATTACGTAATCATGTAAGATCTGTTCTTGGTCCAGTCGCTACTCCTGAAGAAATATATTTTGTAAATATGTTGCCAAAAACGCGTAGTGGAAAAATTATGAGACGTGTAGTTAAGGCAGTAGCATCAGGAAAAGATATTGGTGATGTTACTACTTTAGAAGATGGAGCATCTGTCGATGAAATTAAAAGAACAATTGATGAATTTCGCCAATCGGTCGAGGATTGATTAGATTATGGATAATCCTATGGATGGCGCCGTTGAAATTATGAAGAAGGGCGGAACTCTTCTTGGTGAAAAATGTCCTCGCTGTGGTGGTGTTCAAATGAAATACAAAGGCAGAGTAATTTGTATAACTGAAGATAATTTATCAGAAAATTTAAAGACTAGTAAAATTTCCGATGATGCTACATTATCAAATCTTCGTGATATTGTGATTGAAAAGCTTGATATTGTTAGTAATTCATTAAGCAAGGAGAATGATGTATCTAAACAAGCTATTTTGGTTGATTTACTTCAAAAATACGTTTTATTACTAAAAGACTGTGAAAATTCAAATCAAAATACTAAAACCTCAGATAAAACAACAAATTAATAGTTCGATTTATCTTTTTATTATTGCCTCGGGCTCGCCTCGGTTCATTTGTGAGAAAGCTCAGCCTGGTTAGAGCGTTTCCTTGGTATAAAAACAAAAAGGAAAAGGTCCCGGGTTCAAATCCCGGCCGAGGCTTAATTAAATATTTTTTTTATGCAAAAATTATTATTGTGGCCATAATTACCATAATAATATTTTCTATTAGTGTAAATTTTGTTAGAGGGATTTTTATTTTTGTTCCAAGACAAGCACATTTCACTTGATTTTTTGATAATAAATTTTTTGTTATTCCTATAGATCCAATTCCCATAATTAATAATGTTATCCACGCAGCTATGATAATGACAACTTCATTAAAGTAAAAAACTCCAATTAAATATATAATTCCTAAAATAAATTCAATTTCAGGATATAACAACGCATATACATTTATTCTCTTTGCAATGACGTCGTATTTTGAAAATGCTTTGACAAAACCTTTCAAGTCAGAGATTTTCGCGATTGAAAAAACAATAAAATAGATTCCCATGTATGCTATCATAAAATCATTTATTACTGCCCAAATTGCCACTACGGTTAATGTTATTCCTATAATCCATGGAATTCTATCATTGAATTTATTTTGTTTTTGAAATTTCTTTGCAGTGAAAATTTCTTTACAATTATTATTACAAAAATAATATTTTATTCCTGTTCTTTCAAAAACTAGATTGTTTTTTATTGCTTCTTTTTCATTTACTTCCATATTGCAAATGGGGTCTCTTTCCACACTTTTATTTCGATTTATTCATATAAAATTATGATTTTTTTAAAATTTACGCTTATTCTTATCAAAAAGGGTAAAATTATAGCAAATTATAATTATATTATTGTTAGTAAATATTCCTCAATTATTTGTAGATAGTATTTTAACTGGAAGTGTTCTTGCTTTGGGAGCTATTGGGCTTACTCTTGTATACCGTGTCATGAAATTTCCGAACTTTGTTCATGCAGAATTCCTGACTTTCGGAGCTTATGCCGCATATGCCGCAAATCAATATCTTGGTCTTGGATTGTTAGCTGGAAGTATCTCGTCTTTCATTGCATCTGGACTATTGGCTGTTATTTCTTATCGTTTTGTATTCTCAAAACTGGAAAATGTCAGCTCGTCTGGAACTACCACCAAGCTTACTTCCATGTTGATTGCATCTATAGGGCTCGGTTTTATATTTAGACATTCAATCCAGGAAATCTGGGGTGCAAATGTTTTGTATTTCAATATTAAAGTTCCTGTAATCTATGAATATTTTACTGCAAGGTTCACAAGTTTTGATCTTATAATTATATCATCTTCTATTTTTCTTGTTTTATTCCTCCATGTATTTTTGACTTACACCAATCTCGGTAAATCAATTCGTGCTACATCCGATAATCCTAATCTTTCTTTGATCAGCGGAATAGACACTGACAGAGTAATTTATACCGTGTGGTTCCTCAGCGGAGGCACTGCAGGGTTTGCAGGTTTCTTGCGAGGTATTGATACTCGTCTCTCTCCATGGCTTGGTTGGAATATATTGCTTATTGCGTTTGCAGTTGTCATTCTTGGCGGGATTGGAAGCTTTTACGGAGCAATTATTGCAGCGTATCTTATTGGATTCGTTGAGAATATAGGAGTCGTTGCGTTGATTAATTTGGAACTACCCACAAGCTACCGACCTGCAATAGCTTTTTCTATATTGATCATTATGCTAATCTTCAGACCTCAGGGTCTCTTCAGTACTTCCAGTACTCGGAAAGGTGGTTAGTTGCTAAATTTCATACTTGATGCTTTGATATATGCTGGCGTATTTGGAATTCTAGCAATCAGTCTGAATCTTGAAGCAGGATTCACTCGTTTGATGAATTACGGAAAAGTTGCCTTCTTTGGTATTGGTGCATACACCTCTGCACTGCTAGCATTAAACGGATACAATTTCATATTCACTTTGATAGCTGCTATCCTTTTATCAGCATTTGCAGGATTTCTTATCTCTTTGCCTACACTCAGGCTTCGCGAGGATTATTTCGCAATTGTCACAGTATCTTTTGGCGAAATCCTACGGCTGTTCTTTATCAGTGAAGCATGGCTTACCAATGGCACAAGGGGGCTTCCAGGTATACCTAGACCATTGGCTGACGTCATTCCAACCAATAATTATCTCTTATTTTACGTTCCTGTCGTTTTCATATTTGTATTTGCGTGCTATTTGATAGCTACACGAATAGTAAACTCTCCGTTTGGACGAGTTCTGAAATCTATTCGAGAAGATGAAGTTGCATCAAAGTCACTTGGAAAAGACATTTTCCAATTCAAAACAAAATCTTTGATTATTGGTTCATCTATGGCAGGTATTGCAGGACATCTTTTCTCATATCATCTTCGTTTCATATCTCCAGACATGTTCTTTCCTGTTCTTACATTCACTATCTGGACGATGATGGTTATTGGAGGAATTGCAAATATCAAGGGTTCAATTCTTGGAGCTTTGATTGTACAAACTTTCGAAAGAGGCATGTCAATTGTTAAAGATTATATCGTTCTGCCAATTGATCCACTAAACTTTAGGATCATTGTTATTGGTTTTATTTTGATATTGTTTATGATTTATCGACCTGAAGGTATTCTCCCTGAAGAAAAGACTCAATCTATCTCTACGAGGTTGGAAGGAAATGGAACATCTAAAAATAATTAACATTCATAAATCCTTTGGAGGGATAGTTGCACTAGACGGTGTTGATTTCTCTGTGAAAAGAAAATCAATTACAGGATTGGTTGGACCGAATGGTTCTGGTAAAACTACTTTATTCAATAGTATAACTGGATTCATTCCTGTAGACGACGGTTCTATTAAGTTCAATGACCTTGATATAACCAATCTATCTCCTGATAAAATCGCTAATCACGGAATAATCCGTTCATTCCAAATACCTAGACCTTTCTCCAAGATGACAGTTTTGGAAAATGTATTGTTGAGTGGTAAGAATCAACTTGGTGAGAATATCATTCCGCTAATTTTCCGTAAGAAAGACGTCCTCAAACAAGAGCAAGATAACCATAAACGAGCAAAGGAACTACTAGAACTACTTGATTTGTCGCATTTGACGAATGAATATTCTGCAGGTCTTTCTGGCGGCCAGAAAAAACTACTTGAACTTGCTAGAATTCTTATGGCCGATCCTGAAATAATCCTTCTTGACGAACCTATTGCAGGAGTGAATCCTACTCTAGCAAACAAGATATTTGAAAAGATTATCGAAATGCGAGACAAATACGATAAAACATTTTTGATTGTAGAACACAATATAGATGTTGTTCGGGATTACTGTGATTATATTGGCGTTATGAATCGTGGAAAAATAATTGCTGATGGAGATCCTTCTAAAGTCTTTGAAGACAAAAAAGTATTGAACATATACTTGGGATTGGACGATTAAATATGTTTGAAGTATCCGGATTGNATTCAGGTTATGACGGCACAATCATCATCGAAGATANTAATATCAATGTACAACACAATGAGATTGTTACAATTATCGGACCTAATGGCTCTGGTAAAAGCACTTTATTGAAAAGTATATTTGGAATTGTAAAACCTCAACAGGGTAAAATAGAATTTCTAAATGAACAAATAACTGGAATGAAACCATTTCGAGTTTTTGAAAAAGGTATATCATATGTACCACAAGTAGAAAATATTTTCTCTAATCTTACAATCTCTGAGAATCTTGATATTGGTTTTTATACTTCGAAAATTAATGACACTAAAAATGAATTAGATAAAATTTATTCGTTCTTTCCTCAATTAAAAAATAAAAAATCTATAAAGTCGGGTAACTTGAGTGGAGGCGAAAGACAGATGTTGGCAATAGCGAGGGCGTTAATTGGAAATCCTAAACTATTATTGTTAGATGAACCCACAGCTAGCTTGGCTCCAAATCTCGTTAATGAAATCATGCAGAAATTAATTCAAATCAAAGATTCTGGAACTTCAATGTTGTTAGTTGAACAAAATGCAAAGAAATCTCTTGATATATCTGANCGATGTTATGTTTTAGTTATGGGGAAAAACTTCTTTGAAGGTAAAGCNTCTGAANTTNTTCAAAATAAAGAATTAGGTCGTATGTTTCTTGGNAANAAATAAAAAAAANGAAGGGTTTATCGATTTNAGTCTAGCTTTANGCCAGATGGATCCCATGATCCTATATCGACAAACGCTCCGTTTGNTATTTTCCATATGCTATAGGTTCCNCCTACATCTCCATTACTATCGAATGTTTTGTCGCCTGATGCGCCTACATAGCCATTTGCTACGTTAATTAACGCGTCTCTGATTGATTCTTTAGATGCATCTGCTCCTGCTTCATCAATTGCCATTAAAGCTAATTTCGCAGCATCATATGCCTCTGAAGTATAAATGTCTGCTTCAAGTCCGTATTGTGCTAATAGAGCTTCGAAGGCTGCTGCATTAGGTGAATCCGATGCTGATGGTTTTGTACCAATCATNCCTTCTGTTGCTTCTGCAATTCCAGGTGCTGCAAATATAGCATCACTTGCTATACCATCTCCGCCCATCCATTGAGCTGTAATTCCTAGTTCTGCAGCTTCTCTGAATATTATTTGTCCATCATCTGCGTATGAGACATCAAGTATTAGATCTGGATTTGTTGCTTGAATTTGAGATAGTTCTGTACGATATGTTGCCATTTCTAGTTCATATGCGACTTTAATTGTTATGGTTCCGCCATTTGCTTTGAATTGTGCTTCGAATACATCAGCTAATCCTTGTCCATATTGATTATTTACAAAAATTATTGCTGCTGTTTTATGACCTTGTGACCAAGCTAAATCTGCCATTGCAACGCCTTGTAGTGCGTCACTAGGTGCCGTACGGAAAATGAAATCTCCCGCATTTGTTACTTCTGGTGATGTAGAAGCAGGTGAAATCATAATGATTTTACCATCTTCTACAATTGGTGCTGCTGCTAGTGTTGATGAACTAGCATAGNCTCCTACAATTGCATGTACTTGATCNACNTCAACAAGTTTCCTTGCTGCAGCTGCNGNNGCAGCTGGATCTGTTTGTGAATCTTCTTCNATTAGTTCTACGGTACANCCATCTATTCCGCCNTTATCATTGGCTTCCTGCACAGCAGCTTGAACTCCTGCTTGGAAACCNCCNGCATATGCTGCTAATGGACCNCTAGTTGGTAATATGTGTCCTAGTTTTACGACACAATCTCCTCCCGTACCGCCCATTTGCGTATATAGTCCTGCGGCTATGATTGCTATGACGACAATTCCGATAATTATGTAGTTTTGTGGAATACTACTCGAATTTTGTGACATATTGCATTTACATGATTATCTAATATAAGATGTATGAAATTGAATATTTGTAGTTATTTATTTATAAATTTTGATTAATTATTCAGTATTAAATTAATTTTATAATTATGTATTTATTTTTCTGTCTATTAATTAATTTATTATGGATAATTTAAAATTTTTATTGTAAGCCGGGATATGGTCACAGGTCAGGCCGGGGTTTAAAATTTACTCGAAAGCTCAGCCTGGTTAGAGCGCCAGCCTCCATAATAAGGGCGTTACTCATAATCTGGAGGTCGCGGGTTCGAATAATCTCGAAAGACCCGCCCCCGGCATACATTTTTTTAATTAATAATATTAAAACCAATAGCGCCTGCATAGGCGTAAAATAGATTTAATACTATTTTTCCTGCAATTGCGGCTGTTAAAGCTGGTATTTTTGGATATTTCATAATTCCTAATGGTATCCATAATATATCATCTGGTGTAAGTGGTGTTGCTGCAAAAATAAAAATTAATACAACCCCATATTTTTTAATTCTTTTTGTCCAAACAGACGTGTTCTCTTTTGATAGATCTACATTTACTTTTTTCTTACGACTGAAAATTGTTCTTGCACCACTTCCTATATAGTAATGAAGATATTGACCTACACCAGCTCCTAATCCAGCTACCAATCCAACAATTAATGGATTTAACTGAGATCCGATAATTGGAATGGTTATGAATGCAGGAAAAATTGCAATAAATAAAGTACTTGAACCAATGAATCCAGCTAATAAAGCTCCTATATATCCTAATTCAGCTAGGTTCTCTATAAAAATTGATGAAAGATTTACCATTTTATAATTGCTGTTTTAATATTATGCATCTTTATTAAATAATTATAATATTAATCGAATAGGCTTTTATTTTTTCTTTATTATCACTTTGTTCGGTCTGTTATCTCTTAATTCTTTAACTTCTAAAATTAGATTCTGGAATTCGACTTTATCTCCTTGTTTTGGTAAATCTTTGAGAATATTGTGCAATAATCCATTTATATTTGTAATTTCTTTTACACCTGTTAATTTTATTTTGAAGTATTCTTCTATTTTCTCTATTTCGGTATCTCCATGTATTGAAATTGTATTATCATCGATTTTATTAATCGATTTGGATAAATCTTCACTTTCATCAATTATTTCACCTACTATTTCCTCGAGTAAATCTTCAAGAGTGAGAAGTCCTTCAACTCCTCCAAATTCATCTACTACTATGCTCATGTGTTCTCTTTTTAATTGCAATTCACGAAGAAGATTTCCTACTATTTCTTTTTGTGATACAAATATTGGTTTTCTTGCAATTTTCATAATATTTAATTGACCTTGCCCTTCCTGATTAGCTGATAATAATTGTTTCAAATGAATTATTCCTATGATGTTATCATTCGAATTTTTTATTATTGGCGCTCTTGTATATTTGCTTTTTATCATATGGTTCATTGCTTTTTCCACTGACATATTAGAATCTAGTACATACATTTTATTTCTTGGAATCATAACCTCTCTGGCTGTAGTGTCTCCAGTTTTTATAATTCTATGCATAAATTCCTTTTCATGTTTTTCAATTATTTTTTCTTGTTCTCCTATTTCTATAATGGATTTTAATTCTTCCTCAGTTACAATTGGTATGTTATTCTTTTTAGCTCGTGTTAACCAATCTGATAATTTCATTAATGGAGTTGTAATTGGATACAAAAATTTACTTAATAATTCAATTGGTTTTGCTACTTTTAATGCAATTTTTTCATTATTATTAGTAGCATAAGATTTCGGAATAATTTCTCCAAAAATTAATATAATTAATGTCATTATTCCTGTTGAAATACCTAATCCTGCTGATCCGAAAATATCTAATGCTATTAGTGCTGCTAAAGATGCTGCGCTTATATTGACTAAATTATTCCATATTAATATAGTAATTAATAGCTTTTTTGGATCTTTTTTTAATCTATATAATGCTTGAGCGCCTTTCTTTTCTTGTTTAACTAAAGTTTTTGTTTTAAGTTCGTTTATTGATACTAATGCTGTTTCACTTCCTGATGATATTGCGGACAGGATAACTAGTACTAATATAAGAACAATTTGAGTTACTTCTACCAATCTACTTAATATTTACTTGTTTAACATGGATATATTTTTTTTGAACTTTAAATTTATAATTTATTAAACCCTGTTATTTTTTAATGATTTCAGATAAAATTGATAAATTGGGATTGAAATTACCTGATATTCCAGAACCTATTGGTTCATATTTGCCTTCCATTTGTATACGTGATATGATTTTCATTTCTGGTCAATTGCCTCTTATAGATGGTAAATTATTATACAAAGGAAAATTAGGTCGAGATTTATCTATTGAACAAGGTTATGAATCAGCTCGAATTTGTGCATTAAATGCATTGAGCATCGTTAAGAAAGAATTAGGAGATCTTGATAAAATTAAACAAATCATAAAAATTTCTGGTTTTGTTAATTGCACTGAAGACTTTACTAATCATCCTCAGGTTATAAATGGCGCTTCGGATCTTTTTGCTACAATTTTTGATAACGCTGGAAAACATTCTCGAATTGCTATAGGTACTAATTCACTTCCATTAGATTCTCCTGTTGAAATTGATGTTTTATTTCAATCATTATGATATAATTTAAAATAATAATATACTAATCTATTATTGTTATACATTGAATTCAATTAAATTAATTCCAATTAAAGTTGAACGTCAAACTTCTCAATTTAATCTAATAGATTGTTTATTGGATTCTTTAAATAAAAATTCTCAAAAATTACTCGATTATGATATTCTTACTATTTCTAGTAAGTTTGTATCTTTGTCTGAAGGACGTTTTGTTAAACTATCTGATATTTCAGTCAGTTCTTTTGCTGATAAACTTTCTAAAAAATATAACATAAATCCTAATTTATCTGAATTAATTTATCGTGAATCTGATGAAATTTTTTCTGGTTCTGATGGATTTGTTCTGACTTTTAAAAATGGTGTTATAGTTCCTAATGCAGGTATTGATACTTCTAACATAATGATTGGTTATGCAATTCTTTATCCTGAAAATCCATTCCAATCAGCACAAAATATCAAGTCTGAAATACAAAAATTATTTAAAGTTAATGTTTCTGTTGTGATTACTGATAGTAGGTTAATGCCTAGTCGAATAGGAACTACTGGCGTAGCAATTGCATCTGCAGGAATAGAACCCATTCATGATGAAAGAGGAAAAACAGATCTTTTTGGAAATTCTATGCGCGTTACTCAAAAAGCAATTGCCGATGATCTAAGTTCAGCTGCCCAATTATTAATGGGTGAATGCAATGAATCTATTCCATTTGTTATTATTCGTGATAGTAATCTCCAAATGACTAAAAATAAATATAAGGTATCTTCGTTTTCTGTTGGACCTGATGAATGTATATTCATTAAAGGACTTTCTGAGTTGACTTTTTAGTTTATTTCTTTATTATTTCTATTCTGAAATTTTTCTTTAAAAGTACCTTATTGCAGTTTTCACATTTTCCACTATTTGATTTAATAACATCGTTTACATATTTTAATTCCATTCCTTGATAAATTATATGTCCACAATTTTCACAAATCACTTCAAATGTCATTAATGATGCTTTGTTTAATTTCTTAATAAAATTTATTACAATTATTTTATTATAATCTTTTTATCATATCGGGAATGTGATTAAATGAAATAACTTGATTTTTTGCTCCAGCCTCGCTGAATTGTTTTGCTGTTGAACCTTTATCAATTAATGCAATAAATTTTGTTCCTGAGTTTAATGCAGTTTGATAATCTCTTACAGTGTCGCCAATATACACACTTTCTTCCGGTTTTATTGATAATTTTTCACATGCAAGATATATTGGTTCCGGATTAGGTTTTTGTTTTATAGTTTGTTCAGGGGTTATTATTACAGTAAAAAAGTCTTTTAATTCTTTTAGGACTTCTAACGCATTTTCTGACCTTTTTGATGTTACAATTCCTTTTGGAATGCTTATTTCCTTCAGTGTTTCTTTCACAAATGGAAGAAAATTAAGATTTTCATGTGTTTTTTTAACCACTTCATTATAAATTGGTCTTGCCTGTTCATTTTGCCCAAATAAATATTCTAAATTTATGTGAGATGGTTGTCCTAACAAACTTCTTAGTATGTCTATTGACGGTTCTTTCTCTCCCAGTCTTTTACTTACTTCAATATATGTCTGAAAAATCGCTTGATTTGAATCAATAAGTGTTCCATCCAAATCAAATAACGCAGCTTTAATCATTTCTCTTTTTATGAATTGTTTACTAATATATTTTATATTGAGAAAAATTCTAATATGTGAAACATCATATTAACATAGATTATATGGGCCAATCTGCAAGAATTAAATTAACTAGTAGTAATTTATTACATTTACAAGGAGTTTGTACAGAAATTCATAATATTACAGAACGAAGCGGTGTTAAATCTAGAGGTCCTCATCCATTGCCTACCAAGAAACTCAAAATAACTACTCGAAAAGCCCCCTCAGGTAATGGTACTGCTTCTTTCGATCATTGGCAACTTCGTATTCATCGTCGATTGATTGATTTAGATGCAGATGATCGAACTATGAAATCATTAATGCGCTTAAAAGTTCCCGAAGATGTTTTCATCGAAGTTAATCTTTCAAGAGACATTCGTAAATAATATACGCCGGGAGTGGGATTCGAACCCACGAGTCCCGAAGGACACAGGCTCTCAAGGCTTACGCTCATTTATATGATCCGCGCATTATTGTGTTCTTTTGAAGACCACTCTGCCATCCCGGCAAATAACAATCTATATACATCTCTTAAAATTATTACTATTATTCATATGAATGGTAAAAAAAATACACTAATTGTTGTTCATGATAAAAATTTTCAAGAAATTTTATCTAATAATAGAATTATTGTGGCTGATTTTTGGGCTGAATGGTGTAGTCCTTGCCGTGCAATGAATCTCCTTATCGAAGATCTTTCAAATATTTATGCCGAACAAGTGCTTTTTATAAAGTTAAATGTAGATGAAAATTCTATTACTCCTTCTAAATACGGTATAAGTTCTATTCCTACTTTTCTTATTATAAAAGATTCTCAAGTAATGGAATCTATTATTGGAGCAGTTGATCAGGAAATGTTTGAAAATAAAATAAATAAGTATCTATAAAATCAACTTTTTTTTATATTTGATTATGATTGATTTGGATTCTATTGAATTACGTCTAGGACTTGCAAATGATAAACCATTCATTGATGAAATTTGTAAAAACATTTGGAATGGCCGAGACTATCTTCCAACCGTATGGAATAATTGGCTTGATGATGACGCTGGAAGCTTTATAATTGCAGAATTAAATGGACATATTATTGGCGTATATCATTTATATAATTTTAATTCAGACTCATGGATGGAAGCACTCCGAATCAAAGAAACTCACAGAGGTAATGGCGTTGGGGCTTATTTAGTCCAAGATGCAATTAATAAATCTAATTCATTTAATAATCTTCGTTTAGTCACTTCAATGGAAAATATTGCATCACGAAATCTATTTAGAAAATTTGGATTTAAGGAGAAATTACATACAAATTATATGTCAATCAATCCTGATAATATTCTAGAATCATCTAATTTTACGAATATTCAAGTAATTGATAATTCTGAAGAAATACTATCTGTTATTCGTAATTGTTCTATTGATAAAAAATTTATTCCTTTATGGTGGAGGTGGTGGTCTTTAAACGACAGTTCATTACTCCAATATTTTAAAAATGGAATAGCAGTGATTTCTGAACATTCAGGTATAGTTGATTCTTTATTGTTTATTCAACGTACAAAAAATTATGGCCATAAAGATTATTCTCAGTTGTTTATTTTATCTGGTGGTTATGAAGAAATAAAAAATTCACTATATTACATTAAAACTTCCTTTAAGGATTTATTATATCCGACTATTTTTTGTTTTCCTGAATTCAATTCTAATGAATCTAAAATTTTAACAAATTTAGGTTTTAAAACAGGCACAAATCTTGTAATTCTTGAAAAATCTTTTATTCCCATTTAATATCTTTAATTTTTAATGATTTATTTGAAATTCTTGCAAATACAAAAAGTAAATCTGATAATCTATTGAGATATGGTATTATATTTTTATTAATATCTTCTTTTTCACTTAGCTCTACAGTATTTCTTTCAGCTCTCCTACAAATTGTTCTACTGATATGAAATAATGATGCTAAAATTGATCCTCCTGGTAATATAAAATTTTTTAATGGTTCTAGATTTATTGTGCAATCATCAATTAGTTTTTCTATTTTATTAATGTCTTTAATTCCTATTTTTTTCATTTTTGATAATCGATTGTATTTTTTATTGGGTTTTGGTGTTGCTAAATCAGCTCCAATTATGAATAAATCATTTTGAATTTTTACTAATGCTTTTTCCATATTTTTATAATTTTTTTTAAATTTTACATCTATATTATTTAATTTATATACAGAATTTGCTGTAGCTCTAATTAATCCTATGAATGAATTTAATTCATCGATTTCTCCATATGTGGACACTCTTATTGATGATTTACTGATTCTTTTTGATATACCAAATAGATCTGTTTTACCAGAATCTCCTTTTTTTGTATATATCTTCATATTATGTATTATATAATTTGAGATTTAAGGACTTTTTCAAAAATTATTATTCTGTATTCATTTAAATAATTGTTTTTTCTATTGCCTACATAAGTGAACAAATTTGTCAGTAGATATGTCCGTAAAAATTTTAGAAGAAAGTTTAGGTCGCGTTGTTTTAATTAAATTAAAAGGCGGCAAGGTATTTCGAGGTTCTCTTCAAGGATTTGATCAGCATATGAATTTAACTCTAAATGACTCTCAAGAAATTTTATCAGATGATAAAACAGAAGATTTAGGCACAATTATTGTTCGAGGAGATAATGTTATCTTGATTTCTCCTCCTCCTGATTAGAGGTTTTTTACATGGTTAAAGGTACTACTTCTTTTGGTCTTCATAGCCGAGGACAAACACATATGCGTTGCAGAAGATGCGGAAGGCATTCTTATCATATGACACATCGAAAATGTGCATTTTGTGGTTTTGGACGATCTGCAAAACTTCGTCAATATAGCTGGATGCATTCAAGGTAACTGTCAACAAAATATGAGTTCAAGTCTTTTTATTTTTAAATTGAGTAATCATTTACATGACAATAACTGAGATATTTCTTGCAATTCTTGGCGGTATTACTTTGGGTTCTATAGCGTCTGTTATTCTCAGTAAGTATTTTAATTCACGACTTAATGTTCCTAAATTAGATGTTGAAAAAGAATCACAAAGTATCATTGATAAATTTGAAGTGGAGAAAGCTCGAATGAAATATAAGACTATAAAATTAGAAAAAGAATTACACACTGACGCATTAACTCGTGTATTTCAAGCTGAAGGCGACGGTCGAATTTCCAAAACTGAACGCGATTTATTATCCAATAAATATAGAGAACAAATAAAAACATTGGATAGTAGAATCCAAGATTCTGAATTAATTCTAGAGGCGAGTGAATTAGAAAATTTACGTATTGAATTACAAAATCTTTTTAAAAATAAAATTTCACAAATTGAAAGAAGACTCTCTGAATTGTCTCTTAAAATTGAAAATATTACATCATTCAAAAAAACTAATTCTGATATGGTTCAAGAACTAAACAAACAGGATACTGTTATAAAACCTTCAAAAATTACAATAGAACCTTTACCTGTAATTAACAAAAACCTATCAATTGAAAAAGAACTGATTTCAAAACAATCCAAAACAGTAAAACAATCCTCTAATGAAAAAAATTCGAATATTTCAATAAAATCTCAACCTTCAAAAATTAAAATTGAAAGTTTACCTATAATAGATGAAAAAACTAAAGCTATAAAAAATGAAGTTCTCGAAGCATTACAAAAACTAGAACAATTGGATGCAGAAAATTGAGCAAAGAAGAAGCAATTAGGAATATGGGTGAGAAAGTAGCCCAAAATATCAAAGATGGTCAATTATTGGGACTAGGGAGTGGTTCTGCGGTTGCATCTTTTGTAAATGCTCTAGGAAAACGAATACAAGATGAAAAACTTGAAATTCATGGCATTCCGACATCAATGCAAGTTGAAATAATTGCTAAATCTAATGGTATAATTCTTGAATCATCTTCATTAATTCCACAAATCGATATTGTAGTTGATGGAGCTGATCAAATAGATGCTGACTTTGTAATGATTAAAGGTGGAGGCGGTGCACATTTTAGAGAAAAAATAATAATTGCTGCTGCTAATGAATCAATTATCGTCGCTGACTCATCTAAATATGTTGAAATTATTACATGGCCCGTTCCATTGGAAGTTTCTGAATTTTCTCGATTTTTTGTTGAAGAGAAAATTAAATTGATGAATGGTGATCCTGTTTTACGAACTTTAAATAAGGGCTATCCATTTTTTACTCAAAATGGTAATCTTATAATTGATGCTCATTTTGGCGAAATAACTAATCCAAAAAATTTAGAGCAATTATTATTGAATATACCTGGTATTATTGCTAATGGCATATTTTCTACGAAGATTAATAAATTTTTTCGTGCTAATTCTGATGGTACTGTTGATATAATATGAGCTTAACTGAATTATCTCAAAGACTTCTTTTTAATAGCATTGTTGAAGTCTGGGTAGCATTGTGCAAAGATTCTGATTATGATTGGCAAAATAAACGTGCTTTTAATTTATTTGTAACATTTATTAAAAACAATAATTTTGAAATAAAAAGCCTTCCTGTATGTCCTAGTGGAAGCGGTGTAAAAGAACAATTTGAAAAAAAGATTTCAATATTATTTGGAAATCCAAATTCTAGTTTTGTACTTAAAACTGATCAAGTTACTCTGAATAAATTAAATAATTTTAAATTTGATACTATTTAATTGAATTTATATTAAAAATTTATATTCGTTTATTTAGTTAAGATAATTATGAGTCAAACTCAATTAATCACTATTTCTCAAGCTGCTATTGCTAAAGTTAAAGAATTCTCTAAAACTGAACAAAAAAAGAGCGCCGGTTTACGTGTATATGTTGCAGGTGGCGGGTGTGCAGGTTTAACCTATGGAATGTCTCTTGAAGACACAAGCTCAAATGATGATATCATCATTGAAACTGCTGGACTAAAACTCTTTATTGATCCCCATAGTGCAAAATATTTGCAAGGTTCATCTATTGATTATCTTGAATCAATCGAATCATCTGGTTTTAAGATTAATAATCCTAATGTTAGTTCAACATGCGCATGTGGTAAATCAGTTTCAGTTTAACGATAATCAATTATGTTCATTGGTGATATTTATAGAAAAATATATGGTATTCTGTTTTCTAAACCAACAAATTTTAATTGGGTTATTGAAAAACAAATAGCTGCTTCAGGAATTCCTCAATCCAAAAAAGATGTTGATTTTATTGTTGCTCAAGGAATTTCTTTTATACTTGTTTTAACAACTACTTTTCCTAATGCATTTTTAAATAATTCTAGTTTAAAAATAAAACATTTATCGTTAATTGATCATTCAATTCCATCTATAGATAAAATTATAGAAGCTCTCGATTTTATTCAAACAAGTATTGATTCTAATTCTGCAATTCTTATACATTGTCGTGCTGGAAAGGGAAGGACAGGTACTATTCTTGCATCTTATTTTGTAAATTCTGGATGGGACGTTCAAAAATCAATAAAACATATTCGAAAACTTCGACCTGGTTCTATTGAAAAGAAACAAATACTTGCTCTTGAAAATTTTAAAGACTATTTGGAAAAAACCTAATTCGTGAATAACTAATGAAACTTCATTATTTATCAAAACGAGAAAAAAATATACTATTTGATCTTATTGACAAAAACCTTCCATTACTTAATATCGAAAAAATTAAAGACATCAAATCTATACATATAAATGCAGATACTGCCATTATAATTTCTGATTCTTTTATTTTAATTCGTTCAAATGACACTGTATTTCCATTTCTTAAAGATAAAGAAACACTTGGAAAATTACCAATTATTACTGTTGATCAAGGGGCAATTCGTTTCATTTGTAATGGGGCAAATATTATGAGACCAGGAATTAAGCATATTGAACATGATTTTCAAAAAAACACTATTGTGGTGATCGTTGAAGAATTACATGCTACGAATATTGCAGTTGGTCGAACATTATATTCTAAAACTGAAATTCTTAACCTAAAGCAAGGTCCTGTGATTTCTAATTTACATTTTCTTGGCGATGATATTTGGAAATCATCTTTATCTATTGATATATTGTCATAAAATATTCTCTAGTAAATTAATAAGTTAGTAACACTATGATAAAATTGTGGCTAAAACTAAGAAAAATGTATCAAGTCAAAATAGTCAAATGTATCTCAAAGCTGTTCAACTTCGTAATATTGACCAAGTATCTTCTATTAAAGATGAAGTTTCTAGGAATATGATTGTTATTTTGCGTATTACTCCTTTAGCACAAAAAAATGTTCAAGATTTAAAACAAACTGTTGAAGAATTATATGGATTCGTATCATCCATTGGTGGTGACATTGCTCGTTTAGGCGATGAAAGAGTTATATTAACTCCTCCAGGTGTTAAAGTTTGGCGAGGTCTAAATTAACGTAATTTAATTGCTTCTTGTACTTCTGGTCTATGCGTTCTTATTCTATAAATTCTTGATATTGAACTAGCTAAATTTTCTACTTTCTTTTGCTCTCCATGGTTTACAATTACTTGCCTTAATTTCGGTCTCAATTTTCCTACAAATTTAATTAATTGATTATAGTCAGAATGACCACTGAACCCGTCAATCTTTTCAATTGAACAATTTATATCAACGATCTTTATTTTTCCATCTTGACCTACAATACTGACTTGTTTTATCCCTTCCATGATTCTCCTACCTAATGTACCTGCAATTTGATAAGATACAAATATAAATTTATTTTTTTCATCTGGTGCTAATTCTTCTAAATATCGCATAACTGGACCTCCTTCTAACATCCCTGACGTTGCCATTATAATACATGGTTCATCTCTTAGTACTTCTTCTCTTTTACTTGGATGATCTACTATTGTAAAATATTCACTTTGAAATGGATTTTCTTGTCCTGAAGAAATTTTATTTCGTAATTCACGACTCAAAAAATCCGTATATGCTACGTGTATTGCTGTAGCTTCTGAAATCATTCCTTCTAAAAATATTGGACATTGAATTAAATTTCCTTCCTTCATATGTTGATCAAGTACTAACATTATTTCTTGTGCCCTGCCAACTGCAGGACTGGGAATTACTACTTTTCCACCATTTTTTAATGTATCGTTAATTGAATTAACAAGATTTGATTCCATTTGTTGACGTGTTGGCATTATATCTGCTTTTCCTCCATAAGTACTTTCCATAATTAAAGTTTCAACTCTAGGATAATTCCAAGTAGTTTCGTCAAACAATTTAGTTTTGGCAAATTTGAAATCGCCTGTATATACTATATTGTGCAAACCGTCGCCTATGTGTAAATGGGATGTCGCAGATCCCAAAATATGTCCTGCATTATTGAGGACTAGTTTGATATCTGGTGAAATATCAGTAACTAGACCAAATGTTAAAGGAATTGTCTGTTCTATCATTTTCCGTACGTCTCTAGCTTCGTATAAAACATGCGTACCTTCATGCGCGGCTATTTTTACATAATCATTATGTAGTAATGACATAAGTGCAAGTGTTGGTTCTGTACAATAAACAGGTCCTTTATATCCATACTTGAATAAAACTGGTAAATAACCTGAATGATCTAAATGAGCATGGGATATTACTATTGCATCTATGTCGTTTATATCGAAATCAGCCCAATCTAATCTTGGATATGAATTCCAAGGAAATCTAGCGTTAGGTAGAATTCCACAATCAAGTAATATCTTACTTTCTGGTGTTGTAAGTAACATGCAAGATCTTCCTACTTGATTAAAACCTCCTAATGTTAATAGCGAAATAGATGATCCTTGTGATACTTTTTCCCGAAATATTTCTTCCCCGACTTGTCTATAAAATTGACTTCTTCCATCTGCTTCTGAATTACGAACATAATTGATTATTTTAATACTGTTTGAAGGTAAATCTGAACCTTTTTTAATTAGAATTTTCCATCCTATTAAAGCTGATAATTCGTTAAGATTTAGTTCATTATTATTTATAATAAACGGTTCTTTTGCTTCTACAACTACTTCTCCTAATGCGTTATCAAAATAAATATTAGTAATTTTTGCCTCGTTCGGTAATTTATCATATAATGTTTTAGTTGCTTCTTTTTCTGGTTTTCTCATTGAACGATCAATGCGAATTACCAGTCTTCTTTTTACTGAGTTTACTATATCTGAAATAATTTGACTATTTTCACTTAAGAATTGATAATTTTTTGTGTGAATTGAAATTCGTGGCCCTTCATATTCTATTCTGGTTATTTCGGCTTCTTTGGGCATGTATTGATATATTGTACTTGTTATGTCTTGTGGTGACTTGTTTGAATTTGCCATTTATTTTCTACCAGTAATATCAGCAAGAATTTTTTGTTTTTCTTCAAATGTATATTCTTTCAAGCTGTCTTTTTTTATTGTCACAATGTTTAATCCATCTCCTGTTCCGGAATTTCTTAGAATTGCAGCATGAACTGCTTTTACTGCTATCGGTAAAGCTTTTTCTATTGTTAACGATTCTTTGAACTCTGATTCAATAATTCCATATGCAACTGGTGAACCGCTTCCTGTAGAATAATATGATTCTTTAGTTAGTGTTCCAAATAAATCTACATTGTATAATTGTGCTCCATCTTCATCTATTCCTCCTACTAAAATATCTGCATAATAAGGTGCTAGTTGATGAAGTGCTGAGAAAAATAAATTCGATGTTAATCTTGCAATTGACGATATAGGTAACGGCCTTGATTTTTCAATTTTATATATACTTGAATTATATTTTAGCTGATCTACTACATATTGCGCATCTGCAACTCCTCCTGCTATAGTTACTGCAACGTGCTCATCAATCACTGCAATTTTGTTTACTGTTCTGCTAGCAACATAATATCCCATTGATGCTCTTGTATCTGTAGTTAATACTATGCCGTCTGTACATACTAAACCTACAGTGGTTGTTCCATGAACTTGATTTTGAATATTATTATGCAATGTAAATATACCTCAGAAAGAAAACTATAAGATGTAAATTTATTATAAATAAAGTAAATAAACCTTGCTTTTTTATTATATTCATTAATTATTATCATTCTTTTTTTCCCC
>PAVW01000020.1 GCA_002713205.1 Nitrososphaerota archaeon
ATCCAGGAGGTCCTCCCGCCGCTGGAGGAATACCAAAAATAGTAACCGGTAACTGGGAATGGATTAATTACCAACCAACAGGTGGTAGTTATAGTCCACAATTTGAAATAAATCATGAAAATGTCCAGTACTTGGGGTTAAACTGGATATTTCCATATACTGCAATTGAGAGCCTTTTTCCTAATCAACAGGGAGGCTCTGGCGCACCTGTAATAATTGTTGATGGTGTAGCATATGTTGGTAAAAATAACAGAGCTATACATGCAGTAGATGCAGCTACAGGTAAAGAAGTATGGTTCTCAGATGAACAAAGTAATTTATGGGATCGTACTGCACTACTTGCTGAGTTTCCATTTTTCCAAAGTACTTGGGGACATACACATGGTATGAATTATTACCGTGGTATGGGTGATTCTGGATGGTTAATAACAAGTAATCAACCATGTTTGCTTAGTGCAACAAATGCCGCTGACGGTTCTATCGCATGGCAAATGGGGGTAGAACAACTCTGTGGTACCACAGCTGAATATGGCAATCCTGAAGAAGGTATAATTGGAAGCTTTGGAAGCAAAGGCCGAATATCTGGCCAATCTAATCATCCTCCTAACTTCCATGGAGACATCATGGTATGGCCTATAATGGGTGCTAGTGGTGGAGGCGGTCGTTCTTCTGTAAAAGGTTTTGATATGAGTGATCCAAATAATCCAACAGAACTTTGGCGCACTTGGTTGATGCCTGATATGAGAGGCACTGATCCGGATTGGGCAATTACTCAATGTGATATTGTCGATGGTAATGGCTGGTACTTCTCTGCACCTGACTTCTTTGAATCAGGAACACTTGCAATAAACTGTGCAGATGTGCCTGACGATGTTGTTAGAAATGATTGGATAAATATGAAAGAAGGCACTCCTCATTTCGGTGAGGTTCATACTGCAAGTGCTATGTCAGTTGTTTGGGGTAACATGCCAATAGATCCTGCAACTGGTATTATATACATTGGAACTGGTGACGTTGGACCATATACTAATTCATCATATAAATACGGACCAAATCTCTATGGAAGTGCTATAGTTGCTATAGACTCTACGACCGGTGACATAGTTTGGTGGTTCCATTCAAATCCACACGATCTCTGGGACTGGGACTGTTCTTGGGGTGGATTAATAGCAAAGGCACAAGGAACTAATGTTCTAATAATGGGATGTAAGAATGGCATGGCTTATGCACTTAATGCCGCTACTGGTGAACCCGTATGGGTCTGGGAAGCTCCAACTACATGGAGAACTGCACCAGGTACTAATTACGGCGTTGATGTAAACGGAAATGCAGGAGTCGATGGTGAAGCTTGTTGCCGTATGACAAAGGAACACATGGGTAAGGATTGGTTTAATTTTCCAGATACAGAACCTGCTATTATGAGTCCTTGGTTAGCCGGTGCACTTGAGTCCGATATGGCCTATAACGGCAAATATCTCTTTGTGGCAAATTACAATGATCCACGTTGGACTACAACTGAAAACGTGAGAGAGTTTGGTAATCAGGCTACTAACGTTGTGTCAGCTGGACATCCGGTAAATACTACAATTTATGCTGTTGATATCAACACTGGCCAAGCTGCTTGGAGCGCATTCATACCTGACTTTGGATTTAGAGGAGGGTTGATGACAACTGGTAATGTACTGTATGGATATGCTGGGGATGGAAATCTCTATATGTTCAATGCAGATACTGGTGAATTGATCGACACACAATTATTTGGTGTACCTATTAGTGTAATGCCAACAATCGGTGCAGGCGAAGATGGAAAACACAGAATATTCCTCCATATTGGAGGCGGTGGTGGTTTCCTCTATGCAAGTGGATCAACTGAAGGTTCATTAGCTGCACTTGGATTACCTGATGTATTCCCAGACGCTGGTGAAATAGTTCAACAACGTGAAGTAATAAGAAACGTTGAGGTAGAAGGTCCAGTACGAGAAATATTCGTTGAAAAGGAAGTTGAAGTGATACAAGAAGTAGAGAAAATCATTGAACGAGAAGTCGAAGTAGAAGTCGAGAAAATCGTTGAAGTCGAGAAAGAAGTCCAAGTAGAAATAGTCACTACTGAAGAAGTAATCAGTCCAGTTTCTTATGTTGCAATTGGATTGGGCGTAGTTCTCATAGTAGTCGCTGGTGTACTATTCCAACGAAGTAAAAGCTAAATTAAACAAGTTGTCCCATTTGGGACAACTACTATTTTTTTTCAAGTTTCTTATTTACAGCTTGTGCTATATCTGCCATATTATTCCAATGACTTCCTTTCCAGTAAATCTTAGAACATTCACAACAACGATAATATTCATAAAATCTTTGAAACGTATTTCTTGGAATTGTTTTTTGTAATTCCTCTTTTCCTATTTCCATTAATTCATTATTACATATGGTACATCTTGTTGAAAATTTAGAATCATCTAATGATTGCCAGTTTAATAATTTACCGATCTCAATCAGATTATTCAAATCTGATTCTTGCATAGTGAGAATTGTCTCTATATTCTTTGATCTGCAGAGCTTGTATAATTCATAATTCGATGTCAAAATTATCCTGTTTTCTTGTATTGCAATCTTGATAATTTCATTTTCTCGTATTTGTTTATAATACAAAGTATTAAATCCAAAAAAACGTAGTTTTTTGGCTAGTTTTCCATTCATAGAATCAACCACAAATTTATTCATTATCTAGATTATATTGTTGTTTTACTATAACTTTTAAAATCCCGATAAACCTATTAATAATGCAAGGTGAATTTTTCAACGTGAGCAAAAATCAATTATTTGTCTTAATGTTGTTATTGTTATTTGTTACTATTGCAATTCCTTTTAATTTAATTAATCCATCGCCTTCTGCAGCTGCTCAGGAACTAACTCGAGAAATGACTAATTGGGATATGATAAATTACAATCAATATGGAACTGGTAATAATCCACAGTCAATAATTAACACTGAAAATGCTGCTGATTTACAAATGAAATGGGTATTTCCTTATCCTCCATCGAGTTATCCAAAGATTAATGGTGCAATCAAAACTTATGCTGGTTCAGGTTCTCCTGCTTTAATTGTCGATGGTATAACTTATTCAGCTACGAATCAAAGAGCTTTACTTGCAATAGATGCAGAAACTGGAAAACTCATTTGGAATGAAGTTGTGAATTATGATAATGATGAAACTATCAAACAATATCCTCATGTTAAAGGAATGTTGCCCCATACTCATGCTGTTAATTATTATGATGACAAAGGAATAATTATTCCAAGTTTTCAATCATGCCAAATCGATGGCCATGATTCTTTGGTTGGTGATGTTGTATTCCAAGTCTTAGAATTATGTGGAACGGAAGAAGAAGCTAAAGCTTGGGGAAATAACGGTTATTATGCAAGTATAGGCACTCATCCTCCTCAATTTTTTGAAGATATAATGGTAGTTCCAGTTATGGGTTCGTCTGGAAATGGTGGACGATCTTTCATTGCTGGATATGATGTTAGTGATATGGATAATCCCACAAGAGTTTGGCAAACCTTTTTGGTACCTCCATCAGAGGGAGATCCAGAATGGGCGTTACATGAATGTGACAAGGGATGGTTCTTCTCATTTCCTGAATGGCAAGAATCAGGTCGATTAGCTGTGCCTTGTGGTGAAGTACAATCAGATTGTCTTGATTGTTTAATGAATGATTGGATTAATCCTAAAAGTTCTCGTGGATATTTACACACAGCTAGTACTATTGCTACTATTTGGGGTCATTATCTTATTGATCAAGAGACTGGGATAGTTTATTTGGGAACCGGAGAAAGTGGACCGTATCCAAATGCTGCAAGACGACCAGGAGTGAATTTGTATGGAAGTTCTATTGTAGCTCTTGATTCTCGTACTGGTGAATTTGTATGGTGGTATCAAAGTCTTCCACATGATATGTGGGATTATGATTGTTCATGGAATGCAGTTCTGGGTGAAGTAAATGGCAAGAAAGCTATTTTCAAGGGTTGTAAAAATGGCTTCCTATATGCTTTAGATGCCGCTACTGGTGAACCCTTCTGGATATTTAATCCTCCGAGTTTATGGCAACCACAACCTGGAATGGCTTATCCTGATCCAAAGAATTTAGATGATTTAACCCGTGAATGGCCTACTTCACATGTTGGCGAACTAAATTTCTTGAGTGCAAATTATGCTGGTCAGTTAGAAGCTGATATTGCATATGATAATAATAGAATCTATGTAGGTTCTTACAATATGCCAGTAATGGTTTCATCTCCAGAATTTCCTAATGACTTTGGAAATCAACTTGTTATGACACCTACTAATCACCCTACTAATAGCACTATTTATGCAATTGATTCAAATACTGGAGAAATTATTTGGGAATTCTTTATAGACGGTGCAGGCTTCCGTGGAGGATTGACTGTTTCTGGTGGTGTTTTATATATTCCATCAGGAGATGGTTATCTATATTTACTTAATTCTGAAACAGGTGAATTAATATTAAAGAAAGCTTTTGGAACTGGCCTTTGGACTCAAATAACGATTGGAGCTGATGCTTCAGACAATATGAAAGTATTTGTTCAGACAGGCGGTCAGAGTATTGCATCTTGGGGTCCTACAGGAATTCCTGGTGCACTAATTGCTTTAGGTTTGCCTGATGAAACGGCTATTTCTAACGAACTTGTTGTTGCAGCCCCAGCAGATCCCGCAGCCCCAGCAGATCCCGCAGCGCCTGGTGAAGAACGAATCGTTGAAGTTGAAGTAGAGAAAATCGTTGAAACAGAGACTATTAAAACTCAAACGATTATTAGTCCCTTGTCTTATCTCATGATAATAATTTCCTTTATAATTTTGGTTATTTCTGCTACGTTGTTTGTAACAAGTGGAAATTGGAAATTTGGTAGCTAATGTGTGATTTATATGGCTACTATTACTAAATCTGATCGCACAAAAATCGCTGGGTTATTTTTTATTATTGGCATAATAGGAATTGTTGGTATAATTGCTTATCCTACTGTACCGACTTTTGAAGATCGAGTAATAAGTAATGCACCGTCAGCTCCCCGTGGAGAACCTAGAGAACGTGAAGCACCCGCAGCCCCAGCAGATCCCGCAGCGCCCGCAGCGCCCGCAGCACCCGCAGCCCCAGCAGATCCCGCAGCGCCCGCAGTTCCAGCTGATCCTTCTAGAGCGGAACCTGCACTTGTACAAATCAGTGATGATCATCCTCAAGCTGAATTATTGCTATCTACAATTGATGAATTTCATTCTGCATTCGAGTCTCGTGATAGTAGAACAACATTAACTTATTACATAGATGATAAATCTACATATGCAGAATGGAGTGGCCAAGCAGGCGCATTCGCTGGTACTTACAAAGGATTCTCTAATATTAGGATATTAATTTCAACAATTCTTGGAAATACGTTAGATATTGAAATTGAAATGGTTTCGTATGAAGTTACATATGCTGGAGATGAAGCCACTGTTGTTTCTAAATTGGTAAATACTGGTCATGGAAAACTAATTGGCGAATTTTCAATGGAAGTTGATGCTGTAACAAAGTGGGGATTCTCTGATGGCGAATGGAGAATTATTGATGATCGCTGGTTGTTTACATTTTTTAAAACCGAAGTTGTAGCAGAAGGTACTGTGTTTCCTCTAAAATGGGATAAAATTGGTGACTTTAGCATTTTGAAAAATAATGTGCTATTTAGAGATGAAATAAAGTACGTTGCTATTCCGTGATTGTATTTTTAATTATTACACTAGCTTATTTTTAATAATATATCCTATGGAAATTCCGATAATTAAAGTTAGAGATAATAACCCTATTAATTCAATTGTAGAAGATGTAAAATCATCTTCTATTATTTTTGACTCAGTAATTATAACTTTTTCAACTTGTTGATTTTCTTTTACAATCTCTTTTTCTACATTCTTTTCTATATTTGAATTATAATTCTCTGGTAGACCATAGGCCAATAAAGCTCCAGGTATTGGTTCTGAACGACCTAGTATTCCTCCTGATCCGATTAATGTGAAAATTTTAATATTACCATCGCTATCTGCTCCTAATACAGGTTGTACAGGACATTGATGACCTTGGAATCTTTCCCAAATAAGAATACTGCTCTCTGCATTTAGAGCTCTTATTGTTCCATCTGTAGTACAAAATAAAACCATTCCTCCTGAAACAGTAACTCCTCCTCGTATTCCCACATTATCTATGTCATATTTCCAAATCAGTTCTCCTGTTTTTGCATCATGAGCCCAGACCGTAGCATTAGCAGCTAGTTCTTGATCAGAATATACTGAGATTCTTCCCCATGAATTTCTCATGGATGGTTCAACTGCTGTAATCTTCTGCAGTGACCATTTATGATAAGTTGTAGAAAATAACTTTCCATATGCAAATGTTACATCGGATTCCGCACCTCCTGATTCTTTTCTCCAATTCGGTTCATTATTTGGATATGAAACCCATGGCTTATTCATGTCATCCTTATTCATTGGGTCAAGAGCAAAATCAAAATTAGGTTCTGGACCCATACTTCCTCTTTTTACATGTGGATGGTAATCAGTACTCCATAATAATTCTCCAGTCTCTGCATCCATTGCATAGAGATATGCTCCTTTACATAACTTGAAAACTGTATTAATTCCATCTACATTTGCTAATACAGTATTCCATGAACAATCCAAGTCACCTAAATCATGTGATACAATTTGATGCCACCAAAGTAAATTACCTGTCTTCGTTTCTATAGCTAAAACTGAATTACTGAAAACATTTGGGCCTGGCCTATATGTAGCATTCCAACTTGGAGATGGATTACCAGTTGCTAAGTATGCTACTCCATTATCTTCATCTACTGCCCATTGGCCCCAACCTATTCCCATATCTCCTTTTCCAAATCCACAATTGTCAGGACATTCACCCCAATCATTTCTCAATATGTTTTCTGGAATCTCAGTTGCTCTTATTCCTTGAATCCAGCCTTTGTCTGCTACTCTTATAGTCCATTCTGGATCTCCTACATCTTGTGGTGGCATAAGATAAAATGTCCAGAGTAATTCTCCTGAATCAAGATTGTAACCTCTGAATGCACCTCTTCCTCCCTCGACTGCTTCTCTACCTCCTGTTCCATAAATCAGAACCCGATTGTTTGTGTCAAATACTGGACCTGAAGATTGCAAACCTTTGAATAATCCTTCATTTCCTTCCAAATCTTTGCATGTTGGAGTCTTTAATCTAAATTCAATTTCTCCTGTTTTTGCATTAAGACCAAAAACCTGACAATTCGGCCATGGTGCAAATATCTTATTTTCGGTATAAGAAAAGCTATGAGCATGACTGGATAAAGACGGATCAAAATTTAAATTGACCGGTAGATTTCTCTTTGCAATTTCTATATTTACTAAATATGGATCTGCTTGAAATAACCAAATAATTTCTCCAGTTTTTGCATCAATTGCAGAAATTCTTAGATCCTCCATTCGATTATAAACTATCCCGTCTACAATTATGGGATTTGCAATAGAACCTATTCTTGGTTCTATTCCGTCTATTGATTCCGGTAATGGCCATGCATGCACCCATTTTAATTCCAAATGGTTTACATTTTCTATATTTATCTGAGTTTGTGGATTAAATCCCGTCGCACGATAATCATAATTTGGAGCAACAGAATTAAAACCATTGTCTTCTATTGCATCAGAAAATAATATTTCAGTATTTAGTGAAGTTAAAGCTGAAATAATTAAAATAAAAATTAATATGCCTACTTTTTGCACAAATTAAATTTATCATGTCTTCCCTAATAGGTTTAGTGAAAAATTTATTTTACCTTCTTCTTCTATATGCGGTTAGAATTATAATTGATAATATTCCAAAAATAATTAGGAAAATTGTAGTAAATCTAACCGAGTCAATTTCTTCTGCTGGTTCATTGACGATGTTTTCTTGTATTTCTATTTCTTCTGAAATACCCAAGGCCATCAAAGATCCTGGTATCTGATTATGTAACAATCCACCTACTTCTTCTCTTCCCCTTCCTCCGTTTATTATATATATCTGAAATTCACCATCAGAATTTCGCCCAATTGTCGGCTGAGTCGTCAATGGCGTATTTAAAAATATTTTATGTAATAATTCTCCTGTTATTCCGTTTAATATGTATAAATTTCCATCAGCCGCGGGTATTATTACCAGGTCTTCTGTAGCTATAATTCCACCTCTAAATGCTACTCCGTCAATAAAATAACTCCATATTTCTTCACCAGTATTTGCATCTATTCCTAATATTGTTGTATTTTGTTTTTGTTTTGGGTAATTTAGATTATATTCTCCAGGAGGAACTCCTATTCCTTTATGATTACCTGCTTTTACACTAGCATCCCATCCAAGACTTAATGGCAATATCACTATGTCTTCTTTTTCATTGTAAGCAATGTCTGCTTCTCCAGCTCTTAATGGTATAATGTAAAACCAATCCTTTGATGGATAATTCAACCATTTCTTTTCCTTCATGTCATAGTAACTCATTACATTATTCCAATATCCATCCTGAGTATTTGGATCACATCCTATGCAAGGATGACCCGAAGTTCTTCCTCTTGGAATTCCATCTTCGCTTGTTCTACTTTCCAATAGAGGTGATTCATATATCCACAATGGTTCGCCAGTAGCTGCATCAAGAGCCCAAAGTAGACCTGTAACAGAATATTTTATTATAGCTTTTTTCTTTTCTCCGTTTATTGTCAATTCAGTTAGAACTGTATTCCAAGCTGTGTCTGCTTGCACCATATCTCTTGGTACTGTTTGATACCACCATATTATGTTTCCACTTGTTGCATTTAGTGCTACTATTGAAGACGCAAATAAATTGGGTCCAATAGCATACGTATTATTTACCCATCCGCCCTGATTTCCAGTTCCGAAATATACTATTCCAGTCTCCTGATCCAATGCCATTTGCCCCCACAGCAAACCTACTGCGGAATTATAGTGTTTTGGCACTCCCCAATCATTTATCAGATTCTCTCTTGGAACCTCGTTACATGGAATTCCAAGTCTTCCATTTTTCTTCCATTCTGGATATGAGAAGAACCATCCCTTGTCACATTCGTGCAAGGCCCATTCTGGATCACCATCTGATGGTGGCGCTAAAAACGTCCTCCATATTCTTTCAGGTGGATCTATATTCAGGTTATATCCATCAATGAATGCTCTACCTCCCCAATTTGAATCTGCTCCACATATTTGTGTAACATAGATGTTTGAATATTCTATTCCAGGGTGTGATGATAGTCCACATAATCCTGGCCCAATGTACGAGTCCCAATTATATGCATTTCCTTCAATGTTCCTGCATGTATCATTTAATTCAAAATCGATTTCTCCATCTTCTGGATTTATTGATAAAATAGAACATGCTACTGTACTAGGAAACAATTTACCATTAATCAGATTTAATCCATGAACATGTAATGCACCGCCTGTTATTGGTAATTTTCTATAAGCTTCTTTCCAATCAAAATCCCATATATTTACCCACTTTAGATTTCCTGTTGAAGAATCTATTGCATATGTGTCTCTCATGTTGGTTGTAAAATATACTGTGCCATTAATTACCAAAGGAGGCGTCATTGAACCTTCTGTTAAAGAAATCCCTTCTTGTTCATTAAATTCAGCAGCAGGAATTGGGTAAGTCCATTTCAATTCCAACATATGTGCGTTATCTGCGTTAATCTGATTCTGTGGTGAGTAGTTTGTTCCTCTCACATTGTGATTAATGAATTCCCAATTGCCTTGATTAGATAATGCTTGAATTTCTGATGATTGTGCTATTATGCTGAATAATATCAAAATAATTATTATAGTTATCTTCAATTTCTTACCAGAATATCACAATTATAATATTTAGAATTTGATGTTTTTTTGTTATTATATCTTATTTGTTAATTTTATGATTTTTATAATGGATATTCCAATTATTATAATTACTACAGAACCTAATAATACATTATAGAATTGTTCATCGAACCAATAGTTATCCCCCGAATCACTTTCTAAAATTCTTGATTCTGCTTTTTTCTCCTCTATTTCTTGTTTCTCAGGTTCTGGTTCTACTGGTACTGGCGCTGCGGGTGCTGGTATTTCAACACAATCACCTCGTACTCCTGCTTCGCAAAGAGAATCAACACCCGATGATGCTGGTTCATTTATTTTTTCAATATAATTATCAGGTAAACCAAAAGAAAATATAGCCCCCGGAATGTTTTGTTTTGTTATACCTCCTATTGCATAAGCTCCTCTTCCTCCACTAATCACAAATAATCTTGGTTCCCCATCAATTGTTTTTCCTATTGTTGGTAATACTAATAATGAATTACTAAGAAATATATTATCTAATAATTGCCCATTGTCAGCATCAAACATATACAAATTTCCATCTGCCGCAGGCAAATATACGACTCCGCCACTTACCATTACTCCGCCCCTATATGCAACTCCATCAATAAAATAACTCCATTTTACTTTACCTGTTATTGCATCAACTGCATATAGCGTAACATTTTTTGGTTGCGTATCGAGATAATAATCTTCACCTGGTTTGTCTCCTAGACTTCCATATTGTCCTGCTTTTATTGCTTTATCTACTCCTCCTGCGACAGGAAGAAAAATTGTTTGTTTATCCATATCTACTGCAATATCTGCTTCTCCTGCTCTTGCTGGAATCCAATAAAACCAATCCTTTGATGGATAATTCAACCATTTCTTTTCCTGCATGTCATAGTAACTCATTACATTATTCCAATATCCATCCTGAGTATTTGGATCACATCCTATGCAAGGATGACCCGAAGTTCTTCCTCTTATCGCTCCATCTGGATCTGTTCTACTTTCTAGTAATGGTGATTCAAATATCCACAATGGTTCACCAGTAGCTGCATCAAGAGCCCAAAGTAGACCTGTAACAGAATACTTTAGTATTACTTTCTTTTCTTCACCATCTATTGTTAGTTTAGCGAGAACAGTATTCCAAGAACTGTCTCCTTCTACCATATCTCGTGGAACTTGTTGATACCACCAGACCATATCTCCTGTCATTACATCTAGAGCTATTGTAGATGCTGCATACAAATTCGGACCCGTTACAAATGTCTGATTAGGCCAACTGCCTTGATTTCCAGTACCAAAATAGACTATACCTGTTTCTTCATCAATTGCCATTTGACCCCAAATTGCTGCCACTGACGACGTAAAATGTTTTGGAACTCCCCAATCATTCATTATATTCTCCCTTGGAACGTCTATGCAAGGAATCCCGAGTTTACCTTCTTCTTTCCATTGCTTATATGAGAAGAACCATCCCTTGTCACATTCATGTAACGCCCATTCTGGATCTCCCTCTGCTGGTGGCGCTAAGAATTTTCTCCATAATCTCTTTGGAGGATCGAAGTCTAAATCATATGCATCTATAAATGCTCTACCGCCTCCCCATGATGCTGTAGCTCCTGTAATTGCCACTATTAGGATGTTCTCTTTTTGAAATATCGGACCTGGATGAGATGGGGAACCGTACTTCCCTATGCCGTTATATGATTGCCATGAATAGTTGTTTCCTTCAACATTACTGCAAATCTTGTTAATTTCAAATGATAATTCACCAGAAAGCGCATCTATTGCTTGAACTGAACAATTTAATGTACTCGAATACAATAATCCATTTACATATTGTAAACCATGAATATGAGGTGCTCCTCCTGCAATTTCAGGTAAATCAGCTCTGGCTTTATTCCAATCGTGTTTGTATATATTCAGCCAATTAAGATCTCCAAATTTTCCATCAAATGAATAAACATTTCTCATATTTGACGAAACAAATACATTCCCATCTACTATTAGCGGAGGTGTTATTACGCCCTCGAATTGGATTCCTCCTGATTGATATCTTAAAAACTCTGACGCAGGTGGAAATGGATATATCCATTTTAATTCTAACATATTAACATTTTCTTTGTTAATGTCATTTTGTGGGCTATAATTACTTCCCCAGCTGTTATGATTTACAAATTCCCAATTTCTTTCTGCACGTTCTCCGCTAGGAATTGCCAATAGGTTGTTATCTGCTTCAATAAACACTTTATTAAAAGTTGAAAAAATCAATAAGAACAAAAGAATTAGTATATATCCATATGAAAAATTCGTTATTGTTTTCATAAACACTACCAATACATTTATCTCAAATATTTTTCCATGTAAGGTCCTTGAAGATGATATCCTAATTTTTTATAATATTCTCTTGTTCCAATGGCACTTATAACGAGTATCTTATTACATGACTCTTTTTCTTTTGCAATTTTCTCTGCTTCTTCCATTAGTTTACTTCCCATTCCTTTATGTTGCCAACTAGACTTGTCTTTTTTTCCCAATGGAATTAGTTGACCATATACATGAAGTTCTCTGATTAGAGCTGTTTTTTCATCAATTTCTTTCCTATGTGCTAAAATTGAAGGAATTCGAAGTCTTGCAAAACCAATTAACGACTCACTTTTTTGCTCTTCCGCTGATATGAAATATTCATAACCTTTTGACGCTTCATATTTCTTCTTTAATATTTTTACATCTTTATGATTTATTTCAAATCCCTCTTTTAATTGTCTTAATCCGATTTCTCTACATCTAATACATTTACATTTGTAACCTTTTCTTCTCATTTCTGCAATAATTAATTCTCGTATGTTGCCCTTATCTACTCCTGCTTCGATTTCTGATTTGGAAATTTCTCTTTGTATTCTCATTATTCTTACCCATTGCGGAATGTCTTTCTTAACTTCTGTTAATAAATTGATAACTGTTTGAGTATTGTATGGATCATACAATCCTTTTTGATACATTTTGTATAATCCAGTTCCAGGAACAACTAAAGTCGGATAAATTTTTAACATATCGGGCTTAAAATTAGATTCTGAAAATAAAGTTTTGAAATCTTCCAAGTCCTTATTGAAATTTGACCCAGGTAGTCCTGGCATCATATGAGCAACTATTTTAAAACCAGAATCTTTAGCTATTCTGAAAGATTCTATCACATCTTTTAATGTATGATCTCTGTTAGTGTGCTTATAGATTTCATCAGATAAAGTTTGTACGCCTATTTCTATTCGTGTAGCTCCAAATGATAGAACACTATCTATGTGCCGTTCTTTACACCAATCAGGCTTTGTTTCTATGCTAAGTCCTACATTTCTAACAATTGATTTTTCCCCTATTTTATGAGCTGTTTTTATATTATTGGAAACTCTTCCATTAAGAGCATCAAAACAAGATTTTATAAAATTCTCCTGATAGTCGATAGGAAGATTCATGAAAGTACCTCCAATTATTAATAATTCTATTTTATCTATTTCATGTCCTATTGCTTTTAATTGAATCATTCTATTTTTTACTTGATTAAATGGATCGAATTCAACTTCCAATGCTCGTATTGTAGCAGGTTCAGTAGGCAAATAGCTCTGAGGCGTTCCAATTTTTTCGCCGCCTGGACAGAAAACACAAACTCCATGAGGACAATTATATGGCTTTGTCATTACTGAAATCACCGCTATTCCAGATGCTGTTTTTGTAGGTTTTATTTTTAGAATTTGAGAATAATACTTTCGTTTATTTTTTGGAAGTATGTTAAATATTTCTGAATTACTTGGTATGTGATCCATCTTTTTATTTTTGACTATTTCTTTTTTTAATTCTTGTAAATTTTTAAATTGTAATGATTGATTTAAACCTAAATCTTCAGCAAGTATTTTTAAATTGTTTTTTATAATTGTTTGTTGATACTTCGACAAGATTTTAAATATTAATTAACTTTGGCTCTATATATTACTTCATTATATAAAGAATATTAATTTGTTCATTATACATGTAATATGTCTAGATATATAATTCTGTTATTGATATTTGTTCTTGGTTTATTTTCTGGTATATCTTCGAGCTATATTGTTTTTTATCCGCAAATTAATTCGCTTAATACTTCCATTAACACATTTGCACAATTACAAATTAAACAAGATGATGTTATTCAATCTCTAGAATTAAGTAATAATTTACTCAATGAAGAAATTAATTTACTCAAATTAAATAATTCACACTTGTTAGATCAATTAAATGAAACACAAATATTATTAGAAAAACTCCAAAATTCTTCGAATCAAATTGTAAACTTTGAAAATTTAATTGAACCTTTGCAGGATCCACTTTTGGAAATTGTTGATAACTTTCAAAATTCAGAAATAATCATTAATAACCGGACTGCTTACCAAGTAACTGGAACAATTGTAAATTATAACACGGAAGCAGCTGAAAACATTCAGGTCCAAATAACTTGGTGGGTTTTAAGCGGTTGTGGTTGTGATTCTCTTCCACAACGCTCTGAAATAATCACAATTGAATCTATTTCTGGCCGTTCTTCTTTTAATATAGACGAAACATTTCATTTTTCATTCCCAAAATTTCAATTTTTACGTATAGAAATTTTGTAAAACTGTTTTTTTTACTTTAAATACCGTCTTTTTATGCTATAAACTACTGAAATGAATCTTTTTTTGTGTTTCTGGAGGGATTTATATATATTTTATTACTAAATCCAGTCCATGACTCGACATTTAATAGCTAGTCTATTAGTAATTACACTACTTGTCGCAGCAGCTATATTCGTGATGGCTCCTAAAGCCAGTGCACAAAATGTAGCACCAGCTTTAGGTTCAACTAGAGCTGAACGTAATTGGGAATATATTAACGCAAACTCCTGGGGACATAATTTTAATCCTCAGACACAACTAAATTCCGAAAACATTCATCTCGCTGAGATGAAGTGGGTATTTCCAATACCTGATGCTGACTCGATAGGGTGTACTAACTTAAACGGGTTCTGTGGAACCGGTGGTATTGCACCTCCTCTTATTATAGATGGATATGCATACCTTGCCACTAATTACCAAACAATCTTCAAAATCGATATGGAAACTGGAGCTCAAGTTTGGTATAGTGAACGAACCGCAGACGGAGAAAGAACAGATATTATTGGTGAACAAGTACAATTCCATCGTGGATTAAATCCACCTGGTCTTCCAGTCTTTTCACTATCAGCTCACACACACTCAATGAACGCTTGGGAACTAAATGGTGAGATGGTCCTTTGGCTCAATTCCTTTGGTTGTACTATTAAAGGAATTAGTGCTGAAACTGGTGAAGAAGTTTTCACTTTGTTAGAACATTGTAGAAATGTACCAACTAATTCTGGTTTGTACAACGCACAAGGTTCACATGCACCAGTTATTGACCGCAGTCACAATCAAATAATTGTAGCGGTTGGTGGACATATGGAAGGAAGTTATGGTGGCAGAGCATATGTAGCAGCATATGATCTTGGCGCATGTAGCAGCTTCCCTTGTACTATTGATGCAACAACAGATACTCATCTGAATTGGAGATTCTTTTATCAACCTCCTAACGGTGAACTATTCCCTGATGAATACAAAGCATGGGGTGAATGGTTAGTTGATAACTGCGCTGTAGGATGGATTGAAGGCGTAAATTCATGTGATGTCCCAGCAGAAGTTCTTCGATGGGACTGGTCAGGAATGCCTGGAACTTATAATGAGAAAACAGGTATGCCATTCAATGCAGGTGTAAGCAATATTTGGGGTGAAATCGTAGTTGATGAAGAAAATGGTAGAGTATACTTCGGTACAGCTCAACCAGGACCTGATTTCAACACAACATTCACAAAAGGACCTCGTCTATTTGGTTCTGCCATAGTTGGTGTGAATACTGCTGACGGCTCACTTGGTTGGTATTTCCAAAGCTCCACAAAAGATGTTTGGGATATGGATTGTTCATGGAATACGACCCTCATGGATATTGATGGTCGACGAACAGTCATTAAACAATGTAAACAAGGTCACGTTCATGCATTTGATGCAGCTACTGGTGATCCCATATGGATTACTGAAGTACCTGGTGTACATTTCTCCAAGTATTACTGCAATGCAGCATGTGATAACGGCGGTGGACCTAACAATGGTCTTAGAGGTCGTGGTGTACTACACTCTGTACCACTAGGTATAGATGGTCTAGGAGACAATGCAAAGAATTGGGCATTCTTTGATATGAGAGTACCTGAAGATGTCCTCAAACCATGGCAAAGTCACCCAGCACCTCAATCTCAAAGCTTCTGGCAAAATCCTAACGGTTCTGGATGTGCAGAAAATGATATCGCATTCGATGGTGATAGAGTATATGTTGCATGTAAGAATGAACCTGTATACATTCGAGCGATGAATGTAGATTTCAGATGTCATGCATTCACAGGATGCTTCATGGACAATAGAAACGACGATGCACCGTTCCCGCGAGAATTTAATCACACAGTTACAGCAATTGATGCTCGTACTGGTGAAGTAGTGTGGGACTTCTTTGTTGATACCGTTGCACACCGTGGTGGTGTAATAGCCTCCGGTGGAGTATCCTATTGGAATGGTTTCGATGGTAAACTCCGTGCAGTTGATTCAGCAACTGGTGAACTTCTTCATCAATTCAACTTTGGTACAGCTCTAGATACACAACCTATTATCGGTCAAACAGCTGATGGACAGACACGACTTATGCAATCCTATGGAGGCAGAGGTCTAACGAGTCAAGTACCATCACTCAGGGGTTCAGTACCAGGTGCTCTTACTGCATTTGGCTTACCTGATCAACTACCTGAAGGCGTTAGCCGAGAAGTAGAAGTTAGAGAGGTAATCAAAGAAGTAGAAGTACCAGTAGAAACAATTAGTCCAATTTCTTATGTTGCAATTGGACTCGGCGTCGTATTAGTCGTCGTTGCTGGAGTTCTCTTCACAAGATCACGTCAAACAACTTAAGATGATAGTTGTCCCTCTGGGACAACTTCATATTTTTTTTTTCGATTAAATTCCTTCAGCTACACTTATTATTATAAAAACCAAAATAAATTTCATTGAAAATAATTACTATTGGGTCACAAGCATTTATTTCTGGATTTATGCTATCTGGCGCAAGTGGAATACATGTAAAAAATTCTTCTGACGCTCTAAAACAGATTAATTCACTTTTAACTACAAAAGATATTGGTCTTGTTCTTATCAGTAATGAAATTTCAAAAGAAATCGAGGATGAATTGAATGATATTCGCTCAAATAATCCCACGCCATTAATATATTCAATACCTGGTCCTGGTAGTAAAATTGACCAAGTTGACTATCGCGAACTAATCAAAAAAGTCTTAAAAATGTCTTGATTATCTTACATCGGTGTTAATTTAAATTTCTTATTTTCTCTTTTCTCTGAATCATTCCATGCCGATGATAATTTTTTCCCTGCACTGCCAATGATAGCTTCGATTTCTGTTTTATCTGCATATTTTTTAACATGATTTTCAACAGCTTGTATTCCGCTCTTAATTATTTTGTTTTGATATTCTTCTATTTTTCCATTATCGCAAAGTTGTGCTACATTAGGATCCAATGGTAATGAAACTATAAGTTTTGTACCTAATTTATCCGCAAATTTCTGACTTTCTGATTCTCCAAGTATGTAGTTGCGCTCTCCACATTTCTTACAACTCAAATATGACATATTTTCCACTAGACCTATTAGCGGGATGTTCAATGCTTTCGCCATATTTGCTGATTTACTGACAATCATCTTTGCCAAATCTTGTGGAGTACTTACAATAACAACTCCAGATAAAGGTAAAGATTGAAAAACAGTAAGTGATGCATCACTAGTTCCAGGTGGTAAATCGACCAGTAGATAGTCCAAATCACCCCAATCAACATCTGAATATAATTGCCTGATTAAATTATTAATAATAGGTCCTCTCCAAATTGTTGGTCTTTCTGGATCGTCCAACATTAAATTTAATGAAATTATTTTTAAACCTGTGCTAGTTTCTGCAGGAATCATTCCATTTCTTCCTTTTAATATTCTTTTGGTAACTCCAAATATTTTTGCTTGACTTGGTCCAGTAATATCTGCGTCAAGTATACCTACGTTATATCCTAATCTTTTTAATTCAGATGCAAATAATGCAGTAATTAGTGATTTTCCAACTCCTCCTTTGCCAGAAACAACAGCTATTATATTCTCATTATTTTTCTTTTCTAATCGTCCAATTAGATCTTTTTCTGATTTACCAGACTTCTTTTGTACCTTTGTTTTCAGAATTGATAATTCTTCTTTAGACATTACAGTTGTATCTGCATTAACTTTGTTTATTCCCTGTAATTTGATTAATTCATTTTTCACATCTCTTTTTATTGTATCAGCTAAAGGACATCCTGCAACAGTCAATGCAATTAATACGTCGACTACGTCATTTTTAATTTGGATTTTTTTTACCATGTTAAGATCAATTATATTCATATGAATTTCCGGATCCATGACATTTGTTAAAGCGGTTCTAATTTCCTTTTCTGTTGACATGATTTTCACTGATTAATTGGTATTGATATTATTAATTTTTATGATTATATAATATTGATTATATATTTTTGATTTGATAATTAACTATTAAATATAAATAGATAGTGGTTATTTTTACTAGTGATGTCTCATGGAAAATAATCAGAAAAATAGCAATATTCTTGATGACGTTGCAAAAGAAACTGAAACTGAAATTATGTCTATTATCAACGAAGGATTTGAACAAGCCAGAAAAATAATTGAAGACTCTGAAAATCGGACAAAAATTGATATAAATGATATTAGTACTTTCCAAGAAAAAGAATCCGAAATTCTCTCACGTCAAATATTAGGTACTGCTGAAATTGAAAAACGAAATACTGTTCTAAAAATTATTGAAAAAAATATTAATAAAGTCTTTATTACAGCGCTTAAAGAACTAAATAAAAATAAAGATAAAAATTATCAAAAATCTCTAAATAGTTTTCTTACCGAAGGTGTTGTTTTATTGGATGATTCAATATTATATGTTTCTTGCAATAAAAAAGATAGACAATTAATTAAAAAAATTATTCCAACTCTCTCCAAACAATATGATAAGGAAATTAAACTTAATGATGAATCCATCGATACTTGTGGTGGCGTTATTATTCGTAATGCTGATAGTTCAGTTAGTATTAATAATACTATTGAAGAACGATTAGAAAGAATGAAACCAGAACTTCGTACTGAAATTGTTAAAAAATTTACTAAATAATATTTTTTTACTTTAAATGATTTTTTTGAATAATCAAAAAACTCTAATTATACTTTATTCAGTTGTTTTTTGCGTTGCAACTGGTTTGTCTATAATTACTCCTGCACTTTCATTATATGCAAGAGAGTTCGCCGCAACTAATTTTATGATAGGTGGTTTAATAGCTGGATTTGGGATTGCTCGTGTTTTTGTTAATCTCCCTGCAGGGATGTTTGCAGATAAATATGATCAAAAACAATTAATGCAATTTGGATTATCGATTATAATTATTTCATCATTAGTTGCTGCATTTTCTCCCTCTTATTCAATATTATTGCTTTGTAGAATTGTTGAAGGTGTTGGTTCTGCTTTTTATATGGTTTCCGCATCTACTCTTTTGAATTCAATTGTTCCTATCTCAAAACGCGGTCGTGCATTGAGTTATTATACTGCTTCCATTCTTTTTGGCGTAATTATAGGACCAATTTTAGGTGGCATTATTGTACCACTTTATGGTAAAAGTTCTCCGTTTATTTTCTATTCTTTAATGACACTTGCTGGTCTTCTTATAACTCGTTATTTTATTACTAATACTGTTAAAATTTCCACTAATAGATCCCCATTTAGTTTGAATCATCTTAAAAATCGTTCACTTCTACTCGTTTCACTTTCTACTTTTGCTTTTGCATTTAGTTGGACTGGTTTAGAATTAACTGTTATACCTATTTTTGCATATGATAAGTTACAACTTTCTCCACTATTACTTGGTCTAACTATAAGCATTGCAGCTGTTTCTAATTTGGCAAGTACTTTGTTTGCTGGTCATTTAACTGATAGATTTGGTAGAAAAAAACCAATTATATTAAGTCTATTTTGTACAGCTATTGTCGCTTATTGCTTGTCATTGTCTTATTCTTTTTACAGCTTGTTGTTCTTTATGTCACTTTTTGGATTATCTAGCGGTTTATGGGGGCAAACACAAGCTTGGGCAGCTGATTTATCTGACAAAAAACATTTAGGCAGTTTTCTTGGTTTTAATCGCACAATGGGTGATTTGGGCTTTGTCATTGGTCCAATTTTACTGGGTTATCTTTCCTCAAGTTATTCTGTTAATAATATAAGTTTATTACCCTTTTACTTTGATTCACTTGTTTTGATTATTATTGCAATAGCTATAGTATTTGCCAAGGATCCCGCGGCTAATTTAAATACTAAATCTAAAAAAAACTAAATCCAAGTTTTAATTTGTATTGTTTTTTTAATTATGTTAGATATGATGTATGATATTGGAACTGTATATGCTATTAATGTTACATTAAACAATGCAATTAGTCCTAAAGTAATAAACAAAGCTGATTCTGGAATTGCAAACCCTATTGGTGGATTCATAGGCAGTGCTATGAAATTAATTATAGTCATTATTGATGTTCTGATTATTATAGCAGAACTTGTTAATATGACTACATTCTTTCTGATTCGGAAATATTGTAATTTATGTATTAATATTATTCCTATGAGAGAACTATAAATAGCAAATAAATTATAAATTGGCCCTGTAATTAATTGCCCTGGAAAGAAAATTAAAAGAGAAATGAAATTAATGAATGATGCTAAAAACGCGGAAATAGGTCCGAATAGAAATAATGCTATAAACAAAGGTATTTCCCATATTTGATAAATAAGAAAGGGCGCATAAGGCGCTGGTATTCCTAATGGCAAAAAAGGCGGATGTAAAACTAATGATAATGTTGCAAAGAGTATTGACGCTGAAAAAATTTTCGTGGATACAATTGATTTTGATTGCAATTATCGAATAATAAAATTAAACATAAATAAATTTATTGTAACTACAAAAATATTGGTAACTTAATCTACAACTATTATAGTTCCTGTCATAAATGGATGAGGATTGCATTTGTAATTGAATTCTCCAACTTGTTCAAATTTATGTGAAAAACCTGCATCGAATCCCATTTCAATGGACTTGAATAATCCGTCTTCTGATGTGACGTCATGCCAACCGACACCTCCTCCACCACCATCTAACTGGGTATCTTGATTCCTCCAAGTAATTGTAGATCCTTTTTTAATTTTAATTACTGCAGGTTTAAATTTGTAATTATCCATAATTATCTCAATATTCCCTTCTAAAACTGTTAGCTCACATTTATCACCAATTAAAACTTGTCCAAATGGACATTTTTGTTCTGGTTCAGCAACTGGTTCTGGTTCAGCAACTGGTTCTGGTTCAGCAACTGGTTCTGGTTCAGCAACTGCCTCCTCTTGATTTTTAGATTTTTCTCCAGATTCGGCCATTTCATCTAAAACATTAATAGAATTATTAGAAGTATCCGGAAAACTATTCGAATAAATGAATATGCCTCCTAATATAATTAGCAATGCAATTACAATTGGAACTACAGGTAGTTTATTCATTTAATATTATTTGAAAAATCAATCATTTAAGAATTTTGTATTTACTTCACAATAATTTATCAATAGAATGGATTTTTTATTAAAATAATCGAATTGTTTTTAAACCCTAATTGTCAAATGATAAATGATAATTTTTGGTCGCAAAAGGTAAGATAATATGGATTAGTGGTCCAGCAGTAAAAGCAGATGGTATGTCTACTGCTCAAATGTATGAAACTGTAGAAGTTGGCGAAGATAAGATTGTTGGTGAAATCATTCGACTCACTGGTGATACTGCATTTATTCAAGTTTATGAATCTACAAGTGGACTTACCCCTGGCCAACCAGTTGTTGGAACTGGTTCTCCTCTCTCTGTGACTTTGGGACCGGGAATGATGGGAACTATTTATGATGGTTTACAACGACCTCTTGATAAAATTGCTGCTAAGGCAGGTGATTTTATTACTCGAGGCATTCATGTTCCTCCAATTCCTAAAAAGAAATGGAATTTCTTACCATCTGTAAAAAAAGGCGATATTGTTAAAGCTGGTAGTATATTAGGCACTGTTAAAGAAACTGATTTAATAGATCATAAAATTCTAGTTCCTCCTACTCATTCAGGTGGAAAAATTTCTGAAATTGTTAAAGAAGGTAAGTATGATAAAGATTATGTTATTGCTGTAGTGGACAATAAAAATGATAAATATGAATTATTTATGCACCATAATTGGCCTGTAAGACAACCACGACCATTTTCACAAAGATATGATCCTGAACTTCCTCTTATAACTGGACAACGTGTTCTTGATACATTTTTCCCTATCGCTAAAGGTGGAACTGCTGCAATACCAGGTGGTTTCGGTACCGGTAAAACAGTAACTTTACATCAAGTTGCTTCTTGGTCCGATGCCAGTGTTGTTTTCCATATTGGTTGTGGAGAACGTGGCAATGAAATGACTGAAGTTTTGATTAAATTCCCTGAATTAAAAGATCCTCGTACTGGAAAATCATTAATGGAACGTACAATATTAGTAGCAAACACAAGTAATATGCCTGTAGCGGCACGAGAAGCAAGTATCTATACTGGTATAACTATGGCTGAATATTATAGGGATATGGGTTATGACACTGTACTTGTTGCTGATTCTACAAGTCGATGGGCTGAGGCACTGCGTGAATTAAGTGGCAGATTAGAAGAAATGCCTGCAGAAGAAGGCTATCCGTCATATCTTGCATCACGATTAGCCGAATTTTATGAACGCGCTGGTCGAGTAAAGTGTTTAGGTTCTCCTGATCGAGATGGATCTGTAACTGTAATTGGTGCTGTTTCTCCACCGGGTGGTGATTTTACTGAACCTGTTTCTACTCATACTATGAGATGTATCAAAACTTTTTGGGCTCTTGACACAAAACTAGCTTATTCTAGACATTATCCGTCAATAAATTGGATGACTAGTTATTCTGGTTATGCAGAATCAATTGATAATTGGTGGGTATCTAATGTTGATAAAGACAGACCAAAACTTAGACTTGAAACATATACTATATTACAGCGTGAAGACGTGTTAAAAGAAATTGTTAGATTATTGGGACCCGAGGCGTTACCTGATGAGGAAAAACTAATACTTGATGTTGCTCGTATGATAAAAGAAGGATTCTTACAACAGATGGCTTTTGATAAGGTTGATAGATATTGCAGTCCCGAAAAGCAGGTGAAAATGATGAAAATCTATGTTAATTTCTATAAAGAATGTCAAAAAGCATTAAGTAATGGTGTTTCTTTGGAAAGCATTCGTTCTCTTCCAGTTATTTCTCAAATAATTAGATCTAAATACGAAATTTCTGATAACGAACTTGAAAAAATGGATGAATTGTATAAAATTACAATGAAATCAATAACTGAATTATCTGGTAAGGAGGTCCCAGTAGTTGCCGACTCAAAATAGATCCACTGGTTTAGAATATAGTAAAATCTCAGAAATTAAAGGCCCATTGCTGATTATTGATGGAGTTACGGGTGCTGCATTTGATGAATTGGTTGAAATAGAAACTCCTTCACATGAAAAACGATTAGGTCGTGTATTGGAAATAGGAGGAGGCCGTGCTGTTGTTCAAGTTTTTGAAGGTACTACTGGACTTTCTGTTTCAGAAACAAAAACTAGATTCTTAGGAAAAACTATGAAAATTCCTGTATCGGATCAATTACTGGGGCGTGTTTTTGATGGATTAGGAAGACCAATTGATAATCTTCCAGATCCTGTAGGCGATAGATTTGATGACATTAATGGCGAGTCTATAAATCCTGAAAGACGGGATTTTCCAGAAGATTTTATTCAAACAGGTGTCTCATCAATTGATGGTCTTAATACTTTAGTTCGTGGTCAAAAATTACCTATATTCTCAGGAGCCGGACTTCCACATAACCTACTTGCTGCTCAAATCGCACGTCAGGCTACAGTTCCTGGCAAAGGTGAAGAATTTGCTGTAGTTTTTGCTGCAATTGGTGTTCAAAATAGCGAAGCAAGTTTCTTTCGAAAATCATTAGAAGAAAGCGGCGCAATAAAACGGAGTATTCTTTATATTAATTTGGCTGATGATCCTGCTATTGAAAGAATTATTACTCCTCGTGTTGCACTTACTGCAGCTGAATATTTGGCATTTGAAAAAGACACTCATGTCTTAGTTATAATTAGTGACATGACAAATTATGCTGAAGCATTACGTGAAATTAGTGCTGCACGAGAAGAAGTACCTGGCCGTAAAGGATATCCTGGGTATCTCTACACTGATCTTGCAACAATTTATGAACGAGCTGGAAAAATTAAAGGACGAAACGGAAGCTTGACACAGATTCCAATTTTATCTATGCCATCTGATGATATAACTCATCCAATTCCTGATCTTACCGGTTATATTACTGAAGGTCAAATTGTTTTAGGACGGGATTTACATCGCAAAGAAATTTATCCGCCTATCAGTATTCTTTCATGCTTAAGTCGATTAATGAAAGAAGGTGTTGGCGAAGGTAAAACTCGTCAGGATCATCAAAATGTAAGTAGTCAACTATATAGTGCTTATTCTAGGTCACTTGAGTTGCGTGCATTAGCCGAAATTGTAGGCAAAGCTGGTCTTGCCCCTGTTGATATTAAATATTTAGAATTTGGCGATTTATTTGAGGATAAATTCCTTAAACAAGGTTTTGATGAAAATAGAACACTAGAAGATACGCTTGGAATAGCATGGGAATTGTTTAGTACTTTACCAGTTGATGAATTAACCAAAGTAAAACAAGATGAAATTAGTTTATATTTGAAGGCCAAAGCATAATGTCAAGTTCTAATAAACGACCTCCTCCAACAAAACTTGAATTGATTAAACTAAAACGAAGTTTAGTCGTTGCAAAATCTGTTTATAAAATTCTTGAGGACAAACGCGATGTTTTGCTTAAACGAATTGAGGAAATGATAGATGAAGCAGGTCAAGCTAGAACTGATATGTCAGAGCCTTTATCTGATGCTTATAGATCTTTGTTTAACGCTTACTTGACTTTAGGCTCTAATAAACTCGAATCTATTGCCCATACTACGCCTTCTCATCTTGATATTGATGTAAATGTTAAAGTTATTGTCGATGTTCGAATACCGAGTTTCACAATTAATGAAAAAAAACTTGGCTTGAACTATGGTTTTGCAGATTCAAATTCAAACTTAGACCAAGCCACCAAAATGATGCGTTTAGTTTTACCTCGAATTCTTAAGGCTGCAGAATATGAAAATACTATACTAGGTCTTGCTAGAGGATTAGAAAAAACACAACGACTCATTAATGCCCTCGAATATGTTATCATGCCAGATTATCAAGAATCAATCAAGTTTATATCTTCTATTTTGGAAGAACGAGAACGTGAAGATTTTGCACGTCTCAAACATGTAAAAAAGGTAATTCAGAGTAGGTAAACGGTGTAAAAATTGAAGCGGAATAAAAAATATGAAGATTTACTTGATTTAATACAAAAGCAATTTAATTCTGATGTTGATGAATTAAAAAAATCTATCATTTTGGTACGAGATAAGGCTTATAAAGCATTGAAAAAATAATAACCAAATAATAGGACATTGATGAAAATGAGCTCTATAACATCTATAACAATAATTGCATTAATCTCAATAGCATTTCTAAGTTTTCTTCCTTTTGCTTTAGCTCAAGAAGAACAATCTACTGGCGGAGATATGAAATATATTGGTGCAGCAATAGCTTTTGCTGGTGCTGCCATCGGTGCTGGAATTGGAATTGGTCAAGCAGGTTCTGCTGGTTTAGCTGCTGCCGCTGAAAACGAAAGTATGAAAACACAAGGTCTTATTATCACTGCATTAGCAGAAGCTGTTGCTATCTATGGTATAGTTGTAGCTTTGTTAATATTAGGCAGTTAGGACTTATTAATTACACTGACTCTTTCTAGTATTCTTGATATTAGTATAATGGAGATTATCAAACCTAGCATTGATAACACTAAAGGAATTATAATAGGTTCGAAAAAATTTATTCGGTCAGAAATTCTTAAACCAATACCTAGTCCTCCTATAACAAATGAAGATATTAAAACCGGAAGTAGAACTAATATGATTTTCTTGTCTATCTGGTATTTCTTCGTTCTAGTTGCCAATTTTTCATCTGCTTAACAAAATTTCTTCTGGGAGTAATATTCTTGAGCAATATTTACATCTTAATTTTGGCGGATCTTTTTTTAAAACTAAAAGTTCTGATATTATTGGTTCACTAGCATTAGATATGCAAGTTGGATTTGTACATTTGAAAACATCTACAAAGCTTTTCGGCAGCTTGACATTTCTTTTTTCTGTTATCTTATAATTTTGAATGATATTGATTGTTGTATTAGGCGAAATCAAAGCCAAACGATTTGTTTCATCAACTACTAGAATTCTATTTTCAACTTTTACTATATCTTTTTTATTTAATCTTTTACTTGGGACGTTCATTGCTACAGAAACTTGATTTCCATCTGTACCTTTTATATCGAGTGCAGCCAAGACATTGAAAGCATGTCCTGATTCAATATGATCTAATACGGTTCCTTGACGTATTCGATTAATTATTAATTCCTTTTCTGACATTGCTATAATAGACAAATGGAGATTGGAAATTAAGTTTAACTATCGATTAAATAACTATAGCTAACTATTTAGTTACAAACTGCTAAACATCTTTATATAATCCTTTTTGTAGATTATTAGAAGGATGACCAACCCATTTTATAACAAAAATGTGGTTTCCATAAGAGATTTTACACGTAATGATCTCGAATACCTCTTTCATGTTGCAGATAATATTAATTCAAATTCTTTATGCGAAGCACTTCGAAATAAAATTTTAGGATTAGTGTTTTTTGAACCAAGTACTCGAACTCGTTTAAGTTTCGAGTCAGCAATGAATTCTCTTGGTGGAACATGTATTGGTTTTTCAGAATCCTCGTCTTCTTCTACTGAAAAAGGAGAAAATTTGAATGACACTCTAGTTACTATGAATCAATATGTTGATGCTTTAGTTTTACGACATCAAAAAGACGGTGTTGCTCGTTTTGCTTCTGAAATTTGCACCAAACCAGTAATAAATGCAGGTAGTGGTACTGAAGAACATCCAACTCAGGCAATGCTGGATTTGTATACCATTTTTAAAGAACTCGGTACTATTGACAATCTTAATATTGGGATTTTTGGAGATCTAAAATATGGCAGAACAGTATATTCTTTATTATATGGATTATCAAATTATAATCCTACTGTATATTTAATTTCTCCTGACCTGTTACAACTTCGTAGTGATGCACTATCTGATATTAGAGAGAAGTTGTCTATTGAACAACATAGTAACCTATCTGATGTAATCTCTAAATTAGATGTTATATACACTACTCGAATACAAAAAGAACGTTTTCCTGATATTCAGGAATATGAAAGAGTAAAAGGTTCGTATAGAATTGATGAATCACTATTAAAAAATACCAAAGATAATCTTATAATTCTTCATCCAATGCCACGTTCTGAAGAAATCCCGCCAAGTCTTGATACTACTAAATACGCAAAATATTTTAAACAAATACGGTATGGAAAACTAATACGTTCAGCTTTATTATATCTGATTTTTACAGAACATCCAGAATATTGATTGAATCTAATTAACCACAACTAGAATATGAACAGGATAAACATTTACTACATCCTTCGCTGTGTATTAATGAATTTTCACCGCACATTTCACATTGTTTTTTTACATTTATTTTTTCTTCCGTTTTTGAAATATTGACTTTTACTTCTTGTTCATTATTTATGACTTCTACTTGTTCATTATGTATAGTATCTGCAAGTGCATGAGCAACAGCGTCAGGCACCGATCTTATAGGAATGCTATTGCCTTTGGTTTGATGCCATGAGATATTCTTAGTTTGTATACCTCTCATTGTTTTGATAATTGATGAAACATCAATATTTGATTGCAGAGCAATTGAAATCAGGCGACCCATTCCTTCATAGGCTGCTTTTTCTTCATCTACTGATTTTCCTCTCTCGATAAAAACTTCACGAGGAACTCCATTTTCATCTTTATTAATCGTTATAAAGAGCCCACTATTGTTATATGTGAAACGATAAGTCCTTCCTATCAAATATTCTGGACGGATATATCCTCCTGATAAAATATGAGCCCCTTCTGCATTCTTGCTTTCTCTTAGATTCTTTGTTTTTTCTGTTTCTAAAACCTGTAAATCTAAACAACCATCTCGATATACTGTAATTCCTTTACAATGTGTATTATAAGCTAAATTGTATGCTTTGTTAACATCTTCTACCGTTGCTTCATTGGGCAAATTAATCGTTTTACTTACTCCGTCATCAACAAATTCTTGAAAAGCTGATTGCATTAAAACATGTTTTTCACCACTCAAATCAGATGCTATTGGAAACATGTCCTTGACGGTCTGAGGAATCCATGTAATGTCTTGTATACTTCCTCCATTTTTCGAAATTTCTAGAATCTTTTCTTTATCTAATGTTATTCCTTTTTCAGATAATACCTCTTTAAAAAATTCATTTAAATGATGTAATTCTTCAAATTCTTCACTCCTCTCTTTTATCCTTGAATGTCTTACATACACCAATGCAAAATGTGGTTCTATTCCTGGTGAACAACTAGCTATGGTGCCAATTGAACCTGTTGGAGCTATTATTGTACAATTTACATTTCTAACTCTCTTTTGTGTTTTTGCAAAATCACTTTTATCCCAATAAGGAAATGTCCCTCTTTTCTCTGCAAGATCTTCTGACATTTTCCATGCAACTTCTGAGATGAATTTCATTAGATTTCTTGCGAATTGGTATGATTTTTCTGTTCCATATTTTATTCCTATTTTACTTAACAAATCAGCAAATCCCATTACACCTAAACCTAGTCTTCTCATGTTATGAGACATTTCTTTTATCTCGTTTGTGGGATATTTATTCACTGAAACAACATTATCCAGAAAATGAATTGTGTCTCTGACACTTTCTCTTAGTTTATTCCAGTCTATATCATCATTCGTTGCATTAATAAATTTCACAACATTAATTGATCCGAGATTACAACTCTCATTTGGTAGAAGAGGTACTTCACCACATGGATTTGTAGATTCAATTGTAAAATGTTCTCGCACAGGATTTGATAAACTATTATTTATTTTATCAATAAATATTAAACCTGGGTCTGCACATTCCCATGCATATTGAATTATTTTTTCCCATAGTTCTTTCGCCTTTATTCTTTTAGGATTGCCTCCACATAATTTACACACGTCAAAAATATTTTTATCATTAAGAAAAATATTCTTTCCACAATCTTCACATTTTAATACTTCATTTCCAGTTCTTGGATTAATAAATTTATGATTTTCATCATTTCGCAGTTCACTCATAAATTGTTCAGTAATTGCAACCGATATGTTGAATTCTTTCATAATTTTTGCCTGTTCATCTAAATTCATATTATTTCTTTTCATTTCAATGAATTCAATTATATCTGGGTGTTCTATACTTAGAATTCCCATATTCGCACCTCTGCGTTTTCCTCCTTGTTTAATTACTTGTGTACATTTATCAAATAATTGCATAAATGATACTGGTCCTGATGCTACTGATCCCGTAGATCCGACTTGATCTCCTTCAGGCCTTAATTTACTAAATGAAAATCCTGTTCCGCCACCTGTTTTTTGAACAATAGCTTGTGTTTTTACTGCTTCTAGTATTGAACTTGTATTATCTTCGACCGGTAGTACAAAACACGCTGATAATTGCCCTAAAGTTGCGCCTGCATTCATGAGTGTGGGTGAATTTGGTAAAAATTCAAAATTTTTCATTAATTTATAAAATTTTTCCTCTGACTCTACTATATTGAAATCATTATATTCATTATCTGCAATAGCAACTGTTTTAGCTACTCTTCTAAACATTTGATCAGGTGTTTCTTGCTTTCCATCTTGTTTTATTAGATATCTTGCTTTCAACACTTTCATTACATTTTCGGATAAAGTTTCTGCAATTTCCATAATTAATTCACTATAACTAACTATTATACGAACCAGTAATATTTGTACATTTATTATTTTTTACCGGATTAAACTCAATCATAAAAAAACTAGACATAATTTATTATAGCTAAATTTGTATATGATTGTTAAATTGAAAAAAAATTGACTAAATTCAATTTGTTAAAAATATATTTTATCTTTATTGGATTAAATCAAGGATTAAAATCAAAAAAAAACCTTATATCTGGTTTTTTATAAAATTGTTCTACAATTACGTCTGTCAAATGTTTGTGACTAATTTATTGAAACCTATTTTTATTTGTGCGGGTATTCTATTAGAGATGTGGAATTACATTCAATACATTTTTCTGCGGAATGTACATTTTTCTTCGCACATGAAATGCATACTTTCATTTTGTGATAAAATTTAAAGAATGGTATTCTTTTCCCGGTTTTTTTTGCGATTTCAATAATATTTTTTGCATTTAAATCAGTCACGTTTATTGACACTGAAAATCCTCCTTTGTACCTTTCTATGAATGTTCCAATATTATCTATTGTATCTGTCTCACTTGGATTTATAATAATTGATTGTGAATATGAATTGTCTTGATTTTCTGTCTTTACTCGCGCCTTGCCAAATTTATCTGTGTCAAGAAGAGCAAATCTCATACTTGATCCATCTGAAATTGTGGAAATCCCATATTCTTCGCCTAATTCTTTGCTTGCCGAAGCAATTTCTTCGTTTGCTGTATCTAAAATCTTTGAAATAAGTTTAGCTTTTTCTTTTCCTGTAGCTTTTGAATCGGTTAGTATATCTATTGATTCATTTAATCCTGTAAAGTTAATAATTAAAGGAATTTTTTGATTGGAAATAATTCCACTATTCATACGTAATAATGGCAAAAGATCTTTTCCTACCATGTCGTCTATGATTTCTCTCCTTGTTGAAAGTGCTGAAATAGCTATTTTTAATATGAGATTCACTTTTGCTCTGAAATATATATCGTCTCTATTTGATTCATATGCTAATCGCGGTAAATTTATTGATAGTGAATGCAGTGCTATTCCCCCTCCGGCTTGTTTTTTATTATTTATTGATTTACTAATTCCTAATAAACTGAAACAAGTTTTTTCATTACTGTTTATTGCTATATATCCTCCATTTTTTATAACTGGAATAATTTTATTCAGTATATCATTATCTGATTTCTTCCAATCCACCGCTATAATTAAACCCACTTTTGGAATTGCAGTTGATTTGATATATTCAAAATATGATTCTAATATTACTTTATTTATTTTTGTTATTTTTTTACCATCATTTTTATAATTCTTTGATATTGATAAATCTAAACTAATAAATGGTCCGTCAACTTCTGCTACAACTTGAGAAATCATTTTTATCATTTGCGTAAGATTATCTTTTATATCCGCCATTGATTGATTGTCAGTGTATTTTAGTATGTAATCTAAAAAATTATTATAAATAATTTCTGAATTTATTTCTTTTTTTAATTCTGATGTTAACAAAACTATGTTTGCTAATGCGTCATTTAGTTTATTTGGCATTATTATTTTTACTGAATTTAGTAATTTTCCTTGTAATTGTATGCCTTGTGCAGGTAATGAATTTAAATCTATGAATACATTATCTGGTTTTAATCCCCAAGCGCCCAAGTTTGAAATATGTATGTCTCCTGATAAATGTGCATCTGTAATATCTCTCGTTAATTGATTTAATAATAAATATTCAGAAAAAACTGCTTTTGAAGTTTGAGAGATTACTGAATCCACACCATTGGTGCTTCTAGAAAATTGATTTAATAATTTTGTTACATCATATATTGGTAAACCTATTCTAGTTAATTTATGTCGATATTCTTCTAAACCATTTTCAATTAAGAGACCATTTACTATTTCTCGGATTAAAGGAGCCGTTAAGTAGCTTGTTTGAAATTTATATAATCGTGTTTCTGCTTCACTGGTCATTTTCTGCGCTAAATCTACAGGCATGCCTGCTTCGTTAACTAATGATTGTAGTATTCTATCAGGTTTGAATTCTTCCATCATTTCTCTTGACGTTCTGACATAGATCTTTCCACTTTCTATGACACTTTGCTCTTCAATTTGCCTTGTAAGATTCAAAATTAATCTGCCTAAATTTGTAACAGTATAGCGCCTTTCTGCTCTATTTAGAGTAACAAGCAGCTGCCGTACCAGTTTTCGAAGATGATATGCAAATTTACCTGATTCTTTTTTTGATTTAAAACCTGCAAGTGTCTTTAATTCTGAATAACTCAAAGGACCCTTTGAATTAAGAATTCGTAAAATATCTAACCTGTTTGCCGATGCTATTACTGAGTAAATTGTTCTTACTCTTTTCGACGTGGCTTGCATCTCTATTTTTATATATAAAAAAAAACATTTAAAGGTTAAGTAAAGTTGACCATTTTTTGACAAAATTCTATTTTTGTACTAAAAACTGACCAAATTACTTATCCCAGATAAACTGTAACTCATTTTTTCATTACTATTTATTGCTTTTTTTGACTAAATTGCAGTTTTGTACTAAAAACTGACCAAATTACTTATTTTAAATATTAAGGAATTAATTTATCTTCAAATCGAAAAATAATCATTATAGTGCGGGGCGGTAGTCTAGTCTGGTCTAAGATGTTAGCTTTGGGAGCTAATGATCGAGAGTTCGAATCTCTCTCGCCCCATTCTTTTCTATAACAATAATCAAATAACAATTAATTTAATTGGTATTGATATAGTTATTGGTTCATTTCTTGCACTTATCATCAAAGTATATTCTCCTTTGTTTAATTTTTTATCAGTATCGATAATCACGTTTATGTATTTTTCTCCACTGATGGTTTTTCCATCATGATCAAATTCAACAGTTATATTCTGCAGTTTTCCATTATTTGAAAAAGTTCCTGATGCACTGAAATCAATATTTCTTGTTCCTTTAGTTTCTACTTTTAACATAAAGTTCGATTTTGAATTCGGTTGTATTTGAATTTCTCTTGTTGATGATTCTATGGAAAATGGTATCTCTTTTGATGAATTTAGAAACGCAATTTTACTTTCAGTCCATTCTGTAAACCAAATATTATCATTTTTATCTACATCGAACTGAAGTGAATTGGATATATTTCCCCAGTTTTTGTTTCTTGTTGGAATATCATATTCAATTAATATTGCTTTTTCCATATCAAATTTTGCAATTGTATTTGCTTGGTGAACATTAAACCACATATTGCCTTTAGAATCGAATTTATTCCAATATGGTAATGTAGTCGAGAATTGTGATGTACTTAATGATGTGGAAAATTTTGTAAATGTATTATTTTTAAGATCGAATAATACAAATTGACTTGAACCATGGTCAGTTATCCATATCATCTCATTTTTAATTGCTATACCGACTGGAGATGTAATTTCTTTCGGCAATTCAAAAATTTTAAATTCATTTGTTTCTTCCATGAAGCTTATTACTTTGCCTTCTACAGGCCAAGTAAGAATTGTAAACCATATTTTATCGTTTGAATCTATAGATATTCCTCCTAACAAATCAAGTTTTATCGGCGGTTCAATTTCTTTAATTCCTTTACTTGTATTCATTAATATTTCATTAATATCCAATTTTGCTATTTTATTTCCAAAAATTTCTGCCACCCAAATATTATTATTGTTATCATTGATTATTTGGACTGGATAACTTCCTTTCGTTGGAATTATAAAATTACTAAAACTTTTTTCCTCTTTATTGAATTTCCATATCATATTGTTTTTATGGTCAGTAAACCACAGATCTTCTTTAATAGATATTAAACTCCATGATTCTACTCCCTTAACACTTTTTGTTTTTATTACGAATTCTGTAAAAATTTCAGATTTTGGATCAAAAGAAACTAATTTGCTAAAGTTGTTTTCAATAAACCATATTGTATTTTGCTCATCTACAGTGATAGCTATTGGTGCTGAACAAGGTTGTGGAATTATATATTCTGTAATGTATTCATTTTTGTTTGGTTTCCTTATGTTACAAGAATCATCTTTATTGTTGAAATCTGACATGTCGTATTCATTTTGTATTAAATATCCTAATGTTAATCCTAATGTTAGAGAAATTAACAATATTATAGTGACAAATTTGATATTCTTTTTAATAATTACTTTCAATTTCTATTTCTATTATTAAGTTGTTTATTATATAGAATCTTTAATTTATTATAATATATTCAATTTATCTTATAAAGCGGGGGTAGCCAAGCCAGGTCAAAGGCGCTGGACTTAAGATCTTTCTCAATTTTGAGAAACAGCAAAAATTGGATATCCCGTCTCTCAGGAGTTCGTGGGTTCAAATCCCACCCCCCGCACTACCAATCGAAAAACTAATACATTCGTAAATTCTATTATCTACCATGACAGAGAATTTCAAACAGAGATTAGATTCTGATCTCGTTTTTCGATTAATAGGATTCATTTTAATTTTGATTGGGATGCTTTTAGCTTTATATACTTCTGACACTTCGACACTTGCTTCTCAGATAGTTCCTATCTATTATTTTATATCCGTTTCCCTTATCGCTGCAGGTTTTTTAGGTTTGATTTCTGTTCTTAAATAAATTATATAACTTCATTATAGTTATTTATAATATAATGATTCGCACTATAATTCTTGGTGTCTGAAACTCAACTAGTGCATTAGTCCAAGGTCTTACATATTATTAGGCAATTTAAAAAAATCATAATAATACAGGTGATTTTGGTTTATGACATACGATAGTTGGTAATTACAAAATATCTGATATAGAGATTGTTGGAGATTACGATATAGATAATAATAAAATTGGTATTGATCTTAACAAAAGTATATTTTCAACTTCTAATAAACTCGAAAAATTTGATGATCTAGGAACATTTGGAATTACTGTAGAACCGGGAATTCTTAATGATAAAATGAATCAAAATCTTTAATCATTTATTGTGATCTCAAATAAACCTAGATATAATCTTTTGACTGACGAAGAATTCCATAATTCATTAAACAAGAAACATCCTGATATTGTAATTAATATGATCTCCTCATGATTGCATAAAACCTTAGAAAAATATGCAGAAATTTCTATGGATATTGCCTCAAACTTTATTAACGCAACACCAACAAGCATTGCAACTAATGAAACATTCGCGAAGAATTTCACAAATAAAAAATTGATTATTGTAGGAGATGATTTGATGAGTCAATTTGGCGGTACTGCTTTTCATAAAGGAATTATGAACCTCATACACTAACGTGGAATTCACATAAACAAAAGTTATCAGTTAGATGTTGGTGGTGGAATTGAAACAAATAATACAGTTGACGAGAATTCACATGCCTCGAAAAGACAAGTTAAATCTAATACTATTGAATCCGAATTACCATACGACGTTCAAACTGTTTCAGGCACTACTGATTATGTTGATTTTATGGGTAATTCTCGTACTAATTACTTCTGGATTGACGCTGATTCGTTTTTGGGCTCTAAAATTCGGTTTGATATTTACTTACGTAGTAGTGATTGTCCAAATACTGGTGGATTATTATTCGACATTATTCATGGTATTCAGTATTCTCGAGATATGAACGAATATGGAAACATTGAAGAATCATTTAATTTTGGTTTTAAATCTACTTTCACTAAGAATGAGTTAAGACAATCTTATCAAAGTTCAATTTCTCAAAAAAATATGTTCTATAAATGAATAATATAATTGAGCGCCGCCGACAGGATTTTCATCCAAAATCTTGAACCTGCGACCAGCTGATTAACAGTCAGCTGCTCTACCACGCTGAGCTCTCACCATTTGTATTACGGCGGCTTACGGCACTCAAAAGTTACGACAGTTATAATTATTTATATTTATTATATTTTTAACAAAATATTCGTAATTCTTAATATTGTTTATTTTAAGCAATTTTTGGAATTGTTGGTAATGGGCCCGGTGGGCTTCGATCCCACGACAAACCGATTTCTCATTGTATTATGAGTCGGTCACTATTAGCGTACGTACACTGCCAAGCTGAGTTACGAGCCCTGATTTTTCATACTTAGTCTCATTTTTAGGTTTATTCTTTAAATTTGATTTATATGCGTATTTTCCGCAGTACTTAACTAGAGTAATTACTAATTATTTTAGTAGAAATTGCTTCAAGGATGTTATACTGCTTTAATAACTCCGTTTACTCACGATTCTTTAATAGATTATGAAGGTCTTTCTCAGCTTATAGATTTTCAAATTTCAGAAAATGTATCTGGAATTCTTATTGCAGGAACTACTGGTGAAAGTCCTACATTATCATGGGCTGAACATGAAAAACTAATTAAAACGGTATATGATCTTGCCGGTGAACGAACTGTTGTAATTGCAGGAACTGGAAGTAACAACACTGGTGAAAGTTTGAAAGCAACAAAATTTGCTCATGATCTTGGCATTAAACATGTTTTACTAATTGACCCATATTATAATGGTCCTAGTTCGATTGAGATACGTAGAGAATATATTGAAGTTATTGCACAAGCATTTCCTTCTCTGACAATTATTCCTTATATCATACCTGGGCGAACTGGAACTAAATTACTTCCTCAAGACCTTGCTTTTTCATATAAAAATTATCCAAATATAAATACTGTAAAAGAAGCTACTGGTGATTTTGAAAATGCAAAATTGACTAGAAAACTCTGCGGTAACAATTTCTCGATTATATCTGGTGATGATGACAAAACAGTTTCTTTAATCCAAGACTCTGATATTAAAGCTAATGGGGTGATTTCAGTTGCTTCAAATTTAGTTCCTGCCGCAATAGCCGAGCTTGTTTCCTTGACATTAGCTAATAATGATGACTTAATTGAACTTCAGAATAATGTATCTCCTTTATTCAAACTGGTAGGTGTAACGACAACTGAATTCACTGAACTTGGAAATGTTATTATTAAATCTCGTAACCCTGTTCCTACAAAAACTCTCATGAGGTTGTTTGGTATGCCTTCTGGCCCATCTAGAAAACCACTTGGTCTAGTTACTTATCAAGCCATGCAGTTTATCATTAAACAAGCTAAACTTGTTTATGAAAATAGTAATTTATTTAAGCCTATTGAAGATTTTTTTGATATAAATATACAGGAAAGATTATACTCTGATAAATACATACAGAAATTATATTATGAATCGTATTAAACTCTGTGTTGTTGGTGCATGTGGAAGACTTGGCAGTACTATAATTAAAGAAAGTATTGATCACTTTGAAATAGTTGGAGCAGTTGAATCTGTACATAACCCTAATATTGATAAAACCCTTACAAATTTTGGTATTATTGAATCTGATATAAAGATAACAAGTTCTGATGATTTATCATCTGCAATTTCAAATGCTGATGTTACAATATCTGCTACAACTCCTACTGCTGAGCTTCTTAATGCTCCTGTTTATGTTGAAAATAATAAAAAAATTATAATCGGCACAACTGGATTCTCCACAGATGAATATTCTAAACTTGTATCTACATTCAACAATAAAATTCCTTCTCTTCTAACTTCAAATTTTTCTATTGGAATGAATTTCCTTTATAATTTGTCTGAATTAGTTGGACGATTGCCCGACGAATTTGAAATTAGTATCAATGAAAAACATCATTCTAAAAAACTTGATGCACCAAGTGGAACTGCTCTATCAATTGCGAAAATCATATCAAAATCTAAAGGTTATAAGGATTTAATTTTTGATAGGACCAAACATGGTAAAAGGCAGCAATCAGAACTTGATGTAACTTCCGAAAGGCTTGGTGGTATACCTGGAATCCATGAAATTAATATTGCAGGTCAATACGAACTCCTTAGACTTGAACATATAGCATTTTCGAGAGCTGCTTTTGCACGAGGCGCATTAGTTGCTGCCAAATGGCTTCATAATATTTCTGAACCCAAAATTTATAGTATGAAAGATGTAATATCCAATTAATATAATGTTTAATTAGTGAAATTGCTATGTGGAAAATTGAACCTCCTTTAAAAAATTTTAAGGGGAAATTATCTTTTGCTAATATTAGTACATTAAACCTCGCTAAGCAATTTGGTACACCATTATTTGTCACTGACTCTGAACAAATTATTTTAAATTATAATAAATTATATTCTGCATTTTCATCGCACTATGATAAATTCAAAATCAATTATGCCGTAAAAGCTAATAATAATCTTTCAATTTTAAAATTATTTAACTATCTTGGAAGTGGTGTTGATTGTTCTTGCCCAGAAGAAATATTACTCGCTAAGAAAATTGGATTTAAGAATCAAGATATGTTATATACAGGAAATTATAATTCTAATAACCAACTCGATTTTGCACTAAAACAAAAAATAATGATTAATGTAGATAGTTATTCGATTCTTCCAAGACTTCTCAAATTAGGTACGCCTAACCTTGTATCTCTCCGAATCAATCCTGGAATTGGTGGCGGTTCACATAGTGTATTAGTTTTTGGTGGAAAAAACACTAAATTCGGTATGAGTAAAAAAGATGCTGTTGATGCTTACCGTCTTGCAAAAAAATCAGGAGTCAAAAAATTCGGTCTGCATATGATGACAGGTTCATCAATTCTTGATTCCTCTTATTTTAAAAAAGTAACTAATAAACTCATAGATATAGCTGTGGAAATAGTAGATGAATGTAAAATCTCATTTGATTTCATTAATATTGGCGGAGGGTTTGGCATTCCGTATAAACCTCCGGAAAAACCACTTGATATAAAGAAAGTTGGTTCCGATATTGGTAAAATTTTTAATGGCAAGAAATCTTCTAAGATTCTTGGCAAACCTTGGCTATTTGTTGAACCTGGTAGGTATCTTGTTGCGGATTCTACTATTTTATTAACTAATGTTCACTCAATCAAAAAAAGTCCAGGAAAATATGTTGGTATAGATGCAGGAATGAATACATTACTTCGACCTGCATTGTATAATGCATATCATCATATTATTAATGCTAGTCGATTAAACTCACGCAAAACCGAAATTGTGAATGTATGTGGCCAGATTTGTGAAAATACAGATATTATTGCTAAAAACAGAAAACTTGGGAATATTAAAGAAGGTGATTTATTAGCTATTCTAAACGTTGGCGCATATGGATTTTCTATGAGCTCTCAATATAATACCCGACCTAGAGCTGCTGAAGTAATGATTCATAAAAGAAAAATCAAACTTATTCGTAGAAGAGAAACTATAAATGATTTAATTCATGGTCAAAACCTTGTTACGTGGTTTAGATGAAATTTTCTAATAGATTAAATTCACTTCCTCCATATCCTTTTGCTAAACTTGAAAATCTAATTTCTACAAAACGCCAACAGGGGGTAGATCTTGTTAATTTTGGTATTGGCGATCCTGATTTAAAACCACCAGAATTTATCAATCATGCATTGATTGACGCTCTTTCTATTCCTGGCAGTCACAATTATTCGTCAAGTTCTGGTGAAAAAACTTTTCGTGACAGTATTGCGGTTTGGTTTGAAAAAAGATTTAATGTTATTTTAAATCCTGATGAAGAGATTTGTGCTTTAATTGGTTCTAAAGAAGGTTTGGCTCACATATTTCGCGCATTTCTAAATTCTGGTGATAAAATTGCCATTCCAAATCCTGGCTATCCATTGTATGCAAATGGGGGTGCACTCTTAAATGAATTTCATCCAGTTATACTTGATTTAGATTGCGATTCTAATTTTGTTCCACAAATAAATCAATTACAAGACACTGATTTTTCTGGTATTTATTTAAATTATCCTAATAATCCTACTGGTGCTGTTGTTGAATTTTCTGATCTAAAAAATATTGTCAATATTTGTAATGATAAAGGTTCAATTATTGTGTATGATAATGCATATTCAGAGATTACTTATAATGATTATAAAGCTCCATCTATATTACAACATGAAGAAGCACGTCAAAATAGTATAGAATTTCATTCTCTTTCTAAGACATTTAATATGACTGGTTATAGAATTGGTTTTGCAGTTGGTAATAAAACTCTTGTTGACGGTCTTAAAAAAATAAAAAATCAAATTGATTCGGGTTCTCCAAAATTTATCCAGCATGCTGCAAAAGTTGCACTTGATAGCTATGTTAATGGAATTCCACCTAAAGAAATTTCTAATAATCTGAAAATTTATGAAAATCGAATGAACATTCTTACTGATGGTTTAATTAAATTGGGTTATGATATTAAAATGCCTTTTGGAACGTTCTATTTATGGATGAAAATTGACGAAGATTGTGAAAATTTCGCAATGCGATTATTAAACAATGGGGTTGTTGTTACTCCTGGTTCAGGATTTGGCACATCAGGAAATAAATATGTCAGGTTTTCCATAACTCTTTCTGACGCTAATCTCCTTAAAGGACTAAATAAAATACCTGAAAATACCTCGTAATTAAAATTCTATTTAAATATGTTAGTATTCTCGATTTTCTATAATTTATTATCAATAAATTTTATTAATTATTAAATTCTGTAATATAGCATGCCTATTGATCAAGAATTCTATAAGAACTTACAACCAGTAGCTATATCTGAACATGGATATTTAGTATGGGGCCCTGGTAAAGATGGCGCAGCAGCTGAAGATAGTAATGTTAAAGCTGCCTTTGAAGAAGTTGGTGAAAAATTTGAACCACTTGGTATTCATGGAACATATGTCGCAGTTGATTTTGACGATTGTGTTGCAGATGGCGCGTGTTTACCTGCATGTCCTGTAGCTGTATTTGAATGGACAAAGAATCCTGGTTTTAGTGGAACTGATGAAAAACTTGATTTAACCGATAAAGCAGCACCAGTTCGAGAATCTGATTGTATTTGGTGTATGGCTTGTGTAACCGTTTGTCCTACTGAAGCTATTAAAGTAGACGAAGCATTAGTATCTGTTGCAGAAAATGCAATTTCAGAAGCATCTTCTACAGATTCTACTGATGCTACTTCAGAAGCATCTTCTACAGATTCTACTGATGCTACTTCAGAAGCATCTTCTACAGATTCTACTGATGCTACTTCAGAAGCAT
>PAVW01000021.1 GCA_002713205.1 Nitrososphaerota archaeon
CAGTACTTTGAGCTGGTTTGTCAGTACTTTGAGCTGGTTTGTCAGTACTTTGAGCTGGTTTGTCAGTACTTTGAGCTGGTTTGTCAGTATTTCCAACAGTATCTGATTTTTCTGTATTATCTTCTGTTGGAGATTTATTAAGGGTGAAATCAGAATTATTTTTTTGGGGTAATGCAATACAAACTTTAATACCAACAAGTCCAACGTTGAGAAGAGATTCAACAGATGCAGAAACAACAGATTGAGATGCAGTAAATCCACTTTTTGGTACAACGCCAGCTTTATATTTTTCACAACGTGCACGATCACTTCGCATCTTACCTGCAACAGTAATTTCTACTCCACGTGCACCAGCACTCATAATAATTCTAGTAGCCCAATTAGCAGCTCTGCGAATCGGTGAACCTCGACTAATCGTTTGAGATAATTTACTAGCCATTATGTGAGCATTTAACTCGGGTACTTTAACTTCAGTTACGGATATTTGTGGATTAGGTAATTTAAATCGTTTCTCAATTGTCATAGTTAAATTTTGAATACCAGAACCACGCCTTCCAATAACTAAACCAGGTTTATTAACAAAAATGTTTAAAGATGTTCCGACAGGAGTTTTTATTACGTCAACCGAAGAATAACCTGCATCCATAAGTTCTTGAGATAAAAAATCATCTAGTTCAGTAAGGCTAGAATTTTTATCTAGAATTTTTTGCACCATATTACTTCGTGAGCTCATAAATATTAACCTGCAACAATTTCAACATGAACTAATTCATGAATAAAAGGAGTAGACCTGCCTTGTGCTCTAGGTCTAAAACCAGGTATTTTACGTGCCCGATGAGCAGCAGCGTGAATTATACGAATATTTTTAGTATCTAAACCTTTGAAATCAGCATTTGATTCAACTTCATTAATTAGATTTAATATATATTGAGCAGTTTTTACAGGAAATTTTCCAGCGTGGAATTTTTCTGTTGAAGTACGATGAGCTACTTCTTTTTTATGTCTTCTGAAATGAACGGGTCTTTTTAGATTAATTACATCTTCAAGAAAAGTCAAAGCGTCAGATAATTTTCTACCGGAAATTGAGTTACAAACTTCCCTAGCAGCCTTTGGACTAACATTAATTTCCCTAGCAGAAGCACGAACATGTACTATAGGATTATAATTTTGAAAACTGTATCTATATGTCGGCATGTTCAATCCATTTTTAATTCCATTGTCAAACTGTTAAAAATCAAAGTAAAACCAATATAACCTTTACTATTTGGAAATTATTTGAGTGGTACATATAGACTTGACTTTGAAGCACCAATACCTGGAGTGCCGTGTGAGACTTTCTTATTAGTAATAGCATATTCTCCAAGATAGTGACCAATCATAGCAGGTTTTACTTCAACAGGGATAAATTCTTTACCATTATATACATGAATTGTTAAGCCCAACATATTAGGTAATAAAATAAGATCTCGGGAATGAGTACGAATAGTTTTAGAAGGATCAGTTTGTGCGTCCTTCAGCTCGAGTAATAGTTTTTTCTTAGTTTCAGAAAGATCTCTAGATAAAGAACGTCTTTGACGAGAAGGAAAGAGTTTTAACAATTCATCAAGGGACATTTTTTGTAGTTGGTCCATGCTATGACCTCTATATTTGAATTCTTTAGGCAAGATACTAAACCTCTACACTCCTTGATCTTCTTCTAGCTCTTCCAGGTCCAGTTTTACTAGCTGCAATAGATCCAACCTTACGGCCAGGCGGGGCATTTCTTGATGTTGAAGTACTTTGGTGTGGGCCTTGATGTCTTCCACCGCCAAATGGATGATAATGAGAACTCATAGCACAACCACGTACACGAGGATACAGATGGCCATAGGCTTTAGAATAATGATGTTTATTCCCTGCCTTGAGAAACGGTTTTTCGCGAATTCCACCACCCGAAATCGATCCAATACTAGCTCTGCAATTACCGTTTAGAAGAATACTTTTTCCTGAACGGAGACGAACAACAGATCCAGATTCAGTTTTTGTATACAATAATGCGGAAGTACCTGCAGTTTTTGCAATAGTTCCACCATCTCCAAAGTTTCTTTCTATGTTGCAAATTGAAGTTCCTTCAGGAATATCATTTAATTGTAAAATATTTCCATCGTCAATAGTAGATTTAGAACCAATTGAAATCTTTTGATTAACCGTAAGACCATTTATTGCAGGAATATAAGAAACGTTATCATCAAAAATAATTTTAGCTAGTGCAACACTTCGACCTCTTTCATGAACTAAATCTTGAACTAAACCGGTAATTGTTTGACGAGGATTAGTAATGGGATAAGAAGCAGGTGCAATTTTACCTCGTTTATGACTCCTATATCTCATTCCACCTTTTCCTCTTCTTTGAACTAAAATTCTTTTGCCCAAACTACATAACACCTAGTTTATTGGCCAAGTCCAGAGCTGAATAATCAGGACTCAAAGTAACATAGGCTTTTTTACCTTGAATAGTCCTTGCAGTGTTTATAGATTTCACCTTAACTTCATATAGAATACTTAAAGCTTGTTTTATAGTGTTTTTATTTGCGTCATCTTTCACAATAAAAACTAATTTATTGTTTTTTTCAATGCTATCAAATGATTTTTCCGTAATATATGGTTTCAAAATGATTGATGCTGCTTCATCTTCACGCAAGTGATTTCACCATATTATTGAGAGGTTTGGGAATATTTTGAAAAGAACTCTTTGTCCAGATTATTAATCGTCCAGGTTGTGTTCCTGGAGCAATGTCATTAAGATTAAGATTCTTAACGTCTAACAAATCAACACCAAGAAGATTAGAACAAGCAGATTGTAACCCTGAAGTCTGTGAACAAATGATTAATGGTCCTTTCTTTATTTTTTGGGTTCTTCCTCTCAATCTGGATTTTCCAGATCTTGTACGTGTTTTTGAAATTCGTTTAATTTCTTCGCCTAGTCCTAGATTGCGAAGTGTTAAAAGTACATCTTTACTTCGGCTCAATGATTCAATCTCATCTACGACAACTATAGGAAGATTTAATGAATCATTAATTTTGTGTCCGCGGGAGATAACAAATTTTTTATTTGTAGAAGTGGAAATGGCAGATATAATAGCTAAACGTCTCTCTTTTTTATTTAATTTTTTATGTATTGTTTTAGAGCTTACAGGAGGATGAGCTATACGACCTCGAACTACTGATGCGACACCTGCAGCTACTCCTGATCTTGTTCCTCGGCTAGATTTAACACGAGATATTCTCGACATACCTCGTCCTGTGTTATACGATTCAGTACTTCCTCGTTCCCCAGCTAGAGGGTCAGTACCATTGGGAACAAACATATGAGATTCTATAGCAACAGCTGCTCGATGTATAAGCTTTGGATTATATGGCGCAGAAAAGATTTTTGGCAATTGAATTTTATCTATTTCTTCACCATCTAAATTATATATTGCAACAGACATTATGAAAATTCTCCCTCGATCGTGCTAATATGTATAATTTTGGGTTCTTTAATTTTATCACCATTAGGACGAACAGGATATCGAATAGTGAGTGGTCTTTTAGATGGACCAGGTAAAGAGCCTTTAAGAATTATATAATCACCAGGGATTACACCAAAATGATCAAAGCCTCCTTTCGGAGTTACACTTTGAGATTGGTCATTACCAGTCAATAAAATTTGTTTATTATATTCTGTTCTTTGATGAAATCCCATTTGACCTGCTCGTGGAACAGTATACATTATATTCCGAGGATTCCATGCACCAACAGTTCCAACCTCACGAACTGTTTTTCTAGATTTATGTTGTTTCTTTTTAATTCCAAATCTTTTTACTGGGCCTTGCCATCCCTTACCTTTTGTAATACCAGCTACATCTACTGACATTCCTGGTTTAATTATTTCATGTACTGAAATTTCTACTCCTAATTTATTTTTTAAATATTCAAACTGAGAAATCAAATCCCCTCCACCAACTCCAATTTCAATTAGATAAGGTTTAATCTGAGAAATACCTGCCTTTTTAGGTAATATACAAATAAGCGCTGTAAACTTATGAATTTTATCAATATTTGTTTCAATTTTATTAAGTTGTGTTTTAAAATCACATTTCAATTCTTTCTTTCTAGATAATTCTTTTGGAAGTTTTTCACTATATATTTCACTAAAAACTTTGAGACCATCAATTGTATTATAATAAGCTCTGATACCGGTAATAATAACAGGAGCGCAAGAAACTACAGTAGAATTGTTAGAAACCATTTGACCAAAAGTTGGTGATTTTTCTTGATTATCTATTGATAATATATGAAGAGAGGCTGCTTTGAAAGCCATAAATCCTAAAAGTGTGGGTTCCTTCGAGTTTATAGTAGGCCAAGTTCTAGTACGAGCTATAAGAGAACCTTTTCTAGCTCTAGGGCGATATGCCATAGAACCGTGCCTCGGTGATGAATGTGTTCTGTGTCCCAAATTTTTACACTTTAGTTAAGTTAGAAAAACTTTAAATATATTTTTAAGCCTTTTGAAAAATAAAATATTAGGAATAAAAAACCATCATAAGGATTCAACTTTCCAGATATAATGTCCAGAAAAACCACCAATTCGTACTACTAATTTTTTAGTTTCTAATTCCTTGAGAAATCTCAAAGCTACAGCTGCATTTACATTCAAAACCTTTGCAGTTCCATAAACGGTTAACGCTTTTGTATTTCCAAAGACCTTTTTTAAGTTTTTTTCATCAATATTATCTGGTAAAAATAGATTATGACCCATAATTTGTTCACTACTAAAGCCTTTTTTCCCAGATTTTTGCGGAGTTTTGGTCTTATCCTGCCCCTTTGATGACATATATCCCTTTGATGACATATAATTATAACATAAAATGGCTAAAATAAACCTTTTTAATTTTTAGAAATAGTCATATTAATAATATTTAAAATGAGATATTTATTGTGGACTATAGACTAATAGCAGAAATATATTCACAAATGGAAGAAACACAAAAGCGTTTGAAATTAATCGAACTATATTCAAAATTACTTAAACAAACCCCGTCAAATATCATTAACAAAGTAATTTATTTGACTCAAGGAAAGATCTATCCAGATTTTTTAGGATTTGAATTTGGTATGTCAGATAAACTTATCATCAAATCACTAGGAAAAACAACTTCGGATTCACATGAAAAAATACAAGAATATTATAATAAAGTGGGAGATTTAGGAGAAGTTGCAAAACAATCGATAATGAATAATGCACAAACTACCTTAACAACAGAACAATTGACAGTCGAAAGGGTCTATGAAACATTTGAGAAAATAGCAAAAACCAGAGGTTCTGGTTCGATTGAAATGAAATTATCTCATTTATCAGGTCTTCTATCTGACGCATCAGCAATTGAAGCAAAATATATAGTCAGAACACTAAATGGAAAGCTTCGATTAGGAATTGCAGATTATACAGTCTTAGATGCTTTAGCACTTGCATTTACTAATAATAGGCAAAACAGAATAATATTAGAAAGAGCATATAATATCTCCAGTGATTTAGGAAAAATTGCATTAATCCTTGCAACAAAGGGGTTAAAACCGGTGCAAAATGTTGAAATCGAGGTTGGAAACCCAATAAGACCAATGCTTGCAGAGAGACTAAGTTCGTCACAAGAAATTGTTGATAAAATTGGAAAAAGTATGAGTTTAGAATATAAATTAGATGGAGAGAGATTGCAGATTCATGTAAATAAAAAACAGGTAAAGATTTTTTCAAGAAGATTAGAAGATATAACAAATCATTATCCAGATGTTTCTGAAATATTTAGTAAGATTGATGTTGACAATATAATATTAGAAGCAGAGGCAGTGGCAATAGATAAAAAAAATGGATCATACTTACCGTTTCAAGAACTTATGCATAGAAGAAGAAAGCATAAGATTAAAGAAGCAGTTAAAAATTATCCAGTATCAATTAATTTATTTGATATAATATTCTTGAATGATGAAGACTTAACAAATTCTAGTTATGAGAACAGACGAAAAATTTTAACCAGAATAGTAAAAATAAATAAGAAATTAGATATAATTCGTAATAAAATTATTCAAGATGCTGATGAAATAGATAGTTTTCTTGAACAGGCAATAAAAGAAGGGTGTGAGGGATTAGTAATCAAGAATCTACAAGGAATTTATAGAGCAGGAGCAAGGGAATATCTATGGATTAAGTTAAAAAGAGAATACAAATCAGAAATGTCAGATACTTTAGATTTGGTAGTAATTGGAGCAATATATGGAAAGGGTAAAAGGGTAAATAGATACGGCGCATTACTTTTAGCTTCGTATGATAAAAAAGAAGATCTGTTTAGAAGTTTTTGTAAAGTAGGAACAGGGTTTTCAGATGAACAATTAAAGACAATCTACGAGAAACTTCAAGAAAGCAGAGTAAAGAATAAACATGCAATGGTAGATTCAAAAATGGAGGCAGATGTCTGGTTTAAACCTAATATTGTATTGGAGATTAGCGGTTCAGAAATAACTATAAGTCCAATTCACACATCAAATTTAAATGAAATAAGAACCGGTTTTGGTTTAGCACTTCGTTTTCCTGTTTTCACTGGCAGGATTAGAGAAGATAAACAGCCAAGCCAAGCCACAGCGACCACAGAAATCGTAAATATGTATAATAAACAAAGTAAAAAAATTACACATTAATTTTTGGCATTAACTTTTTTTATATCCTATGCTATCATAACAATATGTTTTCTGGACAATCTGAAGAACAAGCAAGAAGAAAAATACTTGCAGTATTACTTGATGAGACTAGAAAAGTTCTAGAATCAGCAAGAGAATTAACAAATGTATATAAATTTGTAATCGAAGGGAAAAAAAAAGATATAGAATTATCTATAATAAAAATTAGCAAGGCTGAAGACGAAATAGAAAGTTTTCGCAGAGCTCTTACAAGAGAACTTGCAGAAGTAGGCAGTATTATTATGAATCGAGAAGACTTGCTTAGAACATCATATGAAATTGAAGAAATTGCCGGATATTCAAGCGGTATTGCATTTAGACTATCTATTATAGATAATAAAGCATTAAAAAAAGGGAAAATCAAGGAAGAATTTAGTGAATTAATAGAAACATCTTTGGAATTAGTTCAAAAACTTAGTGAAATGATCAGAACATTATCAACCAACCCTAGTACAGTTATGGATATAGCACAAGATATGCAAAAAATTGAAAGAGAGACAGATACTAAATATAGAGAACTGGTAAAAAGAATTATGAAAGAAATCCCAGATCCAAAAAATGCAATGATGTTAAAAGATGCAGCAGAACATATAGAGGAAATGGCAGATAGATGTCTAGCAGCATCTGATTAAATTACTGTAGTGGCTATTGGATTTTAATATGCCTGAAAAAATCTATAAGGGAGAATTAGTCGAGAATAGAATAGTGGTTTGGAATTTAGAATCATCGAGAAAAATTTTCTCAGATAAATATTTTGGTAAACCTCTAGGTATACCAAAGCCTAAGGGCGATGACTTTAATGCTCCGCTAATTTTAGATCTAATTGAAGGCTATCATCTGCTTGAAAAAAAGAAGATTAAAATTTTTGATAATAAAACTGGTAAATTAGTTTCTAAACGCAAACTATACGAAAAATGTGAAAAAGAATACACTATGTTTAAAGAGAAATCAATGGTATATAATGAATTAAGAAGATTAGGATATATTGTAACTCCTGGGATAAAATTTGGTAGTGATTTTGCAGTATATGAACATGGCCCAGGAATAGATCATGCACCTTATATAATTCAGGTAATGATACCAGAATCTGAGTTATCGGCAACAGGAATAGTATTAGCAGGGCGTTTAGCAACAACTGTGAGAAAAAAATTTTTGATAGCAATAGCAGATGATAGAAGAAAGCAAGTCGAATTTTTGTCTTTCGACTGGTGGAGAGCATAAAGCATAACTAGTTTTTTTATTAGGAGAATAAAGGCAGTAATAATTTTAATGAAAGAACAAAAAATGAAAGGAGTTGTTCAAGAAGATGATTATATTATTCTATTTTTGAATTCTCGAAAGAAATGGTTAATACAAGTGAAAAAGGATAAAGAAATTCACACACATGCAGGGTTCGTTAATGGAGAATCTTTGATTGGAAAAAGTTATGGAAGTGAAATAGTTACAAATACAGGAAAAACTATGTATATTTTAGATCCAAAAATAAGTGATTTTATTTTAAAATCTAAGCGTCCTACTCAAATTCTTTATCCAAAAGATATAGGAATGATAATCAATTGGACTGATTTATCACCTGGAAAGAATGTCCTAGAAGTAGGAACGGGCAGTGGTTCGTTAAGTTGCTATATTGCCAATATAATACGACCATCAGGGCATTTATTTTCATATGAAATCAGAAAAGACCATCATAATGCTGCTCAAAAGAACATATCAAAGACAGGTTTATTGAATTATATTACATTAATTAATAAAGATATAAAATTAGGAATTGAACAAAAAGATATTGACGTGGCAATAATCGATGTGGGAGATCCATGGTCTGTATTAGATATAATAAAAAATAGTATGAGGTTAGGCGGGTCAATAGCATCAGTTTCACCTACTGTTAATCAAGTTGAAAAATTTGTGATTGAATTAATAAATCATAAATTTATAGATATTGAAACATACGAAGTTTTGGTAAGAAAAATGGAGGTTAGAGAAGGAAAAACCAGACCGGCAATGAGAATGATTGGTCATACAACATATTTAACCTTCGCAAGGAAAGGTTTAGATAACAGTTAAGGTTTGCAAAGTAAAGTGAATGAAAATGAAATCAGATATTATTGAAGACATATCATTTTTACTATATTTTATCCCAATTATTTTAACTGCAGGTAGTTTTATCTGGAAAATTACAGAAAATAATTCTTATTTAGATGCATACTTGTTTGCGACAAGGAGTTCATTAATATTCACAATTTCAGTGGTGGTAATTGTTGGGGCAGTGTTACTAGAGATAAATTATACTACTGTAGAAAAGAGATACAACTTATTAGTAATGCATACGAAGCGAATGAGAAATCTTGGAATAACTATATTATTGTTATCAATGATTGGTTCACTATTAGCATCAGGAAATTTGCTAGCAATTGGAACTTCAACTGGTTTATTCTTAACTGCGAGATTTCCAATAGCATTTGCAGCAATAATGTTTTTGCAATCAGCATTTTTGCGAGTGCCTTTTACTAAAAAAGTAAAAGAAGAAAAAATGATGATAAAGTTAATCAGTGTTATTTGTATTTTTCTTGTGCCAATAGTTTATTATACAGGTAATTTACTTAATTTGCCATTTGTAATTAATTTAATTATATCATTGTTATTTGTAATATTTGGAATTTATTTATTCCCTCGAACAAAATAATTTTATGAAATGAATTTTTGATATAATTCATTTATATTTGTAATTACATAATTTGGTTTTTCAGCAATTGTTAATTTATCAAAATCAAATCTATTTTGGTTTGTAACTAAAATACTTTCAATTCCTACAGAATTAGCACCTGAGATATCTGAACTAATATTATCACCAAACATAACAGATTCACTAGAATTAACACCGATACTAGATAGTACTTTTTCAAATATTGCAGGATAAGGTTTGCCAATAAATGTAATTTTTTTGTTTGTAGCATAACTAATAGCTTCAGCTAAAGCTGCTTCTCCAAGAAAAAATCCTTTATCTCCTAAATAATTACCATAAAATTTTTTTGTTGTTCCTGAACAAAGTAATCGAGAACCTTCAGATACTAGACGCATAGCATGATTAATTTCAGCGAAAGTAACAGTTCGATCAGCTCCAATAGCAACAACATCAGCATCAGGTCCTTCAGCTATAGTTATTCCTGCATCCTCAATATCTTTCTTTAACCCCCACTCACTAATTACGAAACAAGTTGCATGAGGAAAATTATCTTTAATATACAAAGCAGTTGTTGCCCCAGATGTAAATACCTCGTGTTCTTCAATAGGCAACCCCATATCCAATAATTTACGATAAACTATTTGTCTTGGTTTTCTTGAAATGTTTGTTATAATGGCAATTTTTTTATCATGTTTTTTTAATAGAGAAATAAAATTAGCCGTGTTAGATAGACCATGTCCTTCGTCAATATTATCAGTTAATACACCTTCTACATCAAACAAAAACCCTTTTTTTTTCAATAATTCCTTCATTTTACAATCACAATGGAATTACAATTATATTTATCAAAGATAATTTAATTAATTTTATGAGAAATAAAGGTTACAATAATCTAACACAATTAAAAAACGATATTCAAAAATGTAAAAAATGCGAATTATATAAATCAAGAAAAAAGGCAGTACCTGGGAATGGTCCAAAAAATGCAAATGTCATTCTCATTGGGGAAGCACCTGGAGCCGAAGAAGATACAAAGGGAAAACCTTTTTGTGGAAGAGGAGGTAAATTATTAGATAAAGTCTTAATAAATAATAATTTGTTCCGAAAAAAAATTTATGTAACTAATATAGTTAAATGTAGACCACCAAATAATCGTAAACCAAAAAAAGAAGAAATACAATCTTGTAGTGAATATTTACAAAATGAAATAAGATTGATCAATCCAGAATTAATAACATTATTAGGAAGAACAGCTGTTGAAAATATTCATAAAAAATTACCGATTTCAAAAAATCATGGGAAAATTAGCTATAATTCTAAAAGAAAATTTTTAATAACTTATCATCCAGCAGCTATATTAAGAAATCCAAAACTAAGTAAAACATTTAGTAATGATCTTAAAAAAATAAAATCATATATTGGATCGAATAAAAAAAAATGATCAGCGTCAAAAACATACTTAAAAATATTAGAAAGATGATTGATAATGAAAATCAAAATGAATTAACTACACTAGGAAAAATAAGTAAAGAAAATGATCCATTTAGAGTATTAATATCGACTATATTATCATCTAGAACAAAAGATGATATTACATTCAATGCAACTAAACGTCTATTTGAACAATATAAGAACGCGAAAGAATTATCCAAGGCGAACATATCGAATATTAAAAGACTTATCAAACCTGTTGCGTTCTATAAAACTAAACCAAAGAAAATAAAACAAGTGGCAGAAATTATCTATAAAGATTACAATAATCATGTGCCAAGTGATATGAATAAATTATTAGAATTGCCATTAGTCGGTAGAAAGACAGCAAATTGTGTATTAGTATATGGATTTAGAAAACCTGCTATACCAGTTGATGTTCATGTTCATCGAATTTCCAATAGATTAGGCATAGTAAAGACTGAGATTCCTGAAGAAACAGAAATCGAGTTGACAAAAATAGCGAAGAAGGAATATTGGTTACAAATTAATGAATACTTTGTTCGTTTTGGACAATTAATTTGTAAACCGGTAAATCCAAGATGCAATATTTGTTTGTTCAACAACGAATGTCCATATGCAAAAAATAATTTCCAGAAGAAATAAAATTAAAAGAATTAATCAGTCCAATTATGAACTTCTGCCCAGATCTTTACCGTCTCAGGATATATACCATGTAAAAGTTTTTTAAGTGTATTTGCATATTGTTGAATTTCCCATTGTGCAGTACGTTCAGCACGTAATTCAATAAAATTTGTAATAGCTTGAAAAGATGCAGTCCAATAAACTTCAGTATATTGATTCAATGGTAAAATCATACGAGCTTGTTCTTTAGCAACTCCTTTATCTAACAAATTATTATATGCATTTTGTGCATTATTCATAAAATCTTCAAATATATTTGAACAATCTTTGGCAGCAACGTCAGAAAGAACTCCTTCAGAAGCTTGTTTATTATCTTCGGATTGTTTTCTCCAATTTTCTGGCATGTAAAAATCTTTAACGGGTACATAACGCCCACTAATTTCATTCCAAGCATGATCCTTTGTTGCTGATGAATTAGTAGTCTCTATACCAACAACATGTTTATACCATTGTCTCATGACAAATTCGGGGGCTTTAATATGAAATTGAACCATCATATGACGAAATGGAGAATAATGTTTGTTTTTAGCAAGAAATCGAACTAATTTTCTATCACCGTCAGAATATGTAGTTTTTCGTTTTCCAAAAGATACTCGGGCAGAATTTACTACGGTTAAATCAGAACCCAATGAATCTATAACCTCAACAAACCCTTTGTCAAGTACCTCAATATTCATTTCTAATAGAAAATATAATTACTCAAACTTCAACGTTTCTAATTAGAGTTAATAAAAAGAGTTATTATTAATTAATAAAGCACGGGTACTTGAAAACCATATTTGTGCCTCGGTAGCTCAGACTGGTCAGAGCGCAGATTATATCGCTCAATTGCCTTGTAAGCAAGATGTCGAGGGTTCAAATCCCTCCCGGGGCTTATTAACTAATAAAAATGACAAATTTGAATTGCAATAGTTAATTACTATAATAATAAAAATATCAATAATTATTAAATGACAAATGTGAGAATGTTAGATAAATGAAATCAGAAATTAATATTACAATAATTGGACCAGATAAAAAAGGAATAGTTGCGGAAGTTACCAAATATATTTTTACCAATGGTTGTAACATTGAAGGAGTAAGCCAAAATGTCTTGAATAAGGTATTTTTTATGAATGTAAAAGTATCGGCAAATAAAAATTTTCAGAAAACAAAATTCGATAATGGACTAAAGAAACTAGCGGAAAAATCAGGCTTAGAAGCAAAATTATACTTTGAAAAAAAAGAAAAATTAAAAAATATGGCAATATTGGTAACAAAAGAACCACATGTATTAGAAGAATTACTCAAAGCACATAAAGCAAAAAAACTTAAAATTAATATTCCAATCGTAATAGGAACTACAAATAAATTAAAAGAAATTTCCAAAAAATTTGGAATTAAATTTTTATTGGTGAAAGATAATGATCAAACAATAAGGGAAAGACGAATTTTGAAAATATTAGAAAAGAATAATGTAGATTTTATTGTCTTAGCAAGATATATGAAAATCCTTTCTCCAAAATTTGTATGGAATTATACAAACAGAATTATTAATATCCATCCATCTCTTCTGCCTGCATTTCCAGGGGCAATGGCATATGTACAAGCATTTGAAAAAGGCGTAAGGGTTTCAGGAGCTACAGCGCATTTTGTAACGGTGGATTTGGATCAAGGTCCAATAATTGTACAAGAATCATTTAAGGTTAATTCAGATGATCAATTAGAAAAGATTAAGAGATTGGGAAAAGAAGCTGAAAATAAAGCGTTATTAAAAGCAGTTAATTTATTTATCAATAATAAATTAGAAAGTAAATGGGGAAGAGTAATAGTAAAAATTCATTAAACCGAAGTCACAGATAAATAATATTATCTACATAAATAGATAATGCCTCATTTTATACGATTAGTAACCTTTACTGAAAAAGGAATAAGCGATCCACTTCTCTCCAAAAGTAGAAGTGTGGAATTCAAAAAAGAAGCTGAAAATTTAGGAATTAAGATATTGGCCGAGTATGCAGTTATTGGGAGATATGACATAGTGACAATTGTAGAAGCACCAGACATTCAATCAGTGATGAAATTAAGTGTAATTCAAGGGAAAAAAGGAAGAACCCGAGTAGAAACTCTAGCGGCAGTTCCAGTAACTGAATTTGAAGAAATTATATGATAATAAATTTATTTGGTTGTAAATTGTTTGTATATACTTTTAGTGAGTAAAGAAATAAAACCATAATAATCATAATCAGAAATTTCAGTTACAACATATTTCTCATTTTTCTTAGCATCAAGAACTGTCTGTAAATGATAACATATTCGAAAATTATTTCTCATAATAGAAAAATACAATGCTTTACATGTACAATAATTATTATTTATGAATACGATTTGATCTCCAAGGCTTCCAACAACAGTCCATATTTCTCTATTACTAGGGAAAAATTTATGCAACTTTACTCCGCCATTGTTAATCAATTTATCAATTCTTGAAGAAATTTCAATAGAATTTCTCTGAACCATTAATAATTTAATATACTTACTGATATATAGCAGATAATTAAATTGATTAAGATACTATATCCTCATCCAGCTCTTCTTCTGAAAGAGGAAAACAAGAAACACATAATCATAAGTGATCTTCATATAGGTTTTGAAGAAAGATTCGTGAAAAAAGGTATTTCAATTGAAACTTCAACAGAAAAAATGAAAAAAGTATTAATTGAATTGATTCAGCAATATCAACCTGAAGATGTAATAATATTAGGCGATGTGAAAGACAGCATTAGCAGAATAACCAATTCTGAAAGGAGAGAACTGCCAAAATTTTTTGATGATATATCTACATATTCACAAGTGAGAATAATACCAGGAAATCATGATGGTGGTTTAAAATCAGTATTAGCACAAAAAGTTATTTTAGAAAGTGTATATGGAATTACAATAGAAGAATCAGGATTACTACATGGACATACGAAACCAAAACAGGACTTTGTGAATCTGGACAGGATTATTATGGGTCATTTGCATCCAATTTTTAATCAACCTTCAAGTCCAATATCTGGAAGTCAAATATGGGCAATATTAAAAGTGGAAAAGAAATATCTATTTGAATCTAGTGAAGGCATAATGGAAATTATTGCCATTCCTTCTTTTAATACTGAATTAACTACGACAGGATTTTCAAATTATAGAAAGAAAGAAATTTCACCGATTTTAAGAAGAATTCGTTCACATGTAAACGATGCTATCTTCATGACATTAGAAGGAGATATTATTGGCGGCTTAAACCATGTAACACGATTAATTTAAAAAAAATTGAATGCAATCTTATAGATAAAAACGATAAGAAATATTAGTATGTTTTGTGACAAAAATATAGATACAATATGGAAGATTTAATGAAACCGTTTTTAAAAGATGGAAAGAGCTTGTTAATAGCTTATGACCAAGGTCTTGAACATGGACCAAGTGCAGATTTTGATGATAGAAATGTAAATCCGCAATTTATCATGGATATAGCTGAAGAAGGAAATTTTTCAGGAGTTGTATTTCAAAAAGGATGTGCTGAAAAATATTATAAAGAATCTTCAGGAATTCCTCTCATAGTTAAAGTAAATGGAAAAGCCAATCTAACGAAGGGCGATGTTATATCAAGACAAGTGTGTTCGGTGAAAAAAGCAATTAGTATTGGAGCAAAAGGAATTGGATACACTATCTATGCAGGAAGTTCATATGAATCAGAAATGTTTCAAGAATTTGGCAGAATACAAGAAGAAGCACATGATCATGGACTCCCAGCAATATCATGGGTATACCCAAGAGGAGGAAAAATTCCTGATCTTGGAGGGGATTCAACAAAAGAAACTGTAGCATATGCGGCACGAATTGGTTTAGAACTAGGTGCAGATGCTGTAAAAATAAAATATTCAGGGAATTCAGAGGATTTTAAATGGGCAGTGCAATCTGCGGGCAAGGCACATGTGTTCATGTCTGGCGGTCCAAAAACAAATACAGATGAAGATTTTTTGAAACTAGTAACCGGAGTAATGGATGCAGGAGCAACAGGAGTAGCTGTGGGAAGAAATGTATGGCAGCATCAAGATCCACTAAATATTACGGCAAAAATAAAAGAAATAATATTTGAAGGTAAAAGAATAGGTTAAATCAACTTATTGAATTTAGGGAAAAAATGAAAATAGCAATACTAACTGGGGGCGGTGATGCACCTGGATTAAATCCTGTAATACGCTCAGTAGTAAAGGTAGCTAAAGAAAATAAAATTGAAATGATAGGGATAAAAAAAGGATGGGCAGGATTAATTGAATTAGATCATTTTCCATTAAAGTGGGAAGATGTTAAGAACTTACATTCAGAGGGCGGTACATTTTTACTATCGAGTAGAACAAATCCCATAAAAATGGAAAATGGAATAAAAAGAGTTTCAGATAATTTGAATCAAGTAGCAGATGGTCTTATTGCAATGGGAGGAGAAGATACTCTAGGTGTAGCAAATGAATTGTATAAAAACGGAGTAAATGTTGTTGGCGTACCAAAAACAATTGATAATGATCTTTTTTCAACAGATTATACAATAGGATTTGATACCGCAATAAATATCACAGTAAGTGCAATTGATCGAATAAGGACTACAGGCAAATCACATGAAAGATTCATGGTAGTAGAGGTAATGGGCAGACATGCAGGATGGTTAGCAGTACATTCAGGATTAGCATCTGGAGCAGATTTAATATTATATCCAGAAGAAAAATACGATGTTCAAGAAATATGTGAAAAAATCAAAAAATTAAAGCATGAAGGTCAAAAAAGCGGCATTATTGTAATTGCAGAAGGAGCAAAAGAAAAAGAAGGATCTCACACTACACAAAATAAAGAATTAGATGCATTTGGTCATGTAAAATTAGGAGGAGTGGGAGAAAAATTATCAAAAGTAATTGAAAAAAATACAGGAATAGAAACAAGGCATATAGTTTTAGGTCATTTAGTAAGAGGAGGCACACCTTCAGCATTTGATAGGGTATATGGTGCCAGACTTGGTTATGGAGCAATAAAATTAGTATTAGGAAAAAAATGGGGCCAAATGCTCACTTTACGGGGAACAGAAATAAGATCAATGTCGCTAGAAGAAGGAGTAAAGGAGCTAAAAACAGTGACAAATGATTACAGAGATTTAATCAGACAGTTAACATAAACAAATAACAATAAAAAAGATACATTATACATATGAAAACTGAAAAATTTTTATTCTATTCGTAAGAATAGAATAAATTAATTAGTGAAAAAAATGAAATGGAAAACATTAGAACATAATGGAGTATTATTTCCACCTGAATATAATTATCAAGGAATATCAATAAAAATAAATGGTGAAAAAAGAAAATTAACAGAAATTCAGGAAGAAATGGCGTGGGCATGGACAAAAAAGAGAGAAACACCATATGTTAAAGATAAAGAATTTATAAAGAATTTTCTAAAAGATTTTCTAGAACGTTTTGAAAAAGAACATCACAATCTATCAATAAATAGTTTTGATTTTTCAGAAATGATAAAGATTCAAGAAAAAGAAAAAGAATATAATTCCAGACCAGAAATAAAGAAGAAACTCGCAAAAGAACGGAAAGAAAGAAGAGAAATTCTAAAAGAGAAATATGGCTATGCGATAGTAAATGGAATCAAAACAGAAGTCGGTAACTATATGGTTGAACCGGCGTCAATTTTTATGGGAAGAGGAGAACATCCATTTAGAGGAAAGTGGAAAAGAAGAGCAAAGCCAAATGAAATTGTTTTAAATTTAGGAAAGGAATCACCAATTCCTCAATGTTCCATAAAAGGCAAGACATGGAAAAAGATTGTTAATGAGAAAGAAGCAACATGGTTAGCAAAATGGCACGATAAATTAACTAAAAAAGACAAATATGTGTGGTTATCAGAGTCATCCACAATACGTCAAGAACAGGATAAAGTAAAGTATGAACAAGCAATTAAGATGAGGAAATCAATTAAAAAAATAAGAAATCATATTAAAAATAATTTAGGGTCTTCTGATAAGGATAGACGTAAAGTTGCAACTGTAACCTATCTAATAGACAAGTTGGCATTGAGAGTAGGAGATGAAAAAGACACGGAAGGTGAAGCAGACACTGTAGGAGCAACAACTTTAAGAGTAGAACATATGAAAATCAGTGGAAATAAAATAGAATTTAATTTTCTTGGTAAAGACAGTGTAAGATGGAAAAAAACATTAGAAGAAAAAAATACGAAGAAAGGCAAGAATGAGGATTACACAGCATTATTGATTAACAATCTAGAGGAATTTACAAAAGGAAAAAAACAAGAGGATGCAATATTTGATAAAATATCATCAAGTCGTGTAAATAAATTTTTATCAGAATGTATGAAAGGAATCAGTGCAAAAGTATTTAGAACATATCATGCAACAAATGAAGTTATAGATTATTTAGAAAAGTGTGGATTACAATCTACAAACGACGAATATATAAAAATTTATCATGCAAAGATGGCAAATTTAGAAGCAGCAAAACAATGCAATCATAAAAAAACACCTACAAAGAAATGGGAAGAGAATATGAAGAAGAAAGAAAACAAAATAAATGAAGTGAATAAAGAATTAAGAAAAATTAAAAAAGTAATAAACAATCAAAAATATAGTTGTGTTTTATGTAATAATAAATTAATTATCAATAAAGAAATAGCAGGATGTCTAAATGAAGAATCGCATAAATTACAAGCGCGTAAAACGAAAAATTCAAAATCAATAAAGAAATTAGAGAGGCAAAAAATTAAAATTGGGAAAGAAAAGGAACGATTAAACAGGAAACAGGTCAAATTAGTAGAGAGGCATGATAAATTAAAGCGAAAATTCGAATTAGATACGAAAACTAAAGAATACAATCTTAATACTTCATTAAAAAATTACATAGATCCGCGCATATATAAAAAATGGTCAGAGAAAGTCGAAGTAGATTGGAATAAAATATACCCGAAATCAATGCAGAAAAAATTCATCTGGGTTGAAAAGGAAAACACCTAGTTTTCTAATGTTCATTATCAATTGAGATTAGGTTAGCCATTTAATTGAGCAGCCAATTGAAGTTGTTTCGGGATTTTCAATTGGAGTTTCGGTTAGAATGCAATTAATTGCGTTTCGAAGATCATGAAATTGAACTAAAGATTCGTCCTTATTATCATCTATTCGACCATGATAACGAAGTTTTCTATCTTGATCAAATGCAAATATTTCAGGCGTGCGTTCAGCGCCATATGCATCAGCAATGGTTTGATCTTCATCTCTGAGATAATGAAAATTATAACTTTTTTCATTAGAGCGAACAATCATCTTATCAAAAGAATCTTCGGGATAATTTAAAGTTTCATTTGAATTAATTGCAACTAACTCTACGCTTTTATTCTTATAATCATCCTGAATTTTAATTAATCGATTTTCATATGCTTTTACAACTGGACAATGATTACATGTAAACATAATAACTAAAACTTTAACATTGTCAAAATATGATAAGGAATGTTTTAGATTATCAACTCCTAAAAGATTAAAATTAGGAGCTATATCATCAATTTGAAGTTTATTGGTTTTCATAGTAAAGATAAGAATAGATATTAATTTATATTTGACTATTAGAGGGTAAATGAAACGCAATTAATGCGCCCGATATTTTTTGTTTATTTGGTGTTAATTGTCCTCCAAATGATTGCAATATCATCATGTTATTATCAATGTCTGCGCCGATTATTGGAGATGTTAAAAGACCAACACCCAAATATTTGGACCAGATTTCTTTTCCAGAGTCAGAATTTATGGCTCGGATTTTGCCATCAGTAGAAGAAAACATAAGCATTTTACCAGATGAAATTAAACCAAACCGATATCCACTTCCTTCAACCGTATGAGTCCATTTAATTGTGCCTGAATCAGCATTCAATGCATAGATAGTAGAATTAGATTCAATATAAAATGGCAATGGAAGAGATTGACCTCCTTCGCTATTAGGTCGATGAGGTGGTACATTAGTCACACGTACATAGTCCCAAAAATTATATGTTCCATAATAAATAGTGTTATGTACTATGGTTATATCAGATACTAACCCTCCTCTCCCAGTAGGGTTTCGAAGAAAAGGAATATTATCAGGGTAATTAGCCCAAGGAAGTTTTAATTGTAAAGGATTGTTTGGATCTGGTAATTTACATAATTCACAAGTTTTTACAGTTGGTGGAACAAAAGACCAAATCAAACTGCCATCAATTGTATCAAAAGCGTGCATGGCCCCATCCTTGCAACCTTTAAAAATTATTTTTTTGTTTCTGATGAAAATTCAATTCGAGCTAGTATCATATTCCAATTACAATCCCAATCAGAAAGATCATGTGGAACTAGCTGATGCCACCAAACTAACTTGCCATTAGTAGAATTTAATGCAAGAATAGAACCGGCAAAAACATTTGGGCCAGGGCGATTTGTAGCATTAGAAGCAGGAGCTGCATGAGTAGTCCCAACATATACAATCCCACTTTCTTCATCAATTATCCATTGACCACGATTAGGTCCAGCTTGGCTTCCAAGCTTTCCAGCTTCACCCCAATCATTCAAAAGTGATTCTCGAGGTAAATCACTCGCTCTAACACCTCGGATCCAACCACGATCTGCATGAATTAAGGCCCAATTAGAATCACCACCTGATGGTGGAAGAACAAAAAAACGCCATAGTAAGTCACCAGTTGTTAAGTTATATCCAGCAAAAAACCCACGGCCACCTCTATTGGTTTCATCTACAGAACCACCAGAAACTATCATAACGTTATTTCGTTTAGAAATAGTAGGTCCATATGATTGTGGGCCCTTATATTGCCCTGTATTTCCTAAAGATTCACCAACATCACAAATATCACGAATTCTTCGTGTTATTTCACCACTTATTGAATCTAGTATAACAATATCACAAGGAGGAGAAGGAACATAAAGTTGACCATCATAATAAGTAAGACCATGTACATGAGTAATGCCTTTTCCAATAAATATTGGGAGATTTGCTTGTTCGTCGCGTTGTCTATCAAGATCAAGCGTGTGAATCCAGATAGGATTTCCAGTTTTTGCATTTAACGCGAATATTTTTCCTTGTGCAGTTGCAAAAAATACAGTTCCGTTAATTAAAAGTGGGCTAGAGACTTCACCCTGTCCTGCAATGTTATAACCACCCAAACTATTATTGTGCGGTTCAGGAATTGGAAAAATCCATTTTATTTCAAGATTATCAATGTTATGTTGATGGATTTTTTGTTGTGGATTATGATTGGTTGCAAATGTATTATAATTTAAATGAGACCAATCATAACCGTAATCTTCTGCTGCGTCAATGTAATATCCTGCTTCATTCCAATTTTGCGATGAAATTATAGGTACATAATGAAAAGGAATAACTAGAATAAACAAAAGTAAAACAATAGAGGTTAACGGCTTCAAGTTAACATAATTAATCTTCGGAATAAAATAAACAATTCCTTTTTCTATAAGCAAAAGATAATATTTTGTTAGAAAAAAATGTTCAAGTTTGCTCACATGGCAGATGTGCACATAGGCGCACATAAAGATAAAAGATTGATAGATTTAGAAAAAGAAGCATTCTATGAATCAATAGATATCTGTGTAAGAAAAAAAGTGGATTTCATTATCATTGCAGGAGATTTTTTTGACGAACCCATGCCTAAGCTTGAGATAGTGAAAAATGTAATTTTAAAATTAAGAGAATTACAAGAGAAATCAAACATTCCAGTTTATGTACTATATGGAAGTCACGATTATATCAGAGGAGGAACGTCCATTGTAGATTTATTAGATGCTGCTGGCCTTATTGTTAAAATATCTGATTACAAAAACATAAAAGAGGACAATCAAGGGAAAAAAATCTTAAACATTATACAAGACGATAAAACAGGAACAAAATTAGTAGGTATATCAGCAAGAAAAAACGGAGCAGAAAAGGAATATTTTGAAAAATTAAATGTAGAATACTTGGAAAAACAAGATGGGTTTAAGATATTTGTATTTCACAGCGGGATACAAGAATTTTTAGAGCATGCTCCTTTTGCGAAAGAGTGCGTCCCAATAGAGTGGTTTCCAAAAGGTTTCAATTACTATGCTGGAGGTCACATTCATCAGAATAAGGAGGAATATAATATGAAGTCAAAAGGATATGAAAATATAATCATTCCAGGTCCATTGTTTATTGGGTGGGGGCAAAGGGATTATAAAGATGTATCTAATGGAGAAAAAAGAGGATTCTATATCGTATCATGTGAAGAGAATAAAGTAATGGAAAATGGGATTGAATTTATCAAAACGAACAAGCTGCAGGGCAAATATATTCCATTTGATGTAACAAGAAAGAATTCCATACAAGCAAATGATGAGATAATAGAAGAAATAAACAATTTAGAAGTAGAAGATGACACATTAATAACCGTAGAAATATCTGGTGAATTATCTTCTGGAAAAACATCAAATATAGATATATTTCAGATTCATAAGTTATTAGCAGAAAAAGGAACTATAGATCCAAAGATTATACGTAATGACTTAACTACAAAAGAATATCAAAAAATACAAGTCACTAATGAAGATAAAACAAAGATAGAAGAAGAATTATTAGAAAAAAATATTATAAATGTAAAATCAAAATATGAAATGCTAAAAGAAGAAAAAGGAGTAAATTTAGCAAATGAACTATTAAAGTTGCTAAAAACACAATCAAAAAAAGAAGGCGTGATAGAATCAGCACTTACACTATTTGGAATTTCAGAATCAAATAAGGAATAGAAATGATATTAAAAAAACTCAAAGTTAAAAATATAAGAAGTTATAAAACAGCAGATATTGAATTTTCAAAAGGCAAAACGCTCATAAAAGGAGACATAGGTTCAGGCAAATCAAGTATCATGTTGGCCATTGAAATGGCGCTATTTGGAACAGATATAAAGCAACATATAAGAAAAACGAAAGACGATGCAACTATAGAATTAGAATTTGAAATTAAGAATTCTGAAGGAAATAATGAGACATATTCAATAACACGGAACGTAAATCGTAAAAAGGGACAGTTGCAAGGAGAAATAATTTATCCTGATGGAAAAAAAGAAACATGGAGTCCAACAGAGCTATCAGCAGAAATAATGAAGATACTAGAAATTAACGAAATAGTTGAAAAAAAGCAAGGAATACCTGAAGTTTTTAGAGCAACAGTATCAACTAGACAAGAGGAATTAAAATTTATTTTACAAGGCAATGTAGAGAAAAGATTATCAACATTAAGTAAAGCATTCGAAATAGAATCATATAAAAATGCAATAAAAAAATCAAAAGAAATATCTTTAGAAATCAAGAAAAAAATTATTGGCAAACAAGCAATAACAAAAAACATTCCTGAATTAAAGAAAAAAAATGAAGAAAGAAAAAATCAAATCGTAGAAAAAAAAATAAAAAAAGAAGAAATGAAAAAAGAATTAGATCTTAAAAGAGAAACTAAAGATGCAGAAACAAAAGAATATGAATCAATAAAAGAACAACGAAATCAGATTATCCAAATTAAAGGCAGTATACAGTCAAAAATGGAAAAAAAACAAGAAAAATTAAAACGAATAGGGATTAATGACAATGAAATCAAAAATATTAAAGAAGAATTAGGAGATATTGAAAATATAAAGAAAAAAATCAACTCCTTACCCACATCTACAACAGAATTAGAGAATAAGAAGCAAGAAATAAACAAAGAAGTGAATCTACTAAATGAAAAAAAAGGAGAAAAAGATATGAGTATTAACAGTTATAAAAATCTCAGTCAAAAACATAAGTGCGATATATGTGGAAGAGAAATCAGCGATGCCGATACTTCAGAATATCACAATTTAATACATGCTACAGAAAAACAAAAAAACGACATAGTAATTAAATTAAAAAATTATGATGAAGAACATAAAAAAATTGAAACTGAAATAACTGAGATCCATAAATCGAGTGGATTAAAAAATAAAATAGAACAGATTACAAAAAATGAGGGGGAAAATATCACATTAAAGGAAGAAGTAAAAGTGCTTGAAAATGAGATAGAAGTTGAAGAAATAAATTTAAACAGATTACCAAATCAAGAACTATTAGAAAAAACAAAAAAATCTGCAGATAGAGCTGTGGATGAATTTGATAAAGTAAGAATGGAATTAAGAGATATTGATAATGATATTGAAAGAGATGGAAGAGAGAGAGAAGAGAAAGAAAGAGAATTAAAAAAATTAATGGATGAAAAAACAGAGATTGAAAGAATGCAGGAGATTATTGATTGGTTGAATGACTACTTTATTCGAACTGTAGAAATAATTGAAGACCAAGTTCTTAGTTCAATTAATGAGAAATTTAATGATCAATTCAAGGAGTGGTTTTACATGTTAGTAGATGATAAGAGTAAAACGGTTTGGATAAATGAAGAATTCACGCCAGTGATTGAAGAAATGAAGCATGCGCAGGAATATAAGAACATCTCAGGCGGAGAGAAAGCCAGTGTGGCATTAGCGTATCGATTAGCATTAAATAGCCTAGTCCGACAACAACCTACAGGATTTAGACCAGAATTATTGATGTTGGATGAACCTACTGACGGGTTTAGCAAAGAACTACGAACAAAAACAAGCAATATCTTATTGGGTATAGATAATGAACAAGTAATCATTGTTTCACATGAATTAGAATTTGAAAAATTTGAACAAATTATCAGAGTGACAAAAGAAAACAACGTATCAGATATACAAATATCATATTAATGCGGGAGGTGGGATTCGAACCCACGAACTCCTGAGAGACTAGGCCCTCAACCTAGCGCCTTTGACCGGGCTGGGCGACCCCCGCGCATTATTTACAAGATATCAATACCAATATAACAATTTACTGCAGATATTCGACATATAAAATAAAACCGATTGAGTTATCTAAAATAAATTATTATAAAAATACAAGTTTGAAAAAATTAGTTTTAATTTTATTTTTATTGTTAATAAGTTCATTTACTATATATTCAAAAAATATATTTTTCAAAATAGAAGGATTAGAAAATGAATGGGAGACTAAATCACCCATGCCAACAAAAAGAACTGAGCATGTTGCAATTGAAGTTAGTGGTGAAATTTATGTGATTGGAGGATTTGATATCAGTGGAAATATATTAAAAAAAATTGAAGCGTATAATATAGAAAATGATTCATGGAGAACAGTATCTCCATTGCCTATATCATTACATCACACATCGATTGCCACATATGAGAATAAAATTTACGTGATAGGAGGATACACAGATAGATGGATGCCATCGGCAAGAGTATATGTATATGATATAGATACAGATTCATGGTCTAGAAAAAGCAACATGCCAACAGCACGAGGGGCATTAACATCTCAGAGAATTGGAGAACATATTTTTTCAATAGGAGGAGTAAGTATCATAGGTGTAACTGGATTAAATGAGGTTTATAATATTTTAGAAGACAAGTGGAAAACTAAAGCACCAATGCCAACACCAAGAGAACATTTAGCATCAGGATTAATCAACAATACAATATATGTGATCGGTGGAAGGCAAAGAAGTTTAACAAGTAATATGAACACAAATGAAGCATATAATGCAATAGAAGATAAGTGGTTTAAAAAAACACCAATGCCATCAAAAAGAGGAGGAATAACTGCATCATCAATAGGTAATAGTATTTTTGTATTTGGAGGTGAAACAACCACAAAAACATTTGATAATAATGAACAATATATTAGTACTAATGATACTTGGATAGAAAGAACAAAAATGCCAACGTCAAGACATGGATTAGCTGCAATTTCATACAATAATTCAATTTTTGTAATTGGAGGCGGTAGAGAACCTGGTTTTAGCATGAGTGGAATTAATGAAATATTTACACCAAAAGAATTACAAGTAAATATAAAAGAAATAATAGTAGATAAACCTAATATAAAAAATAATCGAAGTGTTGAAGTAATCCCTCAGCCAAATATAAAAAATAATCAAAGTGTTGAAGTAATCCCTCAGCCAAATATAAAAAATAATCAAAGTGTTGAAGTAATCCCTAATAAAATTAATAACGAAACAAAATTAGATAGATCTCATAATCCAAGTGAATATAGAGCAAACGAAATATCCAACACTACAAATTCCGAAAGATATTCAAATTTTTTATATGCAACTATAATTATTATTGTAATAATAATTATTACGCAAGTAAAAAAATTCTTAAATTTAAATAAATAAAAAAAATAATTTAAAATTTTAAAATCCAATTAATTTAATTTCTAAAATAGAAAAAATACGTAAATTCAATAAAAAAAATAAAATAATTATAAAATAATTAAGGTTAATATGTAATTTCTTCAGAATTAATTGATGATTTACGGCGAGTGGATTTTGTTTTATTAAGATCTTTTAATTCTTTAATGAAATTAAAACGTAAAGAAGATTTAGTTTTTTCTATTAATAAATATTTATTTGAAAAAGCATTTAATTGAAAAACAACTTCTTCATTTTGAACTTGTTGAATTAATACAAATGGTTTAGGTTTTGATAAAATATTTGTGGTATTAATTGCAGAGTGAATCAGAGCTCGTTTTATTTTATCAATATCAGTAAATGAATTTATTGTATATTCAATATTAACTGGATAAATTGAATTAAAAGAATTTACTTGAGTAAAATGATTAAAAACCAAGCTATTAGGAAAATTAATAATGGCATCATTTTGATCGAGCAATTTACAAAACATTAAATCAATATGTTGAACTTCACCAGAATAATTAGTTCCGTCAATAGAAATAACATCACCTTCTTTAAATGGTTTCCAAAGTAAAATAATAAAACCGGATATTACATTACTAAGAGTACTCCAAGAAGCAAATAACATAATAACAAAAATTGCAAATAATAAAATAAAAATAGGAATATATGTAGTAATATCATATCCAATAAAATTTAAAATTAAACTAAAACTAATTAAAAACACAGACCAAGTAGAAAAACGTTGTAAAATTTTTACTGACAATGATTCCATTTTTCTTTGTACAGAAAAATCTGCAATATAAGATTTAGAAATTTGATTAATTAAATGAGCAGAAAGAAGTATACTAATTACTAAAAGAACATTAGATAAATTAAATAAGGATAATTCAAAAATATTTGAATATTGAAGTGAAAAATTTAAACCTATAGTAAAAATAAATAAATAAATAGGAATGCGAAGAGGTTCGTTGTCCTTTGTTTTAAATCTGAAAAAATTATGACGTACATAAATATCAATAAAATATGCAGAAACAATAAAAATGCTAATAGAAATAATAAATTTTAAGTATGGGTTAGAAATTATTTGCAAAAAACCAGATGTAAGAAGTTCAACCATTAAGCCAAGATACAAATGCACCAGTTATAGGTTTAACGGATGTCAAAGATTCAACCGCCTAACAAAAATATTTTTATTAGATATCATCAATGCATGATAAATTAAAGAATATTTTAAAATAAATTAATGCATAAAATATGAAAATAATTTATAAAAATCATTTGTATACAAGTTAAATAAATAAAACAAAAAAAAGATCAATATTTACAAAATATTATTATATTTCTCATAAAATAGATCAAATTGGCATCCCAAAAGAACAATTGTCATATATATTTAATTTTTATTATTCTAGATTTAATTTATGTGCATAATTATTGAAAGGAAAAAGTAAAAACCAAAATAATTCAAATAAACACTAATTATATTAAATATAATTATAAAATTGAATGTATTTTAAAGTTAAAAATATAACATATTATTAATAGAAAAACGGGCCCGGAGGGATTCGAACCCACGACCCCCGGCTTTCCTCTAAATTAGAGGGCCGATGCTCTATCCAAGCTGAGCTACGAGCCCTAGTTTTGTTTAATATTAATAGAATATAATTATTAAAAAAATCTGAAAATACAACAATCAAATAATATTAAGCAAATATACATATTTAAAAAAAAATATATTTAAAAGATAAATAATTAATAATATAAATCATCTTCCATATTTGTGAAATATTTAGGAATTGCTATGCATATAGCAAAAAGTGGTAGATTAATAATTAAATGTGAAAGTGAAACATCTGCAAATTCATTCATCTTTGATAAACGTGGAAATAAAATTGCAAAGATTCAGGAAATATTTGGTCCAATTAATTCACCGTATATTTCTGCGATTACACTAAGCGAAAAAGCTAAAAGAGTTATAGGTAAGAAAGTGTATAAAGACTGATATTTGATTACTAGAAACAGTGAAGAAGCGTTTTGTAATTTTTGTAAAACATCACTAATAGGAGATGTAGAAAAAGGAGAAGTTGTTTGTCCAACTTGTGGCGTAGTAGGAGTAGATCATATGATCGATTCTGGGCCAGAATGGAAAGCAATTAATTCAGAAGATAAAATAAAAAGAGTAAGAACAGGTGCACCAATAAGTTTAGCATTACATGATTTTGGATTAACAACTCAGATTGGAGAAACTGATTCTAATTCTTCAAAAGATAGTTATTCAGATAAATCAATCCAACGAATGAAGAAATGGCAAAGGCGGATCCGTACCTCATCCTCGCGTGAAAGAGGATTAGCTAATGTGTTGGGAAAAATAACTGAATTTTCAGATCATTTAACGTTACCAAAATCTACTTCAGAAACTGCAGCTCATATCTATAGAAGTGCATTAAGAACTGGAACTGCAAAGAGCAAATCCATCAATGGAATGGCAGCAGCATCAATTTATTTGGCGTGTAGAAGATGCAGAACTAGTAGATCTATAGGAGAAGTTGCCAATGTTGCAGATTTACCAAGAGCCACTGTATCAAGATATTATAGGCTAATTTTAAAAGAAGGTAATCAAGAATATGTTCCATTACACTCATTAAAAACATACATTTCAAAAATAGTAAATATTGCAAACTTAAACCCCAAAATAGAGAGATTGGCAATAACAATTTCTTCACAAATTAAAGATTCCACTCTATCAAGTGGGAAATCTCCTGTTGGAATAGCTGCGGCTTTTATATATATATCATCGGTTATGATAGGTGAAAAAATCCCACAAAGAGAAATTGCAGAATATGCAGATATAACTGAGGTTACAATAAGGAATAGAACTCGTGAAATTCTTAACAAATATAAAATTAAACAAATTATTAAAATAAAATGAAAACTTCAAATATATCGAAATTGTGATATTTCTTCTACGGATGTTTTTAAATGGTAAATAATATACCCAAAACGAGTTCTAAAAAAAATGACAAGGCTAAAGATAAATCAAGCAATCAAAATATAAAAAATAATAAAAAAGTCAAAGGAGGCAGGCCTAAGAGTAAAATTTCTATAGAACCAGAAGTTGAAGTAAAGAAAAGAGGCAGGCCTAAGAGTAAAATTTCTATAGAACCAGAAGTTGAAGTAAAGAAAAGAGGCAGAAAGAC